>JAHEMI010000062.1 GCA_024643785.1 Burkholderiaceae bacterium
TTCTCAGCCGTCCTGGCCAACGGCGAGTTGCTCGTCACCCGCATCGAACCGGCACGCTAGGCCGATTGATGGCGCACGAGGCGTCCGCCCGAAAGCGCCCGGGGCACCTGGTTTCCGGAGGTGGCAGCAGATGAGATTGACAGCGAAATGGCGGCTGGCAGCCGCGGCAGCAGCCCTGACCATGGCGGCCGCAACGCACGCCGAGGACGCCATTCCCGGCGCGAGCGTGGCCTCGCTGCTGGATTTCGCGCTCGCCAACAACCCCGAATTTGCCGCGATGCGCCACGAAGCCGATGCTGCCGGCGCACGTGCGGCATCAGCCGGGGCATTGATGGATCCCAAGCTGCGCGTCGAGCGCATGGAAGTAATCGAGCTCGGCGAGCAGATGCCGCACCCCGAGCTAGTGCGCATGAATCGCTACCGCCTGATGCAGGATCTGCCCTGGTTCGGCAAGCGTGACCTGCAGCGTGACGTGGCCGGGTTTGAGCGCGATGCCGCAGGGGCGCGAGCGCGCGCCGCATGGGTCGAGGTGGCAGCGCGGATCAAGGCTGCCCACGCGCGCCTTGAGTTCGTCGATCGCAACGAACAGCTGGTGCGCCAGGTCCTCGACCTGATGGCGCGGCTCGAGCGCGTCGCCCTGGCCCGCTACACCGGCGGTCTCGCGCCGCAACAGGACGTGATCCGGGCGCAACTCGAGCAGACGGCCATGGCCAACGAGCTGCTGATGCTCGAGAAGGATCGGCGCATGCTCCAGGCACGCCTGAACATGCTGCTCGGTCGGGCCGCCGAGGCGCCGCTGGCCCCCGCGCAGGAGACACGGCCGGTGCCGGCCGCGCCCGAACTTGCGGCGCTCTTCGAGCGCGCCCGCGCCAACAACCCGCTGCTGTCCGCTGACGAAGCCAAGGTGCGTGCGGCCGAATCGAACCGTGACCTGGTGCTGCGCAACCGCTATCCCGACTTTACGGTGGGCGTGACCTCGGGCAGCCTGGCGATCGGCAAGTTCGAGTGGATGGTCGAGATCAACATTCCCCTGCAGCAGCGCTCGCGCCGGGCCCAGGAGAGCGAATCCGAGGCGATGCTGGCAGCGGCGCGTTCGCGCCGCGAGGCCGGCGCCAACCAGGTCCTCGCCGAGTTGGCGGAGAGCCACGCCGCGCTCGACATCGCGCAGCGCAGCGCGGCGCTCGCGACCAACAGCCTCTTACCCCAGGCCGAACTGGCTTTCCAGTCGGCGTTGACGAGTTACGAGAACGGCCGGGTCGAGTTCGCCACCCTGCTGGAGACCCAGCGCCAGCTCCGGATGGCCCGGCAGAGCCAGTTGCGCGCGCGCACTGATGCCCAGTTGCAGCTGGCTGAAATCGAGCGCCTGCTCGGCGAGGAAATCTGATGAAAGTGGCAGTGACGACAGCAGTGATCTTGATCGCGGTTGCGGCCGGGGCCGGTGGCTACTGGATTGGAGCCGGTAACCGGCCAGCGGGTGAAGCGCCAGCTGCTGCCGCGGCAACCGCCGCCGCGCCGGCGAGTGGGCCCAAGATCCTCTACTACCGCAACCCGATGGGCCTGCCCGACACTTCGCCGGTGCCCAAGAAGGACCAGATGGGGATGGACTACATCGCGGTCTACGAGGGCGGCGCCGAGCCGGGCTCCGGTGCCGAGGGCGAAGTGCAAATCAGCACCGCGAAGGTCCAGAAACTCGGCGTGCGCACCGAGCCGGTGAGCCGGCGGGTGATCGAGCGCGCGGTGGTCGCGGCCGGGCGGATCGAGCCCGACGAGCGCCGGATGTACGCGATCGCTCCCAAATTCGAGGGCTACGTCGAGCGCCTGCTGGTCAACGTCACCGGCCAGCCGGTGGCCAAGGGCCAGGCGCTCTTCGAGGTCTACAGTCCCGAACTGGTGTCGGCGCAGCGCGAGTACGCGATTGCGATGAGTGGCGTGCAGGCGCTCGCCGGTGCCGGCGACGAGACCGTGACGGCGATGAAGCGCCTCGCCGAAGCCAGTCTGGCGCGGCTGAGGAACTGGGACATTTCCGACGACCAACTGCGCGCGCTGGAAGGATCCGGCCCAGTGCGTCGCACCGTGACCTTCCGCTCCCCGGTGAGCGGGATCGTCACCACCAGGAAGGCGTTGCAGGGGATGCGCTTCATGCCTGGCGAGACGCTCTACGAGGTCAGCGATCTTTCGGCGGTGTGGGTCATTGCCGACGTCTTCGAACAGGACATCGCGGCGGTGCGTAACGGTGCGAAGGCAAACGTGCGGATCAACGCCTACCCGGACAAGGTCTTCCGCGGTACCGTCACCTACGTCTACCCGACGCTCAACGCGGCGACCCGCACCATTCCGGTGCGCATCGAACTGGCCAACCCTGGTCAGTTGCTCAAGCCGGCGATGTTCGCCCAGGTCGAACTGGCCGCCGGCAGCGCCACCAGGGTGCTGGCCGTGCCGGAGTCCGCGGTGATCGACAGCGGCACCCGCCGCATCGTGCTGGTGGCCACCGGCGAGGGCCGTTTCGAGCCGCGCACGGTGCGCACCGGAGCCCGCAGCGCCGAGTTCATCGAGATCCTGGAGGGCGTTGACGAAGGCGATACCGTGGTAGTGACCGCCAACTTCCTGATCGACGCCGAGAGCAACCTCAAGGCCGCCATCGGTTCGCTCACGGCCGCGCCGGGCGCGGCGCCGGGAAGCGCCGCCACCCCCGCTCCGGGGCAGGGCGCAGCGGCGGGCGTCGGCCATCGCGCCTCGGGCAAGGTCGATTCGGTCGACCCCAGGACGAAGACCGTGAGCCTGGCCCACGGCCCGGTGGCGACGCTCAAGTGGCCGGCGATGACGATGGAGTTCCAGGTCGCCAACGAAGCGCTGCTGCCGGCGCTGCGTCCGGGCGCGGCGGTGGACTTCGAGTTCGTCGAGCGCCAGCCCGGCGAGTGGGTGATCACCAGCGTCAAGCCGGCCGCCGGCCGGAACTGAGCGGGAGAACACCATGCTCTCGGCGATCATCGAGTGGTCGGGCCGCAACCGCTTCCTGGTGCTGCTCGCGACCCTGTTCGTCACGCTCGGCGGGATCTACGCCGTCATGAAGACTCCGGTCGACGCGCTCCCGGACCTCTCCGACGTCCAGGTGATCGTCTACACCGAGTACCCGGGACAGGCGCCGCAGGTGGTCGAGGACCAGGTGACCTATCCGCTCACCACCGCGATGCTCTCGGTGCCCAAGTCCAAGGTGGTGCGCGGTTTCTCGTTTTTCGGCGCGTCCTTCGTCTACGTGATCTTCGAGGACGGCACCGACATCTACTGGGCGCGCTCGCGGGTGCTCGAGTACCTCAGCTTCGCCGCCGGGCGCTTGCCGGGCGGGGTGACCCCGCAGCTCGGCCCAGCCGCCACCGGGGTGGGCTGGGTCTACCAGTACGCGTTGCTCGCCAAGGACAAGACCCTGGCCGAACTGCGCTCGCTGCAGGACTGGTACCTGCGCTACCAGCTCACCAAGGCGCCGGGGGTGGCCGAAGTGGCCTCGGTCGGCGGCTTCGTCAAGGGCTACCAGGTCACGGTCGATCCGGTGAAGCTGCGCGCCTTCGGCATCCCGCTGGGCGCGGTCAGCAAGGCGATCCGGGAGTCCAACCGCGACGTCGGCGGGCGCGTGGTCGAGATGGCCGAGACCGAATACATGGTCCGGGGCCGGGGCTACCTGCGCGGCGCCGCCGACCTCGAGACCATTGTCGTCAAGAGCGCGATGGGCACGCCGGTGCTGATCCGCGACGTCGCCCGCGTCGAACTGGTGTCCGAGGAGCGCCGCGGCCTGACCGAGCTCGACGGCGAGGGTGAGGTGGTTTCGGGGATCGCGATGGCCCGCTACGGCGAGAACGCGCTCGCGGTGATCGACGGCGTCAAGGCCAAGCTCACCGAACTTGCCGCCGGGCTGCCCGAGGGGGTCAGCGTGAAGGCGGTCTACGACCGCTCGGAGCTGATCCACCGCGCGATCGATACCCTCAAGCGCACGCTCGTCGAGGAGAGCCTGATCGTGGCGCTGGTGTGCATCGTCTTCCTGATGCACGTGCGCAGCGCCCTGGTGGCGATCCTGATGCTGCCGGTGGGGGTGCTGATCGCGCTGATGGCGATGCGCGCGCTCGGGATGAACTCGAACCTGATGAGCCTGGGCGGCATCGCGATCGCGATCGGCGCGATGGTCGACGCCGCGATCGTGATGATCGAGAACGCCCACAAGCATCTCGAGCGCCTGCGCCCCGGGCACAGCGCCCACGAGCGCGCCGCCGCGATGATCCGGGCCTGCAAGGAGGTCGGCCCGCCGCTTTTCTTCTCGCTGCTGATCATCACCGTCTCGTTCCTGCCGGTGTTCACGCTCGAGAGCCAGGAAGGGCGGCTGTTCGCGCCGCTGGCGTTCACCAAGACCTTCGCGATGGCCGCCGGTGCGCTCCTGTCGGTGACGCTGGTGCCGGTGCTGATGCTGATCTTCATTCGCGGCCGGATCATGCCCGAGGCGCGCAACCCCGTGAACCGCTTCCTGATCTGGGTCTACCGGCCGATCATCGCCGCGGTTATGCGCTGGAAGAAGACCACCATCGTCGCCGCGCTGCTCGCGATGGTGGTCTCGATCTACCCGGCCTCCCGGCTCGGCACCGAGTTCATGCCGACCCTGAACGAAGGTTCGCTGCTGTACATGCCGGCCTCGCTGCCCGGGATGTCGATCACCAAGGCCGCCGAGCTGCTCCAGACCCAGGACAAGATCATCAAGAGCTTCCCTGAGGTCGCGTCGGTGTTCGGCAAGGCGGGGCGCGCCAACACCGCCACCGATCCCGCGCCGGTCGAGATGTTCGAAACGGTGATCAACCTCAAGCCCGAGTCACAGTGGCGCGCCGGCATGACGATCGACAAGCTGATCGGCGAGCTCGACCAGGCGCTGCAGTTCCCGGGGGTGGCGAATTCCTGGACCATGCCCATCAAGGCGCGCATCGACATGCTCTCGACCGGCATCCGCACGCCGATCGGGATCAAGGTTTTCGGCAAGGACCTGGCGGAGATGGAGCGCCTGGCCAAGCAAATCGAGACGGTGGTCAAGAAGGTTCCCGGCACCACCTCGGCCTTTGCCGAGCGCATCACCGGCGGTTTCTACCTCGACATCGTGCCCGATCGCACCCAGCTCGCACGCTACGGGCTGACCATCGGGGAATTGCAGGAAGTGGTCGGCACCGCGCTCGGCGGCGAGATGGTCACCACCACCGTCGAAGGCCGCGAACGCTACGGCGTCTCGGTGCGTTATCCGCGCGAACTGCGCGACACGCCCCAGCGCATCGCTGCCGAGGTGCTGGTGGCGACGATGGGCGGGGCGATGATTCCGCTCGGCCAGCTGGCCAAGGTCGAGGTGGTGAAGGGCGCACCGGGCATCCGCACCGAGAACGCCTTGCTCTCGGCTTACATTTTCGTCGACATCCGCGACCGCGACATCGGTTCCTACGTCGCCGCCGCGCGCCAGGCAGTCAACGAACAGGTCAGCTTCCCGCCGGGCTACTACATCACCTGGAGCGGCCAGTTCGAGTACATGGAGCGGGCGATCGCGAAGATGAAGATCGTCGTCCCGGTGACGCTGCTGATCATCTTCCTGCTGCTCTACCTGAACTTCCGGCGCCTGACCGAGACGCTGATCGTGATGCTCTCGGTACCCTTCGCGCTGGTCGGCGGCCTGTGGCTGATGTGGGCGCTCGGCTACAACCTCTCGGTGGCGGTGGCGGTCGGCTTCATCGCGCTCGCCGGGGTGGCCGCCGAGACCGGGGTGGTGATGCTGATCTACCTCGACGCGGCCTGGGCCGAGACCAAGGAGCGGGTGCGGCACGAGGGCCGCGAGCCCGACGCCAACGACCTCTACGGCGCGGTGATGGAAGGCGCGGTCGAACGCGTGCGGCCCAAGATGATGACCGTGGTCGCGATCATGGCCGGCCTGCTGCCGATCATGTGGGGCACTGGAGCGGGGTCGGAGGTGATGAGCCGGATCGCGGCGCCGATGGTCGGCGGGATGGTCTCGTCAACGGTGCTGACGCTGGCGGTGATCCCGGCGATCTACGCGCTGGTCAAGCAGTGGCGCATCAGGCACGAAGTCCTGCGCTAGGACGGTGGCGCCGGCAGTGCGCTAGCGCAGCACCAGGTTGTCGCGGTGCATCAACTCGGGCTCCTCGCTGTAGCCGAGGATCTCGCCGATCCTGCTAGAGGCCTTGCCCATGATGCGGCGGGTCTCGGCGCTGGCGTAGTTGACCAGCCCGCGGGCGATCTCCTTGCCCTCGGCATCGAGGCAGGCGACCAGTTCGCCGCGCTCGAAGTCGCCCTTCACCTCGGTCACGCCGATCGGCAGCAGGCTCTTGCCGCCCTGCGCGAGTGCGCGTGAGGCGCCGGCGTCGAGCCTGACCGAGCCGCGCACCTGGAGGTGGCCCGAGAGCCACTGCTTGCGCGCGGTCAGGCGCGCGGTGCGGGTGATGAACTGGGTGCCGATCGCCTCGCCGGCGGCCATGCGCACCAGCGCGTCGTGCTGGCGCCCCGAGGCGACGATGGTATGCGCGCCGCTGGTGGCCGCGCGCTTGGCCGCGAGCACCTTGGTGGCCATGCCGCCGCGCCCGAAGATCGAGCCGGCGTCGCCGGCCATGCGCTCCAGCTCGGGGTCGCCGGACTGCACCGAGGCGAGCATCACCGCGGCCGGGTCCTTGCGCGGGTCCGCCGTGTAGAGGCCTTCCTGGTCGGTGAGGATTACCAGCACCTCGGCCTCGATCAGGTTGGTAACCAGCGCGCCGAGCGTATCGTTCTCGCCGAACTTGATCTCGTCGGTGACCACGGTGTCGTTCTCGTTGACGATCGGCACCACGCCGAGCCTGAGCAGCGTCAGAAGCGTTGCGCGCGCGTTGAGGTAGCGCTTGCGGTTGGCCAGGTCGTCGTGGGTCAGCAGGATCTGCGCGGTCTTCAGGCCGTGCTGGCGAAAGCACTCCTCGTACACATTGGCCAGGCCCATCTGGCCGACCGCAGCCGCCGCCTGCAGTTCGTTCATCTCGCGCGGGCGCTTCTTCCAGCCCAGGCGCAGCATCCCCTCGGCTATTGCTCCGGAGGAGACCAGCACCACTTCCTTGCCCTGGGCGCGCAGCGCCGCGATCTGTTCCGCGAGCCGCAGGATTGCCGCCGAGTCGAGTCCCTGGCCGCTGTTGGTGACCAGCGTCGAGCCGACCTTGACCACGATGCGGTGGGCCTGGACGAGCAGCGGCCGCGGCGCGACGATGTCGCGGCCGGCGGGAAGTTGCGACGTGCTGTCCTGGGGCGCTCGCTCACTCATCGTCGTGACCCTGGGGCTATCGCTCCGTCTCGTCGTCGCCCGGCGCCGCTTCGGCGGAGTTTTCGCGGTCGAAGCGCACGTCGGCGTCGGGAATCTCGGCGCGCCGCGCCAGGTCGAGGTATTCGTAGACACTCTGGCACAGCCGCTCGGTGCCGTCACGGGTGAGCGCCGAGATTGCGAACACCCGCTTGGTATCGAGCGGCAGCGCGTTGCGGCCGCGCCCGCGCAGGCGCTTGACGAAATCGGCGATGCGCTCCTCGCGCTCCGCCTCGGGGATCATGTCGATCTTGTTGAGTACCAGCCAGCGCGGCTTGTCGTAGAGCGCCGGATCGTATTTCTTCAGTTCGCCGAGGATCGCGCGGGCATCGTGCACCGGGTCGGCGTCAGGGTCGAGCGGCGCGAAATCGATGATGTGCAGCAGCAGCCGGGTGCGCTGCAGGTGGCGCAGGAACTGATGGCCCAGCCCGGCGCCTTCGGCGGCGCCCTCGATCAGCCCCGGGATGTCGGCGATCACGAAGCTCTTTTCGGGAGCGACGCGGACCACGCCGAGGTTCGGGTGCAGGGTGGTGAACGGGTAGTCGGCGATCTTCGGCCGGGCGTTGCTCACCGCCGATATGAAGGTCGACTTGCCGGCGTTGGGCATGCCCAGCAGGCCGACGTCGGCGAGCACCTTGAGCTCGAGGCGCAGGTTGCGCTCCTCGCCCGCGGTGCCGGGCGTGGCCTGGCGCGGCGCGCGGTTGACGCTCGACTTGAAGTGGATGTTGCCCGCCCCGCCTTTGCCGCCCCTGGCGACCAGCTCGACCTGGCCGTGGGCGGTGAGGTCGGCGATCAGCTCGCCGCTGTCGGCATCGTAGATCTCGGTGCCTACCGGCATGCGCAGGTTGACGTCGTCGGCGGCGGCGCCGTACTGGTCGGAGCCGCGGCCGCGCTCGCCCCCGCGGGCCTGGTGGCGACGCGCGTAGCGGTAGTCGATCAGGGTGTTGATATTGCGGTCGGCGACCGCGTAGACGCTGCCCCCGTTCCCGCCGTCGCCGCCGTCGGGCCCGCCCTTGGGAATGAACTTCTCGCGGCGGAACGAAATCACGCCGTCGCCGCCGTTGCCGGCGATCACCGTGATGCGCGCTTCGTCGAAGAATTTCATGGGACTGACTTCCTGCGGCTCTGGTGCGGGTCCGGCGGATTGCCGTTCCGGCGAGTAAAAAGCCCCGCGTCGGCGGGGCTTTTGTTCATCCGGGAGCGCCGGTTAACGGTGCTCCCGGTATTGCCGGCCGCCGTGCCGGCTTTACTGCTGGGTCTCGATGATGCGCACCGTGCGACGGTTGCGCGGACCCTTGATTTCGAACTTCACCTGGCCGTCGGTCAACGCGTAGAGCGTGTGATCCTTGCCCAGGCCGACGTTGACGCCGGGGTGGAACTGGGTGCCGCGCTGGCGAACGATGATCGAGCCGGCCGAGACGGATTCACCGCCATAGGCCTTGACGCCGAGCATCTTGGGGTTCGAGTCACGACCGTTGCGCGTAGAGCCGCCGCCTTTCTTGTGTGCCATGCTGTGTTACTCCTTCACTCGGCCACGGCGGCTGCAACCACCGGCGGCTCTGCTGTGGCCGTGCCAGCTTCCGAGGTGATCTTGCTGACGAAGATCTCCGTGAAGTTCTGGCGATGGCCCTGTTGCTTGCGATAGTGCTTGCGCCGACGCATCTTGAAGATGCGGACCTTGTCATGGCGTCCGTGTGAGAGCACCGTCGCCGAAACCGTCGCCCCTGTCACCAGTGGCGTGCCAACCATGAGCTGTTCGCCGCTGCCGACGGCCAAAACATGGTCAAACGTGATCTCTGCTCCGATGTCCGCCGGTATCTGTTCTACCTTTAGTTTTTCGCCAGCGGCAATTTTGTACTGCTTGCCACCGGTTTTTATGACCGCGTACATGGGGGAACCTCTTTGCTGTGTTTCAATCTCGCCCCGCAGGGCGCACGAACAAAATTTCGACGATAAACGCCGCCCGACGATAAACGCCGAGCCGAGCATCATAACCCATTGGGGGGCCAGCCGCAATGGCGCTCCAGGCCTGGGGCAGCGCAAAGCGGGGCCAACCCCCTATAATTACGCACTCTCATGAAACCCGCCGAACTTTTCCCGCTGCTCGCCGAAGACCTCAAGGCCGTCGACCGGGTAATCCGCGAGCGCCTCGTCTCCGAGGTGGCGCTGGTGAATTCGGTAGCCGACTACATAATTGGCGCCGGCGGCAAGCGGATGCGCCCGGTGCTGGTGCTGCTGGTCTCCAGGGCGCTCGGCTACCAGGGGCGCGGCCACCACCACCTGCTGGCGGCGGTGGTCGAGTTCATCCACACCGCCACCCTGCTGCACGACGACGTCGTCGACGAGAGCGAACTGCGGCGCGGCCGCAAGACCGCCAACTCGGCCTTTGGCAATGCCGCCGCGGTGCTGGTCGGCGACTTCCTCTACTCGCGTGCCTTCCAGATGATGGTCGAGGTCGACCAGATGCGGGTGATGCAGGTGCTCGCCGACGCCACCAACACCATCGCCGAGGGCGAGGTGCTGCAGTTGATGAACTGCAACGACCCCGACGTCGACGAGGCGCGCTATCTGCAGGTGATCCGCTACAAGACCGCCAAGCTGTTCGAGGCTGCCGCGCAACTGGGCGCGATCCTCTGCGGCGCTGGTGCCGAGGTCGAGGAAGCCGCCGCCGAGTACGGCCGGCGCCTGGGCACCGCCTTCCAGTTGATCGACGATGCGCTCGACTACGACGGCGCCACCGACGACATCGGCAAGAACGTTGGTGACGACCTGCGCGAGGGCAAGCCGACGCTGCCGCTCATCCACGTGCTGGCCACCGGCACGGCCCACGAGCGGGAACTGGTGCGCGACGCCATCGCCAACGGCCACGCCACCAATTTCGAAGAGATCATGGCCGCCATAAGGCGCACCGGAGCGCTCGACTACACCCGGCAGCGCGCCCGCGGCGAGGCCGCCGCCGCACGGGCCGCTCTCGAGCAGATGGTGCCGGCAGAATCCGTTTCCGAGTATCGCGCGGCTTTGCTATACTTCGCGACTTACTCGACGGAGCGTGACCGCTAGGAAACGCCAACCGCCAGTGTTATACGACTCTGCGGGTTCCCCGCAGATCGGCCTCGGGGTGTAGCTTAGCCTGGTAGAGCGCTACGTTCGGGACGTAGAGGCCGGAGGTTCAAATCCTCTCACCCCGACCAGATTCCCTGATAGATCAGACGCCTGGGCGAACGCCCGTGGGGGCGCCAGCATTGGCCGGCGCAGTGCTGTGCGACGTAGATGTGACACGAGGTGTCGTTTCCTTCCTTCTGTTGCTCGGTGCCATCAGATTGGCGCCTGTTCTGCTCTTCAACCGCCGCCCACTGCCCAAAAGACGCCGTCCGGCTGACCTCATACCTCTGGGGAATTCCGTAGGCTGAAGTTCTGGAGTAACTAGGGACCACACACTCTTGAACGTTCAAGTCCTTGCTGGTTGCGGAGAGATCATGCCCACCAAACCAATTGACCGCCTGATGTTTGTGCAGGGAGGTTTGTGCTTCTTCTGCAAACAGCCCTTGCCCAAGTCAGAGGCAAGCGTTGAACACCTTCACGCCAGTGCTAACGGCGGACCAAACGCCGACGGCAACTGCGTCGTATGCTGCAAGGCTGTGAACGCATTGCTTGGCAGCATGTCTCTTAAAGAGAAGTTCCAGGTTGTTCTTAATCAAAAAGGACAATTCAAGTGCCCCAATGGGGCTGGCTCGACTGCTGTGGACGAACCGGTCAAAGATCCACCGACCTTGAAGGTCGTCGCAAACCCAGGGGACGAGAAGTTTAGTCTGGTGGTCGCCAATTTGAAGCGCCGGGGCAACGCGAGGCCTCGTACTCTCAAGACCCTGACGAGCACTGTCGCCGCTATCGTCCCTAAAGGAACATCCGATGCGGAGTACAAGGCATTGGTGCAACGCCTGCTGTCGACCGGCAAGGTGCGCGTAGCAGACGACAAGGTTACTTATTCGCTCTGAACCAGCCACGAAAGCTGCGGCCCAAGGTGACGGGCCGATGATGATCAGCGAATCTTTAACGATCGGAAACCATGAAAACAAGAATAAGAATTGCAGTGTTTCTCCTCGCCCTTTCCGCGGCGCTCCTGTGCACATCAGCCAAAGCAGCAACGATCTACCTCTGCCGGGCTTACAGTGGTGGGAATTTCTGGTCTAGCGTGCACTGCAACCAGAAGCAGGGCCTCTACCTTCGAGAGTTCAGCGTCCCTGACGAAATGCCATTCGACCAGCAAGTCGAGCTGAGCAGCCAGGCACGCAACAAATCGGAACGGCATACCAATACAACTACAACCACTAGCCGCGAGGTCGTTCGCTCCTCCAGCACCGAGGACGACGGTTCCGCGGAATGCGCGGCCCTGGACAAGCAAATCCGATCGCTGGATGCCGTGGCGCGTCAACCACTAAGTGGTCAAGTGCAAGACCAAATCAGGGCCAAGAAGGCCTGGGCGCGGAGTCGCCAGTTCAAGCTTAGTTGTCCGTAGCATTCGAGGCGGCGACTGGACCGTGGCCGAGTTTTAGCGCGATACAGCATATGTCCTGCTGACAGCGCGATGCTCATAGAAGAACAATAATGTCGTCGCAGAAAACGCCATTTCAAAATGGCTGACGGCTTCGGGAAGCTTACGCTACCACTTCTCCCCAAGGATTCCAGCCCGCTTTTGCCGGTACTCGCTGTCGCTGACCAGCCCGTCCTTCTTCAGGGCTTCGAGGCTGCGCAAGCGCTCCGAGAAATCGCCCGGCGCATCTTGCGCACGTTCGTCCGGGGCGTCCTCGAACTCGAGATCGACCAGCGAGTTTGCTCCCGGCTCGGGCGAGCGGCGCAGGACCCTTGTGAACAGGACGATGATGCTGGCGCAGGCCACGATCCAGATGGTCGCGAACAGCCCCAGCGCCACCAACAGTCCGACCTCCGCCGCGCCGACCTCCTGCCAGCCGCTGCCGACCAGCACCACGCCAAAGACGAGGAAGAGCGCCGCAACCAGGATTCCGAACTTGGCCTGGAGCCGCGACAGCTTGCCTGGAGTCACGTGAACCTTGCGAACCATGTGCCGTCCCCTGCCTGGGTTGTTGGCCTGCACCGTGCCACTTTCTTCAATGGTTGACGTCCGTTCGCGGCCTGATATCCGCCGATCGCGACAATTGTGCATCCAATCACACACAGTGGACATGGTTTTGTTGCATTATTCGGGCACAACAAATCTCGGTGGTGGGCATGACTTGAACGACAACGCCTCTGCCAGGCATAAGAACACGCCATTTTTTTCTTCCGCCACGCACCCCTCGCGGTTGCGTGGGCGCCGCGCTGCGCGCTGGCACTGTTGGTCCCGAGTCGGATTCCCGTCATGACCCTGAGCTCGGCGCGTGCGCTCCTCTGGCTGGCGCTGCTGCTGATTCTGGTCGCGGCGATGATTCCGGCGCCGGCTCTCGCAACCGGGCTGGCCGGCCTGGGCGCAATTCTCGCCCTCGCTCCGGTGGTCTTCGGCTCCAGAGGCCTGCGCATCGCCGGGATTGTGGCGCTGCTGGCGGCCCTGTGGCTGGCAACCAGCGGATATCCCGACGCCCGCACCGAACTGCAGCTCTACCGCGACCATGCCCGACAACAACAGTAGCGCTCCGATCGCCGCACGGGCGTGGGCCAGGTGGCTTGTCGCCGTGGTGTTTTCGCTCTCCGCCGCCGCCGCGCTTGGCAGCGACTGGACATACTCGAACGAGGTCGCCAACGCGGGCTCCAGGTCGGCCGGTGAACGCGGCGTCCTGAGCTTTGGCGGCTCAGCTATTCGCGGCTACCCCTCCCAGCAATTGCGCACTCCGATCGGGTCGTTCTGGTACGTCGAGTCGCAGCTCCTGTGGGACCCGCAGGGCTGGTTTCCGATCGGCGACATCGCGGTCAAATCGGCCGACCTGCCGCTTGCTCCCGACGCCCTGGCCAAGGGCAGCTACCGCGGCCCGAAACGATCCGGTACCCCTGAAGACTGGTGCTACGACCCCGGGCAAGACAGTTGGCTTGCCCCTTCCCAGCTAACCCGCTGACCTCCTGATCCGCCAAAGGAACCATGCGCCGTGAGAACTACTGCCCTGCTAATTTGTCTGCTCGCCCTGCCAGTCGCGGCTGCAACCACGCCCCAGGCCTATCGCTGCCTTCACATCGGCCAGGGAGCGCAAGGCGAACGGGTGGTTGACCGGGACCAGTATGTCGATCTGAGCTACGAACGCGGCGAGGCTCGCACACTCATCCACGTCAATTCAGCCAACCGTGACCTGCGCTTCGACTCCTGCGTCAAAACGGCCGACGACGGCAGCAACTTCCACGGCTGGTTCGAGACCGAGTGCCGCAAGCTGGTCGCGGCCGAGGGCAAGGGTTTCAGCGCCGATCCCTTCATGATCGGTGCCTACGCCGGCATTTCGCCGCCGGTGATGCCGGGCTACTCGATGTACGACGCGCTGGCCCAGGCTGGCGCAGCTCTAGGGTTGGGCACGCCGGCGCGCACCGTTGTCATCTATTCCGGGCGCAAACCGCAGTACGACTTCTTCTGCTACCCGGCTGCGGAGCCTGCCAAATGAGCGGGCGATTGCGCAACGCGTTGTGGGGCGCGGCGCTGGTGGCCTGGGGCGTTGCCAATGCCGGGGGCATACCCGCGGTGCCGCCGCCCACCTGCGTCGCCAACTGTCCGGGCGATAGCTCTGGTTCGAGCGACACGGGCACTGAACGCCAGACCGGCCGCGGGATCTGGGGCTGGATCGACATCTGGAAGGCGCGCAGCGAAGCCGCTGCCGCCGAGCGCCGCAAGCTGGCCCACCAGCAAAACGAACAGGGCGTGGCGGCGTTCAAGCGCGGCGACTATGCCGAAGCGTTGCGCCTGCAACGCCTGGCGCTGGAGGGGGATCCCGACAATGCGGTGATCCGCAAGAACGTCGCAAGTTCCCAAGCCGAGGTGGCCAGGCAGGAGCGCGACGCCGAAGCGGCGGCGGCACGCCGCCGTGCCCAGAGCGAGTACGGCCGGCGCATGCAGCAAGTGATCGCGCTGATGCCGGTGATCCAGACCGCCCCGCCGGGGAGCGCCGGCAAGCCCACCAGGCTGGCGCCCAAGCCGGTGCCGTTCCCGGGAGTGGAACCTGACCAGTGGCAGGTCTACCTGGCCGACCAGGCGACCGTCGAGCGCCTGCAGGCCAAGCTCAATCGCGACGGCGTGCTCTCCGACGCTGACGCCAGCACCTTCTACGCCGCGCTAAGCCGGCGCAACAGCATGTGGACGGCTGTCACCCTGCAGCCGCTCGATGGACCGGAGCGCGACCGGGTCCGGCTGCCGCTCCCGGTGATGGTCAGCAAGGCGTTGTTGGCACTGCCGGCGGTGTTGCAGCAGCTCCAGGCAGGCGTGCGCGGCAGCGCGGCAGCGATCGCGGGAGCACCAGCGGCCCGGCGCGCGACGGGCGCAAGCGCGCTCGCCCAAGATCCGAATGCCGGCACTAACGTATTCGTCGCCAATTTCCTGGCCGAGCAAGGCACCACGGCGATCGAGACCGGGGCGGGCGACGCGGTCGCCGCCAATCTTGGCGAAGGGGCGAAGGGCCACTATGAAGGATTGGTCGCGCTCGGGCGCATCGCCATCAAGGCCCGCGAAGGTGGAGCTCCGGCTGCCGGCGCCGAGACCGCCGACCTGACGATTTCGCGCATCCCGGGGGTGACCGGGGCGCGCGCCCAGATGGCGGTCAGCGGCGGTCGGATCGTCGCGAAGATCGCCAAC
>JAHEMI010000063.1:0-4194 GCA_024643785.1 Burkholderiaceae bacterium
CGCGTCACCCTGGAAAACGGTCACGACCTGGTGGCCTACAGCGCGGGCAAGATGCGCAAGCATCACATCCGCATCATCGCCGGCGACAAGGTTTCGCTGGAACTCTCGCCCTACGACCTGAGCAAGGGGCGCATCACTTTTCGCCAGATCGAAGGCCGCAGCGGCCCGCCTGCACGGCGGCGCTAAAACAGGCATCATTCTGGCACTATGAGCACCCGCCGCAGTGCCCTCGACGCCAGCGCCGCCTGGCTGATGGTGCTGCTGTGCGCGATGTGGGGCCTGCAGCAGGTGGCGATCAAGATCGTCATCCACGACGTCTCGCCAGTGGCCCAGGCCGGGATGCGCTCGGCGCTCGCGGTGGTGCTGCTCTGGATCTGGGCGCGCATGCGGGGAATCCCGCTTTTCAACCGTGACGGCACGCTCGGCGCCGGCCTCGTTGCCGGCGCGATGTTCGGCATCGAATTCGGCATGATCTACTGGGCGCTGGAATTCACCAACGCCTCGCGCGGCATCGTCTTTCTCTACACCACCCCGTTCTTCGTGGCCCTCGGCGCGCACGTGCTGCTGCCGGGGGAACGCCTTGGGCGGCTGCAGTGGGCGGGGCTCGCGTGCGCCTTCAGCGGCATCGTGCTCGCCTTTGGCGAGAGCCTGCTGCGCTCGCAAGGCAACGCCTGGATCGGCGATGCGATGTTCATCGTTGCGGCCATGCTCTGGGCGGCGACCACGCTGGTGATCCGCACCTCGGCGCTCGCGACTGCGCCGGTCGCGAAGACGCTCTTCTACCAGCTTATCGTCTCGGCGATCATGCTGCCGCCGATCGCGCTCGCGCTCGGCGAGCCCGGCATCGTGCGCCTGACGCCGCTGGTGGTGGCGAGCATCGCCTACCAGGGGGTGCTGGTGGCGTTCGCGAGCTACCTGGCGTGGTTCTGGCTGATCGCCAACTATCCGGCCGCCAAGCTGGCGGCCTTCTCGTTCCTGACCCCGATCTTCGGCGTGATCGCCGCGGTCGCGCTGCTCGGCGAGCGCCCGACGCCGCAACTGCTCGGGGCGCTGGTGCTGGTGGCCGGCGGCATCACGCTCGTCAACCGCCTGCCGCGCGCGGCGCGCCAGCCCGCTTCCGTCTAGCCCCAGAAGCGCACCAGGAACAGGCTGATCACCGGGAAGAAGACCAGCAGCAGGACGCGCACCGCGTCGGCCATCAGGAACGGCACCAGTCCCCGGAAGGTCACGATCATCGGCACGTCGCGCGCCAGCCCGTTGATGATGTAGACGTTCATCCCCACCGGCGGCGTTATCAGGCCGATCTCGACCACCATCAGCGAGAGCACCCCGAACCAGATCGCCTTGTCGGCTCCGCCCAGTCCCCAGAGCTCTAGCCCCATCACGATCGGGAAGAAGATCGGCATGGTGAGCATGATCATCGACAGGCTGTCCATCACGCAGCCGAGCACGACGTAGGCCGCGAGGATCGCGAACAGCACGGCGAGCGGCGGCAGCCCCGACGCCCCGACCCATGCGGCGAGTTCGGCGGGCATCTGCGAGAGCGCGAGGAAGACGTTGAGCACGTCGGCGCCGAGCAGGATCAGGAAGATCATCCCGGTGGCCGACGCCGTGCCGTAGATGCACTCCACCAGGCCCTCGAAGCGCATGCCGCGCGCGAACGCCAGCACCCCGGTGGCGAGTGCGCCGACCGCGGCGGCCTCGGTGGGCGTAAACACGCCGCCGTAGATGCCGCCGATCACGGTGACGAAGATCGCCAGCGCCGGCCAGACGTTGGCGAGCGCGCGGATCCGTTGCCGGGTGGTGGCGCGCTCGGCGGCCGGGCCCGATTCGGGCCGCAGCCGGACGTAGACCGCGATCGCGATCACATAGCCGAGCGCCGCCAGGATGCCGGGCACGAAGGCCGCGACGAAGAGCTTGGCGATGTTCTGCTCGGTGAGGATGGCGTAGATCACCAGCACGATCGAGGGCGGGATCAGGATGCCGAGCGTGCCGCCGGCGGCGAGCGTGGCGGTGGCCAGCCCCGGCGCGTAGTTGTAGCGGCGCAGTTCCGGGAGCGCCACCTGGCCCATGGTCGCGGCGGTGGCGAGCGACGAACCGCAGATCGCGCCGAAACCGGCGCAGGCGCCGACCGCGGCCATCGCGACGCCGCCGCGGTAGTGGCCGATCAGCGACTGGGCCGCAGCGAAGAGCGCGCGCGAGAGCCCGCCGCGCGAGGCGAAGTTGCCCATCAGCAGGAACAGCGGCGCCACCGACAGGTCGTAGGTCGAGTAGCGCGCGAACGCCGCGGTCTTGAGGTAGTTGGCGAGTGGCGCCCAGCCGGCCATGGTCACGTAGCCGGCGATGCCGGTGACCAGCATCGCGATCGCGATCGGGATGCGCAGCGCGAGCAGCGCGATCAGCAGCACCAGGAAAGCCGCACCGATTTCGACGCCGGTCATTGCCGCTGCCTGCGAAAGTCCGCCCAGGCGGTGTAGCAGCCGGCGAGCGCGAGCAGCGCGAACGAGGGCACCATCGGCACGTAGGCCAGCCAGATCGGCACGCCCAGCAGCATCGAGCTCTCGCCGCTGGCGCGGGCGTTGACGAGCCCGAGGCCCATGCGCCAGGCGACCAGCGCCGCGCACGCCGCCAGCAGCAGCGCGCCCAGCGCGTCGAGCCAGGCGCGGCTGCGGCGCTCGAGATTGACCGTGAAGAAGTCCACTATCACGTGGCCGCGGCGCATCTGGCAGTAGGGCAGGAAGCTCGCGACCGCGATCGCGCAGCCCAGTTGCACCAGCTCGAAGTCGCCCATCAGCGAGCGTCCGAGCAGCCAGCGGCTGAGCACGCTCGCCGCCGACATCGCCGCGACCGCCACCAGCACCAGCCCGCCGGCCAGCGCGACGGCCCGGCAGACGAGGAGCACCACCCGACCCAGCGGATCGGATGGTGCAAAGACGTCTTCGTCGACCGGTTCGGACACCGAACGATTGGCAGGCGCGCTGGCCTACTTGGCGTCGTACTTGTTGATCAGGTCCTCGGCACTCTTCAGGAGCGCCTTGCCGTCATAGCCCTTGGCGCTCACTTCGCTCACCCAGGAACTGACGACGCTCTGGCCGGCCGTTTCCCACTTGGCCAGTTCCGCCATCGGGATGGTGTTGAACTGGTTGCCGCGCTTGACCGCCAGCGCGCGCGCGCCGACCGCCGAGTCGTCCCAGACCTTGCCGACCCACGCCGAGGTGTCGGCGCCGCCGTTGTTGTCGATCACCTTCTTGAGGTCTGGCGGCAGGCTGTCGTAGCGGGCCTTGTTCATCGCGAACACGAATGCCGCGGTGTAGAGCGCGCGTGACGCCGGGTCGGTTTCGGAGTGGTACTTGACCAGTTCCTGGACCTTGACCGCCGGCACCACTTCCCAGGGCAGCATCGCGCCGTCGATCACGCCCTTGGAGAGCGCTTCCGAGACAGCCGGCACCGGCATGCCCACCGGCGTTGCGCCCAGCGCCGCCAGGAACTTGTTGGTCTGGCGGGTGGGAGCGCGGAACTTCAGACCCTTGAAGTCGGCCATGGTCTTGATCGGATGGCCGTTCACGTGCAGCTGGCCTTCGTCGTGGACGTGGGCCAGGATGATGTGGACGTCCTTGAACTCGGTCGCGAGCAGGTTGTTGGCCACCAGGTATTCCCACAGGGCGCGGCTCGAGCCCTGCGCGCTGCGGGTCATGAACGGCAGCTCGAAGACCTCGGTGGCCGGGAAGCGGCCGGCCGAGTAGCCCGGCAGCGTCCAGACGATGTCGGCGATGCCGTCACGCGCCTGGTCGATCAGCTGCGGCGGCGCGCCGCCGAGCTGCATCGCGGGATAGATCTGGCACTTGAGCCGGCCGGCGGATTCCTTGGCGATCTTGTCGCACCACGGCGTAATGAACTTCGCGTGGGCCGTAGATGGCGGTGGCAGGAAGTGATGCACCTTGAGCGTGATGACCTCTTGCGCCCAACTGCTCGAGGCGATGATTGCTGCAGCAGCCACGACCGCTCCGCGCCCATGGCGCAGCCATTTTCTTGCTCCCATGTCTTCGTCTCCTGTTGTTGTGCGGTCTCTGCGACTTGACCGCAGGCCGTGCGGCAAGGCTACGGGACGCGATCTGGGCAGTCAACAATGGCGGCCGGTGTACCATCCCCGGCACGCCGGGTGTGCCGGCAACACTGAAGCGCGGATGACATGAA
>JAHEMI010000063.1:4294-15060 GCA_024643785.1 Burkholderiaceae bacterium
GAGCTCGGCGGCCTGCCGCAACTGGTGGGCTACCAGCTGCGCCTCGCGCAAGTGGCGATCTTCCGCGACTTCAACGCCGCGCTCGGCGAGCACGACATCACCCCGGGACTCTACGGCGTGCTGGAAGTGATCGCGGCCAACCCCGGCCTCAAGCAGACCCAGCTGGCGCGCGCCGTGCAGCTCGACCGTTCGAGCGTGGTGTCGGTGATCGACAAACTTGAGCGTCGCGCTCTGGTAAACCGCCGGGTGGCGGCGCTCGACCGGCGCTCCAACGCGCTCGAACTCACCGCCGACGGACGGGCGCTGCTCAAGCGCCTGCGCCCGCTGGTGCGTGCCCACGAGAAGCGGCTCGCGGCCGGGCTCTCGGAGCCCGAGCGCGCGACGCTGATGGAGTTGCTGGCGCGGGTCTTTCCCGACTGGCGCTAGCGGTTTGTGCTCTCGATCGCCGCCATTGGCGGCTTCAGGATGTGATGAAGACCGCCGGGCTGATGTTGAAATACGTTGCCAGTTTTCCAGCCAGCGCGGCGCTGATCTTGCGCTTTCCGGCCAGGATCGCCGACAGGTTGCCCTGGGCGACGATGTCCGCCAGGTCGACTTGCCTGAGACCGCGAATTTCCATCAGGTAGCGCAACGCTTCCACCGGTTCAGTGGCTGCAATAACGTGATGGCGGGCGTCGTAGTCCGAGACCAGTTCTCCCACCAGTTCAAGCAGACCAGCCAGGGCGTGATGCTCCTGATCTCCGATTGCATCGAGCAATCCGTTCATCAGCGAGACGGCATTGTCGTAGTCCTCGGCAGTGCGGATCGGTCGCAAACGGGCAACCCGGTCGAACGCGGCCCAAGTCTTCTCCAGTTCCTTGATCTTGCCTGCGGTAGTGGCGGTAGTCGTCATTGCAATTTCCCCTTCCGATACAGCGCGCACCAGTTGTCGTATTCACGATGCGTCATTACCCAGCGCACATAAACCTTGCCGCTCGTGAAGTGCACGACGACAACGACCCGGTATTTGTTGCCGCCGAGGTCAAACACGGTATAGGGCGCAGCATAGTCGGCGCTGCGAAAACTCTTCTTGATCTCCGCGAAATCGGCAAAGTGTGCGTGTTCGACAATGCTGTGCCAGTTACGCAATGGCCGCTCGGACTGCGGATGTCGTAGCCAGAAATCGCGCAGCATCTTCAGTGAAATGATGTGCATGAGCAAATATATCACATAGATATAAATGGCGCGACGGCCATGGTCCAGTCAGGATCGTCGTCGCGCCTGCGCACGGCGCGCGTAATCAGTCGCCGGTCGCGCGCCACGACCCGGCGATCGCCGCCCGATGGTCGCCGGCCAGCATCAGGCCGAAGCTGACTGCCGCGCCAGCGCTGTCGGCCTTCAGCACCACTTCGCTGCCGTAGAACACCGGTCCCTTGATCCAGAGCTCGAGTGCCTGCGCTTCGGACTGCGGTGCGCTCAGGCGCGCCATGTAGACCAGCGCCGAGGGCGCACTGTAGTGCAGTTCGAGATGCTCCTGTGCCCGGTTCTGTCCTGCCATTGCCGGTCTCCCTGCGTGCCTACCAGGGCAACTTGTACTCCACGACGTGGCGCAGCGCGTGGGCCGCGACTTCCTCGGGCAGCGGCACCGACTTGCGCGCCGCGGTGTCGATGTGCACCCCGGTGAGCAGCGTCACCGCCGCCACGGCATCGCCTGCGCCGCTGCGCATCTCGTGGAAGAACCTGATGGTCTTGGCGCTCACCGCGACCACCCCGCTGCGGATGGCGACGGTGTCGCCGGCGTGCAGTTCCTTCAGGTAGGCGATGCGCTGCTCGACGGCGGCCATGCCGCGCTCAGCGTCGCGCAGGAACGCGGGCGTCAGCCCGAGATGGGCGAACAGGTTCCAGGTGGCCTCGTCGAACTTGCCCACGTACCACATGACGTTCATGTGGCCCATGTGGTCGCAGTGCCAGGGGTAGACGACCCCGCGGTAGGTTTCGAGCGTCTCGTTCATGGTCAGTCGTTGGAAGCGTCGGTGCGCAGGATGGTCTCGACGTCGCGCAGCAGCGAGTAGTAGGCGCGGCCCAGGCGCCCGACCGGGCGCAGCGCCGCGACGCGCAGCGGGTCGACGCGATGGTCGAGCCCCTTGTAGGCGCCGATGTAGATGCGCTCGTCGACGTGGATGCGCACGATCTCGCCCATCACCCAGTTGTGGGTGCCGACTTCGACGATCTGGTAGAGCTTGCACTCGAACGCGACCGGTGCGCCGAGCACCCGCCCCGGGCGGACCTTGTCCGACGGTGCCGAGCTCAGTCCGGCAAAGGCGAACTCATCCTCGCCGGGGGCGAGGCTGGTCGCGGTCGTGACCATCGGCAGGCGCAGTTCCTCGGGCACGATGTTGACCACCATTTCGCCCGTGGCCCTGATGTTGGCCAGGGTGTCCTTCTCGAGCAGCTTGCCGGTCTCCTGGTCCTTGCCGCGCGGCCCGACCGCGAAGCCGAGCACCGGCGGGACGTTGCTGCAGACGTTGAAGAACGAGTAGGGCGCGAGGTTGCTGCGGCCCGCGTCGTCGACGGTCGAGACCCAGGCGATCGGCCGCGGGATCACCGAGTCGCGCAGCAACAGGTACATCTCGGTGGGAGTCAGTTCGGCGGAGTCGAGGCTGCGGATCTGCTGGGTCATGGGGTATCCCGGTCGGTTTGCGGACGATATGGCGGAGGATAAACCACCTTTGGCCCGCGGGCAGGGGGCGCCGTGACGGTCGCCGGTTTCGGTGGGAATTGGTGGACATCAAACAATCCGGGGTGTAACTTGACGCCGGTAACGACGTGACCAGGGGAAGCGGGCAATGGACATTCGCGAAAGGGTGGCGCTGCTCATCGCGCGCATGCATCAGGCGGCGCAATATCCGGGGCAGGGCGCGACGCTGTTCGTCGACCTCGAGCGGCGCGCGACGCAACGGGCGTATCTCGGGCGCGAGGTGCTCGAGCGCTTCGTCGGCGGGCGCGGCGCCAACATGTTCCTGCTCTACAACCTGCTCGACGAGAGCCTTGAGGCGCTCGACCCCGCGGTGCCGCTGATCTTCGGCTCGGGCGCGCTCACCGGCGACATGCCATCGGCCACGCGCGGCAACTTCACCAGCCGCTCGCCCGACTCCGCCGCGATCCTCGACTCCAACGCCGGCGACTACTTCCCGGCCTTCGTCAAGCGCGCCGGGTTCGACCATCTCGTGCTCTACGGCCGGGCGCCGGGCTGGACGCTGCTCACCATGCGCACCAACGCCGCCGGCGGCGGTACGCTGGTCGAGTTCGTCGATGCCGCGCCCTACGCCGGCCTGGACAATCTCGACATGGCCGCCGCGATCGAGCGCGACTTCGCCTGCAAGGAACGCAAGGACATGGCGATGGCGCGCATCACCAGCGCCGGCGAGAACCTGGCGCTGTGCAGCGGGATCATGGGCGGGATCAAGTCGATCTGGGCGCGCGGCGGTGCCGGCGCCAAGATGGGCGCGCTCGGGCTCAAGGCGATGGTGGTGCTGGGCGAACCCGACGACGCCGAGTACCAGGCCGAGCTCAAGGCGCAGAACAAGATCATCGGCAAGAAGATCACCTCGACCTCGGTGATCAAGAACGCGTTGAAGAAGGTCGGCACGCCGTTCCTCTACAAGCCCTCGCGGGTGCTCGGGGCGCTCGGCACGATGAACAACCAGCGCACCGACTGGCACGAGAGCCTCGACGCCGACAACTTCGACGCCTACCGTCCGGGCATGGACGGCTGTTTCAAGTGCCCGGTGCACTGCCGCAACCAGAACGACATGACCCCGGAAGGCAAGGGCGGCTGGGGCGCCGCCGCCCTGAAGGGGCTCACCGGCAACGCCAGCTACGACAAGGCGCAGGCGCAGCAGGAGCACCAGCGCAAGCGCACCTACAACGGCATCCACGACGACGGCAAGTTCGACCGCTACGACAAGGGCGACGGGCCGGAGTACGTCACGCTCGGCAAGTTCGGGCCGCTCATCGGCATCAGCGAGCCCGAGCAGGTGCTGCGCCTGAACAACATCCTCAACGACCTCGGGCTGGACTCGGCCTCGACCGGCAGCGCGATCGCCTGGGCGATGGAGCTGTGGCAGCGCGGCATGATCACCGCTAAGGACACCGCCGGGCTTGACCTGTCATGGGGCAACTACGACAGCGTCGAGCGGCTGCTGTTCATGACCGCCCGGCGCGAAGGTTTCGGCGACACGATTGCCGACTCGGCGCGCGCGGTCGAGCGCGGCAAGTATCCGGCCGCGGCGCTGGACTACCGGATGGCGGTCAAGGGGCTGTTCCAGTCCGATCCGCACGACTCGCGCATCCTCAAGGCGTTTGCGCTCGGGCTGGCGGTCGCGACCCGCGGCATGGATCACCTGCGCAACCGCGTCACGCTCGAAATCAACGCCCGCATCAACGACGATCCCGAGTTCAAGACCGCGCTCTACGGTGGCAGCGTCGCGGCCAAGCCCAATTCCTACGACGGCAAGGAAGTGGCGGTGCGCCGCTGCGAGAACTACTTCGCGGTCGGCGACTCGGTCGGGATGTGCCGCTTCAACACCAAGCTGTTCAACTCGCCGACGCTGCCCGATCTCGCCGACTTCGCGGCCCAGCTCAGCACGGTCACCGGGGTCGAGTTCGATACCGCCCGGCTTGAGGAGAGCGGTCGCCAGATCACCGGCATCGAACGCATGCTCAACCATCGCTTCGGGTTGCGCGCCAGCGACGACACCCTGCCGCGGCGCTGGTTCGAGGAGCCGATCACGGTCGGTCCGTTTGCCGGCGAGAAAGTCGATCGCGCCGAGTTCGAGGCGCTCAAGCACCGCTTCTACGGCATTACCGGGCTCAACTCCGAAGGGGTGCCGGAACTCGACTGGCACGAGGACCTGTCGCGCGCCATCACCGGTTTCGCGGTGCGTGTCGAGTTGCCCGGCAAGGTCGCCGGCGCGCCCGAGGGTGCGGTGATCGTCGACCAGCCGCTCGACAACCTCGCCGCGCTGCGTCCGGCTCTGCGCCGGGTGCTGCCCGAGGCCGGCGCGGTCTTCGACGACCCCCACCTGAATTTCGCGCGCAATGGCGAGATGTGCATCAGCAGCGAGCGCGGCGCGCCGCTGCACGACGGCGACCGGGTGGCGCTGGTTACGGCGATCGCCGGGGGCTAGCCGGGGGCGGGTTCCGGATCGAAGCCGGCGCCAGCCGAAAGGCGCCTCAGCCCTCGCGGCGCACGTGGAAGCGCCGCGCCTTCAGTTCGAAGCGCGGCAGGGTCTCGCGCTCGACCACCGCAACCCGCGGCCGAAACGAGAGCACCACGTCGAGGCGCTCGGCGAGCGCGCGCGCGATGCCGGGGTCGGAGTCGTGGCGCAGTTCGATCTCGACCTCCATCTCCTCCATCTCGCGGAACTTGCGCACCGTGACGCGGAACTCGTCGACCTCGGCGAAGCCGCGGATGATGTTCTCGACGCCGGCCGGGAAGACGTTGACCCCGCGCACCGTCACCATGTCGTCGGCGCGGCCGATGATGCCGCCCGCGAAGCGCAGGAAGCCGCGCCCGCAGGCGCAGGGGCGCTCGTCGACGCAGACCACGTCGCCGGTGCGGTAGCGGATCACCGGGAAGCCCCAGCGCCCGAGGTTGGTGATCACCAGTTCGCCGCGCGTGCCCGGGGCCGCCGGCCGGTCGGTTTCGGTGTCGAGCACCTCGGCGATGAATTCGCTCTCGATCAGGTGGGTGCCGCCGGGCTGCTCGCGGCACTCGAAGGAGTGCGCCCCGACCTCGGAAGCGCCGGCGTGATCGAAGCAGGTCGCGTTCCAGAGCTGCTCGATGCGCTGCTTGGTGGCCGGGACGTTGGCGCCGGGCTCACCGGCGTGGATGGTGGCGCGCATCGGGATCGAGCGCAGGTCGAAGCCGCTCTCGCGGGCCACCTCGCCCAGGCGCAGCGCGTAGGTCGGCGTGCAGCACAGCGCCGTCGTGCCGAGCTCGCGCATCAGCTCGAGCCGCTGCGCCGAGTCGCGCCCGCCGCCCGGGACCATCAGCGCGCCGATCTTGCGCGCGCCCTCGACCGCGGCCCAGAAGCCCACGAAGGGCCCGAAGGCGAAGGCCATGAAGATCCGGTCGGTGGCACCGAGCCCGGCGCCGGCTAGCACGTGGGCCCAGCATCGTCCCCACCAGTCCCAGCTCTCGTGGGTGTCGAAGACCTTGAGCGGCACCCCGGTGGTGCCCGAGGTCTGGTGGAAGCGGACGTAGGACTCGGCCGGGTAGGTGAGGTTGCTGCCAAAGGGCGCGTGTTCGAGCTGGTCGGCGGCGAGCTCGGACTTGGTGGTGAAGGGCAGCAGCGCGAGGTCGTCGAGCGAGCGCAGGTCGGCGGGATTGAATCCGGCGCGACGCCACTTGGCAGCGTAGAACCCGTTGCGCGCGGCCAGTTCGCTGACCATCGCGCTGAGCTTGGCGAACTGCAGCGCGGCGAGGTCCTCGCGGCCAAGGGTCTCCGTCGCCTGGTCGAAATAGCGCGTCGTGCTCACCTGTCTCCTCGCGCGGGTCGTGCCCGCCGGTTCTTTTGCGCGGGTCGCGCCCGCTCTTGCACTGCTCAGATCGCCCGCTCGTACCAGTCCTTGCTGCGGTTGACGATGCGCACGACGACGAGCATCGCCGGCACTTCGACCAGCACCCCGACCACCGTCGCCAGCGCCGCCCCCGACTCGAAGCCGAACAGGCTGATCGCGGTGGCGACCGCGAGTTCGAAGAAGTTCGACGCGCCGATCAGCGCCGAGGGCGCCGCGATGCAGTGTGCCACACCGAGGCGGCGGTTGAGCCAATAGGCGAGCCCGGAGTTGAGGAACACCTGGATCACGATCGGTACCGCCAGCATCGCGATCACCAACGGCTGGTCGAGGATCGCCTCGCCCTGGAACGCAAAGAGCAGCACCAGGGTGAGCAGCAGCGCGGCGATCGACAGCGGGCCGAGCAGCGCGACGACCTGGCCGAACCGCTCCTTGCCGGCCGCCAGCAGCCGGGCCCGCCACAGCTGCGCCAGCACCAGCGGGATGACGATGTAGAGCACCACCGAGGTCAGCAGCGTCGCCCACGGCACCACGATCGCCGAGATGCCCAGCAGCAGGGCGACGATCGGCGCAAAGGCGAAGATCATGATGGTGTCGTTGAGCGCCACCTGCGAGAGCGTGAAGTTGGGGTCGCCGTTGGACAGGCGGCTCCAGACGAAGACCATGGCGGTGCACGGCGCCGCGGCGAGCAGGATCAGTCCGGCGAGGTAGCTGTCGAGCTGCGCCGCCGGCAGCCACGGGGCGAAGA
Organism: Burkholderiaceae bacterium; assembly: GCA_024643785.1. Classification (GTDB taxonomy): domain Bacteria; phylum Pseudomonadota; class Gammaproteobacteria; order Burkholderiales; family Burkholderiaceae_E; genus JAGXFR01. Next base: position 11,604 of record JAHEMI010000063.1, read on the forward strand.
CCTGGCCGATGAAGAACCAGCCGAGCAGCGCCATCGACAGCGGCTTGAGCACCCAGTTGACGGCGAGCGTCACGCCCACGCCGCGCCAGTGCGCGCGAACCTCGGCGAGCGAGCGCAGGTCGACCTTGAGCAGCATCGGCACGATCATCACCCAGATCAGGAGCCCGACGGGCAGGTTGACCTGGGCGAACTCGAGCCGCCCGATCGCCTGGAACAATCGCGGGAAGGACTGGCCGAGCGTTACGCCGGCGCCGATGCAGGCGAGCACCCAGACGCTGAGGTAGCGCTCGAAGATGCTCATCGCGCTCAGTCGTCGATGGTGGCGTAGATCATGTTGCGGAAGAGGTGGCGGAAGTGGATCCGCTGGTAGGGCGCCTGGGTGAGCAGCATGGCGCTCAGTTCCTCGGCCGGGTCGACCCAGAACGAGGTGCCGCCGATGCCGCTCCAGTGGTAGGTGCCGATCGTGCCCGGCCCGGGCGCCAGTCCGGCGTCGGTGCGCACCGCGAAGCCCAGCCCGAAGCCGTGCCCCGGCGAGATCAGGTCGGTGGTGATCGGGATGGTGCCGAGGTGATCGGCGGTCATCAGCTCGAGGGTCTTGCGGCTGATCAGCCGGACCCCGCCGAAGCTGCCGCCGCCCGCCAGCAGCGCCAGGAAACGGGCGTAATCAGGCGCCGTCGACATCAGTCCGCCGCCACCCATTTCGAGCACCGGGGGCTTGCGGGCGTCGATCAGTTCCACCTTGACGCCGCTCTCGGGGTCGGTGGCGAAGGGTTGCGCGATGCGCTCGTGCTTGCCCGCCGGGACGTGGAAGGCGGTGTCGTGCATCTGCAGCGGGGCGAGCACCCGATCGTTGAGCAGTTCGCCCAGCGGCTTGCCGGTGACCACCTCGAGCAAGCGCCCGAGCACGTCGGTCGAGCGGCTGTAGTGCCAGGCCGCGCCCGGCTGGTACATCAGCGGCAGCTTGGCCAGTTCCTCGATCAGCTCGGCGTTGCTGCGGTTGAGCGTGGCGATGTTGCGCTCCGCGTACATCTTCTGCACTGCCGACTCGCCGAGGAATTCGTAGGTCAGGCCGCTGGTGTGGCGCAGCAGGTCGTGGATCATGATCGGGCGCTGGGCCGGCACCAGGTCGATGCCGCCGGCGCGCTCGACTGCGACCTTGGGACTGGCGAACATCGGCAGGTACTTGCTGATCGGGTCCGAGATCTGCAGGCGGCCCTCCTCGGCCAGCATCATGGTGACGAGCGACACGATCGGCTTGGTCATCGAGTAGACCCGGAAGATCGAGTCCGGACGCATCGGCGCGTGGCTCACCGGGTCCTGCTCACCGAGTGCCTCGAAGCACGCCAGGCGGCCGCGGCGCGAGACCATCCAGACCGCACCGGGCAGCATGCCGGCGTCGATCGACTCCTGCAGCACCCGGCGCACCCGTGCCAGGCGCTGCGGGCTGAGTCCGACTTCCGAGGGGTCGACGGCGGGCAGGGAGGTTTCGGTCTTCATGGCGGGGAGATTCGCAATTGGGGCAGAATGAGGCAGATCTTAGCGCATGTGCCGGGGGCCTTGCCCCGGCTGGCGGCATCTTTTGCGGAGAGAACAGCGCGATGGCTTCCGAACACTCGCCGCAGGACCAGGCAGCGCCGGGCAAACCCCATCCGGTGATCCCGCGCAGCATCTGGGTGCTGGGCTTCGTCAGCCTGTTGATGGACGTCTCCTCGGAACTGATCCACAGCCTGCTGCCGGTGTTCATGGTGACGGTGATCGGAGCCAGCGCGCTCACCATCGGGCTGATCGAGGGCGTGGCCGAATCGACCGCGCTGATCGTCAAGGTCTTCTCCGGCGTGCTGAGCGACTGGTGGGGACGGCGCAAACCGCTGGCAGTCCTTGGTTATGGCATGGGCGCGGCTTCCAAGCCGCTGTTCGCGATTGCCACCAGTGCCGGGATGGTGCTGGCGGCGCGCTTCATCGACCGCATCGGCAAGGGCGTTCGCGGCGCACCGCGTGACGCGCTGATCGCCGATCTCGCGCCACCCGCGGTGCGCGGCGCCGCCTTCGGGCTGCGCCAGTCGCTCGATACCGTCGGCGCTTTCCTCGGCCCGCTGCTCGCAATCGTGCTGATGCTCGCCTGGGCCAATGATTTCCGGGCCGTGTTCTGGGTCGCCGCGATTCCCGGGTTCCTGGCGGTGGCGCTGCTGTTCATGGGCGTGCGCGAGCCCGATCCGCCGGCCGGCGCACGGCGCGGCAATCCGGTGACCATGGCCAGTCTGCGGCAGATGTCGCGGCCCTACTGGTGGGTGGTGGCGATCGGCGCGGCCTTTACTCTGGCGCGCTTCAGCGAGGCGTTCCTGGTGCTGCGTGCGCTCCAGGGCGGGGTGGCCGCCGCCTATACCCCGCTGGTGCTGATCGCGATGAACGTGGTCTACGCCGCGAGCGCCTACCCGATCGGCAGGCTCGCCGACCGGATGCGCCGCACGCCCCTGCTGGCCGCGGGCATGGTGCTGCTGATCGCCGCCAACCTGGTGCTGGCCGCGAGCGATTACTGGGCCTGGGTCGGGCTGGGCGTGGCGCTGTGGGGGCTGCACATGGGCGCCACCCAGGGGCTGCTGGCGACGATGGTGGCCGATACCGCACCGGCCGAGTTGCGCGGCACCGCCTACGGTTTCTTCAACCTGCTGAGCGGGGTGGCAATGCTCTTCGCCAGCGCAATCGCCGGGCTGCTCTGGGACCAGCTCGGTGCGCCAGCGACCTTCCTCGCGAGTGCGGGATTCGCGGCGCTGGCGCTCGCCGGGGTATGGTGGCGGAGCCGGCGAACGAGCTCCGGCCGCAAGCATGGAGAATAATCTGAAGTGAAAACTGCGCAAGCACCCTGGGGAAACGGGCTGGTCCAGCCACTGGTCGCATTCCTGCGCCTCGAAGCCGCCGGCGGATTGATCCTGATGGGCACCGCCTTGCTCGCACTGATGGTCGCGAATTCGCCGTTGGCGCCGTGGTACGCGAAGCTGCTCGACGTCCCGCTCGCGGTCACGATCGGCGCCTTCGGCATCGCCAAGCCGCTGTTGTTGTGGATCAACGACGGTCTGATGGCGGTGTTCTTCCTGCTGGTCGGCATGGAACTCAAGCGCGAAGTGCTCGAAGGTCACCTGTCGAACCTGCGCCAGGCGGCCCTGCCGGCTTTCGCGGCCGCAGGGGGGATGCTGGCCCCGGCGGCGATCTATGCCGTCTTCAACGCCGGCGATCCGGTGGCGATGAAGGGCTGGGCGATCCCGACCGCCACCGACATCGCCTTTGCGCTGGGCGTGCTCTCGCTGCTGGGCAACCGGGTGCCGGCGGCGCTCAAGGCGTTCCTGCTGAGCGTTGCGATCTTCGACGACCTCGGCGCGATCGTCGTGATCGCGCTCTTCTACGCCGGCGAGCTGTCGTGGGCATCGCTGGCTGCTGCCGCGGTCTTCATCACCGCGCTCGC
>JAHEMI010000064.1 GCA_024643785.1 Burkholderiaceae bacterium
ACCCGCTCCCGACTGGCCCAAAGGGGCGCTCGGCAAGATCGACCCGGAGATGGTCGCGGACTACCTGGCAAAGAACCGCCAGGAATGGCCGCTTCGCAACCGCATTGGCGTTGAACGAATGGAGCTGATCACGCCTGCCGAGCTCGACAAGCGGCTGCGCGGCAACACGATCATGTATCGCGTCGGCCCGAAGTTCGAGGGGGTGCTGCCGATGATCAACTCGAGCTACGCCAAGGTGTCACGAGTGGGGTTCAATGCCGCCGGCGACGCTGCCATGCTGAGCGTTGGCCTGAACTTTCCGGGAACAATGGGCGCCCGCTACCTGGTGCTGATGCGCAAGATCTACGGCAACTGGACGATCGCGGCAGTGGCGCAGGAATCGATGTGGATTAGTTAGAGGCCGCGCCGAGCAGCCTGCGGTGGCGCGCAGCCCGCGTCGGGTCGGGATCCGTCTGCGCCGCCACCGACTCCAGCGCGCGCACGTAGCCGGACTCGAGTCCGTGTTCCTTCGCTCCGGCCACTACCAGTGCCTTGTACCACTCGAACGGCACCGCCGCCGGATCGACCTCGAGCGCGACGTAGGCCAGCGCCCGCAGCTCCTTGCCGTCCAGCTGAACCGCGACCTCGCGCGCAGCGTAGCCGATGCCCAGCGCCTCGGCTTGATCGAGCGCCGGCTTTTCCGCGAGCGCGATTTCGTAGACCACGCCGAGAACCTCGCTGCCGGAGCCGGGCACATGAACGACATCGCACTTGCCCGAGCCGTCCTTGCCGGTCTTGTGCCAGCGCAGTTCGTAGTGCGCCAGCCGGGCTACCCCCAGCGAGCGCGCCGAAGGCGTGCGCTCGCGCAGCCTTGCCGACAGCAGGTTCGAGCCATAGGCGAAGTAGAGGAAGGTAACTGGCATCGTCGGTGTGCCCTCGGGTGTTGGCGTTGGCAATCAGACCCCGGCCGGAATCTTCGCGCGCATCATCTTCCTCATGCGCGCGCTCCCATCGTCAGTCGCCAGTTGCTGCCTATTCTGCCAGCGCGCGACTGAACGATTACCATCAATCCCAACGGCACACTGCGTTCGCACACTCCATGACCCTCTCCGCCGAGCACCAGTCACAGCTCGAGCAAGCCAAGGCGCTGCTCGAGAATCCCGGGCTGGCGATGAAGATCTCGAGCCTGGTCGGCAGTCCGATCGAGAAGGGCTTCGCGCTGCTGCCCCGGGGCTGGCGCAACAAGGTCGGCGTGCTCACCCAGGATGCGCTGCTCTACGCGCTCAAGGGTGCGCTGCTGACCATGGGTGGACAGGTAACGGAGGCGTCGCCGCGCTGGCACAAGTTCGCCTCGGCGGTGAGCGGGGCGGCGGGCGGGGCCTTCGGACTTCCGGCGCTGGTGGTCGAGCTGCCGGTCTCGACCACCATCATCTGCCGCTCGATAGCCGACATCGCCCGCGCCAACGGCGAGTCGCTCGACGACATGGCGGTGCGCATGGCCTGCATCGAGGTGTTCGCCTTCGGGGGGCCGTCGGGCGCTGATGATGCCGCCGAGTCCGGATACCTGGCGGTGCGCGCCGCGCTGGCGCAGGCGGTTTCCGATGCCACCCGCTATCTCGCGACCCACGCCGCCGTCCAGGACGGCGCCCCGGCGCTGGTCAGGCTGATCGCGCTGGTCGGTGCCCGCTTCCAGGTGCAGGTGTCCGAGAAGCTGGCCGCGCAATCAGTGCCCATCGTCGGGGCCGCGGCCGGCGCCATGATCAACCTGCTGTTCATCGACCACTTCCAGGACATGAGCCGGGGTCATTTCACGATCAGGCGCCTGGAGCGGCTCTACGGTGAGCAGCAGGTCCGCGCGGCCTACGAATCGGCCTAGTCCGGCGCGTTGATCGCCCGCAGCACGGCGGCGCCGTAGCGTTCCAGCTTCGCCGCGCCGATTCCGGGAATCTCGCGCAGTTGCGCCACGCTGCGCGGCTTGGCTTGCGCGATCTCGCGCAGCGTCGCGTCGTGGAAGATCAGGTAGGGCGGCACCTTGGCCGCGCTGGCCAGTTCGGTGCGCAGCGCGCGCAGCGCCTCGAATAGTCCCGCGTCGCCCGGGGCGAGCGCTGCTGCTGCCGCCTTCTTGCCACCTCGTGCGCGTCGCGGCGCGCGTGCCGTCTTTGGCCGGGGGCGGCGCAATTCCAGCTTTGCTTCGCCGCGCAGCACCGGGAGTGCAGCGTCGGTGAGCGCGAGTGCGCCGTAGCGGCTGGCGTCGGCGTGCAGCAACCCGAGCGCGACCAGCTGGCGCACCACCCCGCGCCAGGTTGCCTCGTCGTGCCCGGCGCCCACCCCGAAGGTGGGCAGCAACTGGTGGCCGTGCTGGCGCACCTTGTCGGTGTCCTTGCCCCGCAATACATCTATCAACTGACCCGCGCCGAAGCGCTCGCCGGTGCGCAGCGCCGCCGAGAACAGCATCCGGGCCGCGGTGGTCGCATCCCATGTTTCCGGTGGCTCGAGGCAGGTGTCGCAGTTGCCGCAGGGCGCGGCGTGCTCGCCGAAGTACTCGAGCAGGATCACGCGCCGGCAGCGCACCGCCTCGCAGTAGCCGAGCATGGCGTCGAGCTTGATCGCCTCGACGCGCTTCTGCGCCTCGGGCGCCTCCGAGCGCTCGATCCAGCCCTTGAGCAACACTACGTCGGCGAGTCCGTAGGCGAGCCAGGCCTCGGCCGGTTCACCGTCGCGGCCCGCGCGTCCGGTCTCCTGGTAGTAGCCCTCGAGGCTCTTGGGCAGGTCGAGGTGCGCGACGAAGCGCACGTCGGGCTTGTCGATGCCCATGCCAAACGCGATCGTCGCCACCATCACCACGCCGTCCGCGCGCACGAAGCGCGCCTGGTTGGCGCGCCGCGCTTCGGCGTCCATCCCGGCGTGGTAGGGCAGCGCGTCGATGCCCTCGCCGCGCAGCCACGCGGCGGTCTCGTCGACCTTGCGCCGCGACAGGCAATAGACGATGCCCGACTCGCCCGCGTGTCCGGCGAGGAATCCCTGCAGCTGCGCGCGCGGCGAATCCTTGGGCACCACCAGGTAGCGGATGTTGGGCCTATCGAAGCTCGAAACGAACTCGCGCGCCTCGCCCAGCCCCAGCTTGGTGACGATCTCGCTGCGCGTCACCGCATCCGCGGTGGCGGTCAGCGCAATGCGCGGCACGCGCGGGAAGCGCTGGTGCAGGATCGAGAGCGCCAGGTATTCGGGGCGGAAATCGTGGCCCCACTGCGAGACGCAGTGCGCCTCGTCGATCGCAAAGAGCGCTATTCCCTGGGCGCCGGCTACCTGCTCGAGCAGCGCGAGGAAGGGCTCGGTCACCAGCCGCTCGGGCGCAACGTAGAGCAGGTCGAGTTCGCCGGCGAGCAGCGCCCGCGTGACCTCGCGCGCCGCCGCCGCGTCGAGACTCGAATTGAGGAAGGCGGCGCGCACGCCAAGCAGCAGCAGCGCGTCGACCTGGTCCTGCATCAGCGCGATCAGCGGCGAGACCACCACGGCGGTGCCGGCGCGCAGCAGCGCCGGAATCTGGTAGCAGGCCGACTTCCCGCCGCCCGTGGGCATCAGCACCAGGGCATCGCCGCCGTCGACCACGTGGTCGATGATCTCGGCTTGGGCGCCGCGGAACGATTCGTGCCCGAAGATCTCGTGGAGCAGGTCCAGCGGGGTGCGCGCCGGCGCGCCGGCCGGTTTGCGGCTCTGTTTTACCAAGGGATTAGAGAGGACATCGCGTGCGGGCTAGAGGTCGGGAAGCGCCCCGGGGATTCGAATTGTACGGGTCGCCAGTTGCACCTCGCGCAGGAAGAAGGCCAGGCCGGCGACCAGCGCCAGCGTTGCCCCGGTAAAGAGCACCGCTACCAGCCAGTCGAGCGGCGCGTGGAGCATCACTTCGGCAAAGAGCGCCGCTATCACCGTACATACTAGTAAGGCAGCAAGGGTGCAGGCCGTGATCGCGGCGCTGGCGAGGTGCCGGCGGTGTTCGAGGCTGCGCAGTTCGGCTTTCACGGATTCGCGCTCATTTGTTTCAGGCTGCGTCACGCCCTCGGAAATGCGCCGGCCGCGGTCGATGATGCGCGTCAGGCGCCCCGTCATCACGTTGAGCATGCCGGCGATGCCGGTGAGCAGGAACACCGGTCCGAGCGCGAGCTGGATCGCCTGCGACACGTTGGTGATGACTAGCGGCTGGCTGAGCATCGCGATGTCCTCCTTGTTGGTGGCGTCCGGACATTACCGAACGCGGCATCTGGTTCCCGCCGTATTGAGCCCTAGATCGGCCCCGCCGTCATCTCGGGGAAAACGCCTCGGAAAGTCCTTATACGTATTAATACTTAGTTAAAAACCTTCATAAACCTTGCTCAGACGGGCCCTGAGGGCGCTGATTCAGGTTGGTTGACTTTGCATTTCATTACAGCGGCTGGTGTCCAGTAACGATGACAACGCCCTCTTGACGCGGCGCGCGCGGTAGCGTTTACGATTTGCTGGCGGGCGCCATAAACCGCCGATCATGGACAATAAAACCCGTTAAAACAAAGCGTTATGGCTGGCATGGTCAGTGGGAATGCCACCTCGAAGAGGCATTTGATTGGCCGGTTGCTGCCTGGCAATAGTCCTGGGCAGGAACCGGTTGCACGCCCCCAACCACAAAGTCTGACAAGACTCATACGGTATTGTTCAAATAAGTTTACATAAGTTAAACAAGGTAGTAACTTAACGCCTGCGGTAGGAATAGCTGTTGGTTCTTGTATGGAAGGAAGCCGCCAGCGAGATTTCCTCGTATGGCTAGAGCTAAGAACAAGGGGGTTTTCATGAAGCACAGATGGATTAAATTGGGAATGGCCGTAGCGATTACGGCACTCCTGGCGGCTTGCGGAGACGGCACAGATGGCGTCGACGGTGCGCCGGGCACGCCCGCAGATCCGGCGATCACGGATAGCCTGCAGGCACAAATCGACGCGCTGACCGAGGCTTCTGCAAGCCCCGAGTCGTGCGCGGTCTGCCACAACGGTGATGCCTTCCCCAACGGGGATAGCCACCAGGCTGCCTATGACGAGCTCTATCAAGACGGCGTCATGACGGTCTCGAACATGGGTTTCAGCGCCGCAGCTGGCGTGGCCACCCTGACCTTCGAGCTGACCAAGAATGGTGCCGATTTCGATTGCACCAAGTCCACCAGCTCGACCACCAGCGACTTCTCGATCGGAAGTTATTGGGCTGAGTATGACCCGGTCGGTGGGACGTTCCCCAGCGACATGTCGATCAGCACCAGCAAGGCCTGGGATTCCGCGACCAACGTCTGCACGTTCACGAAGACCGGCCTGACGGTTGAGCAAGTTGCTGCCATGAACGCCAATGGCTTCGTGATGGTCTATGGCACGGACGAGGTTGTCTCCAGGAACTCGGCCAAGCACATCACCACGGGCAAGTTCCCGTTTGCTGGCGTGTTCAAGATCGGCACGATGGACTACAGCAGCGCCGCGAATGTCTCGGGTTGCGAGAATTGCCATACGGTGCCGTTCCTGAAGCACACCTACATCTATGGCACGGTCAACGACCAGTTCGCTGCTCCGACCGAGTTCTATACCTGCAAGGGTTGCCACTATGACGAGCGTAATGGCGGTCATATCGACTGGCAGATCCTGAAGGACGACCCGGCGCGTTACGCTGCGCTCGGGACCACACCGGCGACCGACGCAGAAAAGATCAAGTACGCGTACAAAGCCAAGCTGATGAACGACGTGCACATGTCGCACGCCATGGAATTCGGCTATCCGCAGTCGATGTACAACTGCGTCACCTGCCATGCCGGCAAGCTTGACAAGGCATTGGCCGACGACCAGTTCAAGGCCGAAACCTGCATCAGCTGCCACAGCGTGGATGGCATCAAGGCCAAGATGGCCGCGGCCAACTACAACCACAGCGTGTATATCGCCACTGACGCCGACCTGCGTGCGACGACTTGCACCACCTGCCACACCGGTGCGATCGCGTTCAGCAAGCTTCATGGCGGTGGTTACGATCCGAAGATCTACACGACCACTGGCGTGCGGTATGCGACCAACTTCCCGGTCACGATCGATAGCGCGAGCTTCGATGCCGCAACCAACCTGCTCACGATGAACTTCTCCGCGAGTGAAGTTGCGGACGTTGCCGGCCTCGCGGTTACCGATATCGTGCCAACCGTGATGGTCGGCCTGTACGGCTATGACTCGAAGGACTTCATCGTCGCTGCCCACGGTCGCGACTCTGCCAACAAGCGGCTGCTCGAGTTCAAGCTCGGTGATACCAATCCGCGGTTCACGGTTGTTTCGGCGGCCGGCGGCTCGTGGGAAATTGTTGCCGACCTGACGATGTGGGCCGACAAGCTTGCAGACGGCTCGGTCAAGCGGGCGGAAATCGCGGTTATGCCTGAGCTGAAGAATGCTGACGGCACGGTTCTCGGGCTCAACGCACCGTCGAAGACCTTCAATTTCGCTGATGGCGATTTCGAGGACTTCTTCAGTCCGATCGTGAAAGTCGCCGGCTGCAACACCTGCCACGACCAGCTTGCCACCACGTTCCACAGCGGAATCCGCGGCGGTAACATTGTCGTGTGCCGGATCTGCCACGAAGTTTCGAGTAGGGGTTCGCACCTCGAGCTGCAATCGCGGTCGATCGACTCCTACGTCCACGCGATCCACTCGTTCCAGCCGTTCGATGTGGGCGATGTCGACGCGACCGATCCGGTTGCGATGATGAGGCTCAAGCACCACGTCGAGAGTGATTTCCCGCGCTTCGGTACGGACTGCATGTCCTGCCACAACGAGGGTACATTCAACGTGCCGGATCAATCGAAGTCGATGCCTGGCGTGCTCTCCGGGGCCGACACCACCTCGTTCGACCGGACCATCGGAGCATATCCGCAGCAGGTGAGCGGTCCTGCGGTACGGGCGTGCGGTGCATGTCACCGGAGTGAAATGCTTAACGCCGATGATGCCGCTGGTGATGGCGGTGGCCTTGCGGCCCTGCAGGGACACTTCAAGACCTTTGGCTATCTCATCGATGATGCCGATGGCGTATGGGATCTCATCGTCGCCAAGGTGATGTCGCTCTTCTAGGAGTCGACGGCGAGGCGGGCTTCGGCCTGTCTCGCCGGTTCCCTGAAGTTCAGTAGTTCAGTTTCATGTTTGAAGGCGAGCCTGACCGGCTCGCCTTTTTTTTGCGCGCGCCAAAAGGTCGCCGTGGCGACTCACCTCGTGACAAACCGTTACCCGGAGTTAACATAGTCATAAGGATTGATGACTAGACTCGTACCATGCGCCACGAGTAGCCGGGCTCACGGCGTAAGCTTCTGCCCGTCAACGCCGTCACGGAGCAATACATGAGCGCCATGGAACGGATCTACCAGATCGACCAGATCCTGGGCGATCGCCGCTTTGTCACCCGCAAGGAGTTACAGGAGCGTCTCGGAGTCTCGTGGGCCACGCTCAAGCGCGATCTCAGCTATCTCAAGGACCGGCTCAACGCCCCGATCGTCTTCGACCGCTCGTTGGGCGGCTATCGCTTCGAGGCCGCCGGTAGCCAGGTCGGGCCGCAGTACGAACTGCCTGGCCTGTGGTTCTCGGCCGAGGAGATCCATGCGCTGCTGACCATGCAGCACCTGCTCTCCAACCTCGACACCGGCGGATTGCTCGGCCCCCAGATCAAGCCGCTGCTGGCGCGTCTCACCGGCTTGCTGGGCACCGCCGATGATCCTTCGGATGAGGTCGAGCGCCGGATCCGCATCCTGACAGTCGGCGCGCGCGAGTTCCATCTCGACCACTTCCAGGCGGTGGGTTCGGCGCTGCTGCGGCGCAAGCGCCTGATGATCCGCTACCACGCCCGCGGCACCAACGAGGCCACCGAGCGCGAGATTTCCCCCCAGCGCCTGGTGCACTATCGCGACAACTGGTACCTCGACGCCTGGTGCCATCTGCGCGACGGCCTGCGCGCTTTCGCGGTCGACGCCATCGGGCACGCCGAGATTCTCGAGAAGCGCGCCAGGGACGTCGCCGAGCGCCGGCTCGACGCCGTGCTCGGCGCTGGTTACGGGATCTTCTCCGGCGGCGAAGTCAGCTGGGCGACGCTGCGCTTCAGCCCCGAGCGCTCGCGCTGGGTGGCGGCCGAGCGCTGGCATCCGCACCAGCAGGGGCGGTTGCTCGCGGATGGCAGCTACGAGCTCAAGTTGCCCTACGCTGACGATCGCGAACTGATCATGGACATCATGAAGTACGGCGCCGATTGCACCGTCGACTCGCCGCCGGCGCTGGTCGAGCGGGTCGCTGCCGAACTGGAACGCGCCCGCGGGCAGTACCGCTGAATACACACCGGCAGAGGAGTCTCGGCATGCAGCGCAGTTCAACCGCCCGCTTCAGCACCTTCGGCCTGGGCATCCATTGGCTTACGGCGATCCTCGTGCTGGTTGCGTTCACGCTGGGCCTGGGCGGACCCGAGCGGGTGGTCTACTCGGCGGCGAACGACCTTCAGCGTCAGGTTCACGAGACCCTGGGGATGGTCGTGCTGGCGCTCGCCGCGCTGCGCGTGCTCTGGCGTCTGGTCGCCTCGCCGCCTGAACCACCCCAGGTGGCACGCTGGATGGGCCTGGCGGCCAAACTGACGCAGGCCGGCCTGTACGTGCTGCTGTTCGCGGTGCCGCTCAGCGCCATCGCCGGCGCCTGGCTCGCCGGCCATCCCCTGAGCTTGCTCGGTGGCATCGAGATTGCCCCCGCGCTTCAGCCGTCGCTCGCGGCGGGCAGGTTGATCGCCGAGATCCATACCCTGCTGGGCGACGCGATCCTGTGGCTGGCCGGACTCCACGCCGCGGCCGCGATCTACCACCATTTCGTGCTCAAGGACGGCGTGTTGACATCGATGTTGCCGAGCTGGAGTTGGCTGGCGCGCCGCTAGCACGCGCCGTTGGGCACCCAGGCCGTAGCCACCCCAAAGTGGTCGGTTAATTTGACACTTTTGGGGAACGCTATATATAGTGCCCCGGTCACTGGCGCGTGCGGTATCCCTGTGCGTCGGCAGCGAATACAACTAGACAGGAGATATCCATGAAAGTCCGTTTGCTCAGCGCGCTCGTCGCGTCCACGGTTCTTGCCTTCGCCGGTTCGGCAATGGCGGCACCGATGATCGTCAAGTTCAGTCACGTTGTTGCCGAGAAAACCCCCAAGGGCCAGGCCGCGCTAAAGTTCAAGGAACTGGCGGAGAAGTATCTGCCGGGCAAGGTTGAAGTCCAGGTGTTCCCGAGCTCGCAGCTCTTTGGCGATGCCAAGGAAGTCGAAGCGGTCCTGCTGGGCGACGTGCAATTCATCGCCCCGTCGCTGTCGAAGTTCGATCGTTTCACCAAGAAGCTCCAGGTCTATGACCTCCCGTTCATGTTCCCCAGCACCGAAGTGCTCGACAAGTTCCAGTCGGGACCGCAAGGGCAGGCGCTGCTGACCGAAATGAAGTCGAAGGGCCTGCTGGGCCTGGCGTACTGGCACAACGGCATGAAGGAGCTCTCGACCAACAAGGACAAGCTTGCACGTCCTGAAGACGTATCAGGCCTCAAGTTCCGGATCCAGGCATCCGACGTGCTCGAAGCCCAGTTCCGTGCGGTCGGTGCCAATCCGCAGAAGATGGCGTTCAGCGAGGTCTACCAGGCGCTGCAGACCGGCGTGGTCGATGGCCAGGAGAACACCTGGTCGAATATCTATTCGCAAAAATTCTTCGAAGTCCAGAAGACCATTGCCGAGACCAACCACGGCGTGATCGACTACATGGTCGTGACCAACGCCCCGTGGTGGGACAAGCTGCCGGCCGACATCAAAGCCGGTCTGTCCAAGGCGATGAACGAAGCGACTGCCTACGGCAACAAGATCGCCTCTGACCTGAATGACGAGGCACGCGCCAAGATCGTCGACGCCAACAAGGCCAAGATCCAGAAACTGAGCAAGGAAGACCTGGCTGCCTGGCAGAAGGCAATGGCCCCGGTGTGGAAGCAGTTCGAACCGGGCATCGGTGCCGACCTGATCAAGGCCGCTTCGAGCGCAGGAAACTAATTAGCGCGACGATCTCAACCTGACGCGAGGGCGCCCAGCATGGCCTGGCTCCATAGACTGGAGGAGTGGCTGATCGCCACCCTCCTGGCAGTTATGACGTTGGTCGCTTTCGGTCAGGTGATCGCACGCTATGTCTTCAACTACAGCTTTGTCTGGGCGCTCGAGTTCATCACCTTCCTGTTTGCCTGGCAGATTTTCCTGGGCATGGCCTATGGCGTACGGATGGGCTCGCACATCGGCGTCGATGCGCTGGTGAAATCGCTCGGGCCGCGCGCCGCGCAGGTTTGCGCGGCGCTCGGCGCAGCGCTGTGTATCGTCTACTCGGTCATCCTGTTCTGGGGTGGCATGGTCTACGTGCAGAAGATGTACTCGATCGGCATCATGGCGCAGGACATCCCGATTCCCCAGTGGGTGCCTCGAACCGTGTTGCCGATTGGTTTTGGCATCCTGATCCTGCGGTTCTCGCAACTGTTCTACCGCATCATTACCGGCCAGGAGCGCGGTCTGCACCTTGCCGACGAGGCGGCCGAAGCCCTGAAACTTCGGGCCGAAGCGCTTGAGGCGGACAACACCGAGGCCGCGCGATGACTACCACGCTGCTGTTCGTGATGTTGTTCGCCTTCATGCTGCTCGGCATTCCGATCGCGATCGCGCTCGGCCTGTCGTCAGTCTTGACGATCCTCTTCTTTGGCCAGGATTCGCTGGCATCGCTGTCGCTCAAGATGTTCGAGACCTCCGAGGCGTTCACGCTGCTGGCGATCCCGTTCTTCATCCTGTCGGGCGCGTTCATGACCACCGGCGGCGTGGCCAAGCGCATGATCAGCTTCGCCAACGCCTGCATCGGTCACCTCCGCGGCGGCCTGGCGATGGCTTCGGTCATGGCCTGCATGCTGTTCGCCGCGGTGTCCGGGTCTTCCCCGGCGACCGTGGTCGCGGTCGGTTCGATCGTCATCGCCGGCATGGTTCGCAACGGCTACTCCAAGGAGTTCGCCACGGGCGTGATCACCAACGCCGGCACGCTGGGAATCCTGATCCCGCCGTCGATCGTTATGGTGGTCTACGCCGCCGCCACCGAGACTTCGGTCGGCAAGCTCTTCATGGCCGGCGTCATCCCGGGGATCATCCTCGGGCTGATGCTGATGGTCGCGATCTACTTCCGGGCGCGTTACCTCAACATTCCGCGCCAGCCCAAGGCATCGCTGGGCGAGGTACTGAAGGCTGGCCGCGACTCGATCTGGGGTCTGATGCTGCTGGTCATCATCCTCGGCGGGATCTACGGCGGCATCTTCACGCCGACGGAGGCAGCCGCGGTCTCGGCGGTCTACGCGTTCTTCGTCGCTGTCTACGTGTACCGCGATCTCGGCATCAAGAAGGTGCCTCACGTGCTGGTTGAGGCGTCCAAGGTCACGGTGATGCTGATGTTCATCGTCGCCAACGCCCTGTTGTTCGCCCACGTGCTCACCACTGAACGGATTCCGCAGGCAATCACCGAACAGATCGTCGCGATGGGCATGCCCGCGTGGCAGTTCCTGATCGTGGTCAACATCCTGCTGCTGATCGCCGGCAACTTCATGGAGCCGACCGGGATCATCCTGATTCTGGCGCCGATCCTGTTCCCGATCGCTACCGAGCTCGGCATCGATCCGGTGCACCTCGGGATCATCATGGTCGTGAACCTCGAGATCGGCATGGTGACGCCGCCGGTGGGTCTGAACCTGTTCGTGGCTTCGGGGATCACCGGGATGCCGCTCTTCAAGGTGGTCCGGGCGGCGCTGCCGTGGCTGATGGTGCTGGTCGCCTTCCTGGTGATCGTCACCTACGTGCCGGCGAT
Source organism: Burkholderiaceae bacterium (assembly GCA_024643785.1). Taxonomy (GTDB): domain Bacteria; phylum Pseudomonadota; class Gammaproteobacteria; order Burkholderiales; family Burkholderiaceae_E; genus JAGXFR01. The sequence continues at coordinate 11,887 of JAHEMI010000064.1, forward strand.
CTCGATGTTCCTGCCCAACTCGCTCTTCTAGGGGCCAGGCGCCGGTTGGCTTGCCGATCGGCGCGGCAGCTTGCCTGCGTCAGCAATCAGCGCCGCAGCCGGATGCCAGTGCTGGCGGTAAGCCCCAGTTGTCGCGCGGCCTTGATCAGTCCCTGATCAAGTGACAGCACCTCGAGTGCCCCGTTGTTGCGGGCCACGGCGAGGTGCAGCGTATCTCCAGAGCGCACCTTGCTGCCTTGCGTGCCGCTCAAATCGCCCATCCGTTCCCGGCGAGCGACCAGACTGGCCAGTTCCAGTTTGGTCCATGCGCTGGTGACCAGTTCCTCGGACGGGAGCGCGAGGACGAAGGCTTCGATAGCCTCGCTGCCGGCTTCGTTGATTACCAATGGCGCGATAGCCCCCCTGCAACTTGACCGCTAGTGCTGGTCATCTGGCTCAGTCGTAGCTCAGCTCGCGGACCTTGCCGCGAAACACCCGATAGGCAAACACCGTGTAGCCGATGAGAATCGGCATTACGACCAGGGCGCCCACCAGCACGAAGCGCAGCGAAGAGGGATGGGCTGCCGCCTGCCAGATGGTCAGCCGGTCGATTACGACGAACGGGAAGAGGCTGTACGCCAGCCCGACAAAAGCCAGCACGAAGATCGCGACGCTGCCGGTAAACGGCTTCCAGTCGGCCAGCGATTCGCTGCGCTGCAGCTGTCCGACGCTGCGCCAGACCCAGGCTCCGCCGGCGATGCACCCCAGCGGCAGTGGCGCCAGCAGCAGCGCGTTGGGAAAGCTGAACCAGCGTTCGCGTACGGTCTCGCTCACCAGCGGGGTGGCGGCGCTGATCAGCATTACGCCCAGGGCCACCCACAACATGCCCCACTTGGCCCACGCGAAGGACTTGCGCTGGAGTTCGCCCTCGGTGCGCAGGATCAGCCATGAGGCTCCGAGCAGGACGTAGCCGCCGCACAGGGCCGCGCCGGTCAGGGCCGCGAACAGGAAGTATCCGAACCCGGGCTCGAAGCCGGTGATGTAGCGGCCCAGCATGAAGCCCTGCGCGAACGAGGCGATGAACGAGCCGCCCCAGAACAGCCAGTTCCAGAGCTCGCGATGCCAGCCGTTGGCCTTGACGCGGAACTCGAACGCCACGCCACGCAGCATCAGGCCGATGAGCATCGCCGCCACCGGCAGGTAGAGCGCGCCCAGCACGACGCCGTGAGCGACCGGGAAGGCCACCAGCAGGATTCCCACCCCCAGCACCAGCCAGGTCTCGTTGGCATCCCAGAAAGGGCCTATCGAGGCCACCATCAGCCCCTGTTCGCGGGCACTGCCCGCAGGCATCAGCATTGCCACCCCGAGGTCATAGCCGTCGAGCAGCACGTACATCAGCACCGCCAGCCCCATCAGCGCGGCAAAGATCAGTGGCAGGTCAAGGGCAATCATCGGTGCATCTCCGTGCTTGGCGCCCCTTGGCTGGCAAGGTGCGTGACCACCACGATGTAGGCGATCAGCATCCCGGCGTAGGTAAAGCCGTACGCTCCCAGGCTCGCGCCCAGCTGGCCCTCGCTGATCGTGCCGACCGCGTCGGCGGTGCGCAGCAGGCCGGTGACCAGCCAGGGCTGGCGGCCGATTTCGGTCACGATCCAGCCGGCCAGTGTTGCGGCCCAGCCCGAGAACGTGAAGGCGGTGAAGGTCCACAGCAGCCAGCGCGGCAACATGCCGCCGCGGCGCATGCGCCAGGCACCGAGCCAGGCCAGGCCAAGCATTGCCATGCCGAGCGCGAGCATCACCCGGAACGCGAAGAACACCGGTGCCACCGGCGGCGCGTCAGGCGCGAAGTCGGCGATGCCCTTCACTTCACCGTCCAATGTGTGGGTCAGGATCAGGCTGGCGACGCGGGGAATCTCGAGCGCGAAATCGTTGCGCTGTTCCTTCTCGTTGGGGATGCCGAAGAGCACCAGTGGCGCTCCCTTCTCGGTGTGCCACAGCGCTTCCATCGCGGCGACCTTGGCCGGCTGGTGTTCGAGGGTGTTCAGGCCGTGCTGGTCGCCGACCACCACCTGCAGCGGTGCCGCCACCGCGGCCACCACCACCGCGGTGCGCAGGGTGCGCAGCGCCACCGCATCAGCGCTGCTGCGCAGCAGGCGCCATGCCGAGAGGCCGGCGATAACGAACGCGGCGGTGAGCACCGAGGAAAGCAGCACGTGGGTGAGCCGGTAGGGCATTGACGGTGAGAAGATCACTGCCAGCCAGTCGCCGGCGATGAACTGCCCGTCGGCGATGACCTGCCCGGTCGGGGTCTGCATCCAGGAATTGAGCGCGATGATCCAGAAGGCCGACAGCGTGGTGCCGATCGCCACCATCAGGGTGGCAAAGAGGTGCACCCGCGTCGACACCCGCTTCATGCCGAAGAGCATCACGCCCAGGAAGGTGGCTTCGAGGAAGAATGCGACCAGCACCTCGTAGGCCAGCAACGGTCCGGCGACGTTGCCGACCGTGCCCATGAAACCCGGCCAGTTGGTGCCGAACTGGAACGACATGGTAATCCCGGTGACCACGCCCATCGCGAAGGTCAGCGCGAAGATCTTCACCCACAGCCGGTAGGCGTCCATCCAGTGCGCCTCGCCACTGCGGGCGTGGCGCAGCCGGAAGTAGAGCAGGAACCAGCCGAGCGCGATGGTCAGCGTCGGGAACAGGATGTGGAACCCGATGTTGAGCCCGAACTGGATCCGGGACAGCAACAGCGGGTCGGCTGCGTCCACTATTTGCTGACCAGCTCGTTGAAGGCCACGATCGC
>JAHEMI010000005.1 GCA_024643785.1 Burkholderiaceae bacterium
AGGTAGAGCGGCAGGTACCAGAACGAACCGATCGACTTGCCGGTGGTACCGCTCGCCTTCCAGCCGCCGAACGGCTGGTAGCCGGGCCAGGCGCCGGTGGTCGCACCCTGGGGCCGATTGACGTAGCTCACCCCGACCTGGATCTTCGACAGGAAGTTGGCAATTTCATCCTGCGCGCCGTAGAAGCCGGCGGTCAGTCCGTAGTCGCTGGCATTGGCGCGCTCAATCCCGGTCGCGACCGAATCGATCTCGTCGACCAGCACCAGCGGCGCGAACAACTCGTCGCGCCACAGGCGGTGATCGGCCGGCACCGTGGCTATGGTCGGGGCGACGAAGTGGCCGCGCTCTAACGCGCCATCGGCAAGACGCGAGCCGCCGGTCAGGATCTTTCCGTGCGCGCGCAGCTCCACTACCGCTTCGAGGTAGCGCACCACCGTGGCGCCGCCGATCACCGGCCCCAGCCAGTTCGCGCGTTCGGTCGGATCACCGATCGCGATCGCCTTGGTCAGCGCCACCAGCCGCTCGCGCAACTCTCCCGCGACCTGGCGTTCGACATAGACCCGTGAGCACGCCGAGCACTTCTGGCCCTGCAGGCCGAAGGCCGAGCGCATGATGCCTACGGCAGCGCGCTCGAGGTCGGCGTGGCGGCTGACGATCGCCGCGTTCTTGCCGCCCATCTCGGCGATACATGGTCGCGGCCAGCGACCGGCGGCGAACGTGCGCACGATCCCCATCCCGACCTCGTAGGAGCCGGTGAAAGTCGCTCCGGCGATCCCGGGGTCGGCAATCAGCGCGTTGCCGACCGTGGCGCCCGCGCCGGTGACCATCGAGAGCACCCCGGCGGGCAGTCCGGCGTCGCGGAACGCCGCCATCAGCAGGGCGCCGCTCCAGGCGGCGACGCTGGCAACCTTGAAGACCACGGTATTGCCGCATACCAGGGCGGCGCCGATCGGTCCGCCGGCGAGTGCGAACGGGAAGTTGAACGGGGCGATCACCGCCCAGACGCCGTAGGGCTTGAGCTGGGTGCGGTTGCGACTTACGAAGCCGGCGAGCGGCTCGTTGGGCAGATCGCGCACGAAGCCGTCGTTGGCCTCCATCTGGTCGCAATACCAGCGCACCAGGTCGGCGGTTTCCTGGACCTCGCCCAGGGATTCCATCCGGTTCTTGCCGATTTCCAGGGCCACTGCGGCCGAGATCTCGTAGACCCGCTCCTCGATCAGGTCGGCGGCGCGGCGCAGCAGCGCGATGCGCTCGGCCACCGGGGTCGCAGCCCAGCCCGGGAAAGCCGCGGCGCCCGCGGCCACTGCTGCCCGCACATCCTCGGCGCCGCCTTTGGGGAAGCGCCCGAGCAGCCAGTCGCGATCGATCGGCGAGCGCACCTCGAACCAGTCGGTGGCGCGGCGATCCTGCCCGCCGATGACCATTGGGTGGTCGCGTCCCAGCTGCGCGCGCACCAATTCGAGCGCGGCGTCGAAACGCTCATGGAGCGCGCTCGGCGGATCGAACATCGTGGAATATGTGAGTCTGAAGTCCTGCGTGGTGGCCATGGCTTCTCCAATCCGGATGGGCAACGTCCAAATGTAGCAGGCTGTCGCGTCCCGTTGCGGGGCGCCGCTGCCGCAGTGCTGGTGGGCGATACTGGGATCGAACCAGTGACCCCTCCCGTGTGAGGGGAGTGCTCTACCGCTGAGCTAATCGCCCGCTTCATGCGGATGGGCATTCTACCGCAGTTTTTGCGGCTGCTCGGAGCCGGCGCAATGGGTTGCGCACCGCGCGGCCGCATGCGGTGGGACAATCGGTGCTGTCGGGTATCGGCTAAAATCCGCCCCTTCGGCGCCTGCGCCGGCGCCTCGACCTGGCGCCCGGATGCAGCGTCGAGCCGCCCATCGCCATACGAGTCGCCCATGTCAGCAGCCGAGCAGTCCGTCCGAACCCGCTTCGCCCCCAGTCCGACCGGGTACCTCCATATCGGCGGCGCGCGCACGGCGCTCTTCGCCTGGGCCTATGCCCGGCACTTCGGCGGCCAGTTCGTGCTGCGGGTCGAGGACACTGACCTCGAGCGCTCGACGCCGGAAGCCGTTCAGGCGATCCTCGATGGCATGGCGTGGCTGGGGTTCAGCCACGACGAAGGCCCGTTCTACCAGACACAGCGCATGGCACGGTACCGCGAGGTGATCGCGGGCATGCTCGCCGAGGGCAGTGCCTACCATTGCTACTGCACGCCAGCCGAACTCGACGCGATGCGCGAGGCGCAGCGCGCGCGTGGCGAGAAGCCGCGCTATGACGGGCGCTGGCGGCCGGAGAACAGTGCCGGGCGCGTGCCCCCGGCAGGGGTCGCCCCGGCGGTGCGCTTTCGCAATCCGCTCGACGGGGTGGTCGCCTGGGACGACATGGTCAAGGGCCCGATCCGCATCGCCAACGCCGAGCTCGACGACCTGGTGATCGCCCGCTCCGACGGCACGCCGACCTACAACTTCTGTGTCGTCGTCGACGACCGCGACATGCGCATCACCCACGTGATCCGCGGCGACGACCACGTCAACAACACACCGCGCCAGATCAACATCCTGCGCGCGCTCGGCGCGCCGTTGCCGGTCTATGGGCACGTGCCGATGATCCACGGGCCCGACGGACTCAAGCTCTCCAAGCGCCACGGCGCGGTCTCGGTGCTCGACTACGAACGCCAGGGCTTCCTCCCCGATGCGGTCGTCAACTACCTGGCCAGGCTGGGCTGGAGTCACGGTGACGACGAGCTGTTTTCGCGCCAGCAGCTGATCGAATGGTTCGACGGCAGCCATCTTTCCCAGGCACCGTCGCAGCTCGATCCCGAGAAGTTCGGCTGGGTCAACCAGCACTACCTGAAGGCCACTGCAGAGGGCGAGCTGGCCCGCCTGGTGGCGCCGCGGCTGCAGGCGCGCGGCGTCGACCCTGGTGAGGCGGCGGTCGATCTCGCCGGAGCGTGTGCGCTGCTCAAGGAACGCTGCACCACGCTCGAGCAGATGGCCGACGAGGCGCTGATGTTCTACGCGCCACCGGCGGAACTGGACGCCGAACTGGCCGCGTTGCTGACCCCGGCGGCGCGGGATGTGCTCGCTGACTTTGCCGAGGTTTGCGCTGCCACGCCCTGGAACCGTGAGGCGATCGCGGCCGCGATCAAGGCGTTCGTCGCGCAGCACGGCCTGAAGATGCCCCAGTTGGGCGTGCCGCTGCGGGTGGCCGTATTCGGCAGGCGCCAGACACCGGGGCTCGACGCGGTGCTCGCGGTGATCACACGCGACGAGGCCATCCGGCGCCTGCGTTCGGCCTGATGGCGCGCGGCGGCGCTGCCGCTATCATTGGGCATTGGCCGGGCGTGTCGATGCCGCGGCGACAACCGAGCGGGGAGGGAATCGCATGACGCATGAATACGTGACGGTCCAGGGTGGCGCGCGGCTCGCGTATCGTTTCGACGGACCGGCCGACGCGCCGGTGGTGGTGCTCTCCAACAGCCTGATGTCGACGATGGCGATGTGGGAGCCGCAGCTCCCGGCGCTGACGCGCCACTTCCGGGTGCTGCGCCACGATACCCGTGGCCACGGCGCCAGCGATACCACTCCCGGTCCCTACACGATCGCATTCCTGGCCGACGACGTGATCGCGATGCTCGATGCGCTCGGACTCGGGCAGGTTCACTTCGTCGGCCTGTCGATGGGCGGGATGATCGGCCAGCAGCTCGGCGCCGCCTACGGCGATCGCCTGCGCTCGCTCGCGCTGTGTGATACCACCAGCGAGATGCCGGATTCGTCGGTGTGGAAGCAGCGCCTCGAGACCGCCCGGCGCGACGGGGTCGCGGCGCTCGCTGAAGCGACGATCCAGCGCTGGTTCACGCCCGGTTTCATCGCGCGCGAGCCCGAAACGGTCAAACGCATTCGCACCGGGATCGAAGCCACCGGTGTCGCTGGTTACATCGCCTGCTCCTGCGCGGTGCGCGACGTCGCGCAGACCGCGACCCTGCACCGCATCACGACGCCGACGCTGATCATCGCCGGGGAGTTCGATCCCGCCTGTACGGTGGCCCAGGCCGAGGTGATCCACCGCGAGATCGCCGGCTCGCGGCTGGAGGTGATCCGCGACGCGGCCCATCTCTCGAACCTCGAGCAGCCCGCGCGCTTCAACCAGCTGCTGACCGATTTCCTGCTTGCGATCCCGCGTTGATTGCCGGCTGGCCGGGTTTCGCTACACTGCAGTTTTGACCGGACTATTCCAATGGCAGGCAGCAGCATAGGTCAGTTGTTTCGGGTGACCACTTTCGGCGAGTCGCACGGCCCGGCGATCGGCTGCGTGGTCGATGGCTGTCCCCCGGGCATGGCTCTGGACGTCAGCGACATCCAGCCCGACCTCGATCGCCGGCGTCCGGGAACGTCGCGCCATGTCACCCAGCGCCGGGAGCCGGATCGGGTCGAGATCCTCTCGGGGGTGTTCGATGGCCTGACCACCGGAACCCCGATCGCGCTGGTGATTCGCAACGAGGATGCCCGCAGTTCGGACTACGGCGACATCGCGCGGGTATTTCGTCCTGGGCACGCCGACTATACCTATTGGCACAAGTACGGGCTGCGCGACCATCGCGGCGGCGGACGCTCGTCGGCCCGCGTTACGGCGCCGGCGGTGGCCGCCGGGGCGATCGCCCGCAAGTGGCTGGCCAGCGAATACGGCACCGTGATTCGCGCCTGGGTGGCGCAAATTGGCACCATCGCGATCCCCTTCGTCGACTGGGAGGCGGTCGGGCAAAATCCGTTCTTTGCTCCCAACCAGGAGCTGGTCGCGGAACTCGAGGCCTACATCGATCAACTGCGCCGCGACGGCGATTCCTGCGGGGCGCGAGTCAACATCCTTGCCGAGTCGGTGCCGGTCGGCCTGGGCGCGCCGATCTACGACAAGCTCGATGCGGCAATCGCCCATGCGATGATGGGGATCAATGCGGTCAAGGGCGTCGAGATCGGCGCGGGCTTCGGTGCGGTGACGCAACGCGGCAGCGAGCACGGTGACGAGCTGACCCCGGCGGGCTTCCTGAGCAATCACGCCGGCGGCACGCTTGGCGGCATTTCCTCGGGTCAGCCGCTGGCGGTGTCGATTGCGCTCAAGCCGACTTCCAGCATCCGCACCGCACGCCGCTCGATCGACGTCGCCGGCGAACCGGTCATGGTCCAGACCCAGGGGCGGCACGATCCCTGCGTCGGAATCCGCGCCGCACCGATAGCCGAAGCCATGCTGGCGCTGGTGCTGATGGATCACGCGCTGTTGCATCGGGCCCAGTGCGGCCAGGCGAACGGCCCGGTAGCGCCGATTCCTGGCCAGGCGCCCGGCGCGGCCTGAGTCCCGCCGCGCACCTCCAGGGCTGCATCCAAGTGTCGGGATCATCCGGCGTCAAGGCGCTGTTCTTCAGCTATTTCGCCTTTGTCGGGATCACCGCGCCCTACCTGAGCCTGTATTTCGCCGACCGCGGCTTCACGGTGGCCGAAATCGGCGTGCTGATGACTGTTCCCCAGGTGCTGCGCATCATCGGGCCGCCGTTCTGGGGCTGGCTGGCAGATCGCACTGCCAGTCGCGGCATGCTGCTGCGCGCCAGTGCCGCCGCGGTGCTGCTGCTGGCGGCTCTGCTGCCGCTGGCCTCGGCTGCTGGCTACGCCGCGACGCTGGTGCTGGTCGGGGCGCTCTACTTCATGACCTCGGCGCAGGCGCCGCTCGCCGAGGCGATGGCGCTGGAGTCCGCCGGTGGCGACTTTGGCCATTACGGCCGGATGAGGCTCTGGGGATCGGTCGGCTTCATCGTCGCAGTGACCGTGATCGGCTGGGTGCTCGATCGCACCGGGGTGGCTTCGCTGCCATGGTGGATGGCGACGATGGCGCTCGGGCTGCTGGGCGCGAGCTGGTGGCTGGGAGCAGCCAGCTCCGGGCATGGGCGCTCCGGCGGCGTCGGCACCATGCGCCTGCGTCTGCGTGAGCGGCGCATCCAGTGGTTCTTCCTGGCGAACTTCCTGATGATCGTCGCCCATATGGGGCTCTACGTATTCTTCTCGCTCTACCTGTCGCGGCTGGGTTATTCAAAGACCGCAATCGGGTTGCTCTGGGCGCTCGGGGTGCTTGCCGAGATCGCATTGTTTCGGCTCCAGCGTCCGCTGTTCGAACGTTTCGGCGCTGCGCTCCTGCTGCCGGCGAGCATCGCAGTGGCGGCGCTGCGTTTTGCGATGGTCGGCTGGTCCGGCGGCTGGCTGCCGGTGCTGATCGTGGCGCAGCTGATGCACGCCGTGACGTTCGGACTCCACCACAGCGCGGTGATGGCGCGCTTGCACGAGTGGTTCGAACCGAGCCGGCAGGCGCGTGCCCAGGCGCTTTACGTGACCGTCGCCTATGGGTGCGGCGGCACCGTCGGTGGGCTGATGGCCAGCGCACTCTGGATCGGGATTTCGCCGGCCGCGGCCTTTCTGGGATGCGCGCTGGCGGCGCTGCTCGGCAGCCTGGCGGCCCTGGCCAGCGGCCGTAAAACTGTGCCGAGCTAGGCTGCGGGCGCTTCCCGGCCCTATGGCATAATCGAAAACCGGGTCTGGCAGGGGCAGGGCGGGTCATTTACCGCGTTTGCCGCAAGCGCCAAATGCCCTGCAGACACCAGTCCGACCACCAACCTCCCGGGATATCGATGTCGCCGCGCACTCTCTACGACAAGCTGTGGGATGAGCATCTGGTCCGCCAGGACGATGATGGCACCGCACTGATCTATATCGACCGCCACCTGGTCCACGAAGTGACCAGCCCGCAGGCCTTCTCCGGCCTCAAGCTGGCCGGCCGCAAGCCGTGGCGGATCGCCGCGAACCTCGCGGTGGTCGACCACAATGTGCCGACCACCGAGCGTGCGCGCGGGATCGCCGACCCGATCGCGCGTCTCCAGGTCGAGACGCTGCAGCGCAACGCCCGCGAGTACGGCATGTCGTATTTCGACATCGACGATCCTCGCCAGGGCATCGTCCACGTCATCGGTCCCGAGCAGGGGGCGACCCTGCCCGGCATGACCGTGGTTTGCGGCGACTCCCACACCAGCACCCATGGCGCATTCGCCTGCCTGGCCTTTGGCATCGGCACGTCCGAGGTCGAGCACGTGCTCGCGGCACAGACCCTGATGGCACGCAAGATGCGCAACATGCTGGTGCTGATCAACGGCCAGGCGCGGCCGGGCGTTACCGCCAAGGACCTGGTGCTGGCGGTGATCGGGCAGATCGGTACCGCCGGCGGCACCGGCCACGCGATCGAGTTTGCCGGCACGGCGATCCAGGCACTGTCGATGGAAGGCCGGATGACGGTCTGCAACATGGCCATCGAGGCTGGCGCGCGCACCGGGATGGTCGCCGTCGACGAGCAGACCATCGCCTACCTGAAAGGGCGGCCTCTGGCCCCCGCCGCGGCCCTCTGGGACCAGGCGGTGGCCCACTGGCGCACGCTGCGCAGCGACCCGGGAGCACGCTTCGATACCACCGTGACGCTCGACGCCGCGACCGTGGCGCCCCAGGTTACCTGGGGAACGTCGCCGGAGATGGTGGTGCCGGTCGACGGGCGGGTGCCTGATCCTGATCGGGAACGCGATCCGGTCAAGCGCGAAGGCATGGCGCGAGCACTTGAATACATGGGGCTAAAGCCCAATACGGCGATCGTCGACATTGCGGTCGACAAGGTCTTCATCGGTTCGTGCACCAACTCCCGGATCGAGGACCTGCGCCAGGCGGCGGCGGTGGTGCGCGGCCGCCGCAAGTCGCCCAGCGTCAAGCTGGCGATGGTCGTGCCGGGCTCCGGACTCATCAAGCAACAGGCCGAAGCCGAAGGTATCGACCGGATCTTCATCGACGCCGGCTTCGAGTGGCGCGAACCGGGTTGCTCGATGTGTCTCGCGATGAACGATGATCGCCTCGAGCCCGGCGAGCGTTGCGCCTCGACGTCGAATCGCAATTTCGAGGGCCGCCAGGGCACGCTCGGGCGCACCCACCTGGTCAGCCCGGCGATGGCCGCCGCGGCCGGGATCGCCGGACACTTCGCCGACGTCCGGCGCCGCTGAAAGCCGGGCCGCAGTTAACCGGCTCAGTCCGCCAAACCAATCTACGGATGCACATCTGATGGAAAAACTGGTAATCCATCGCGGCCTCGTGGCCGCCCTCGACCGGGCCAACGTCGATACCGACGCGATCATCCCCAAACAGTTTCTCAAGTCGATCGAACGCACCGGTTTTGGTCCCAACCTGTTCGACGCCTGGCGTTACCTTGATCGCGGCGAGCCGGGTCAGGACTGCAGCGCCAGGCCGTTGAACCCCGACTTTGCGCTCAACCAGCCGCGTTTCCGGGGTGCGAGCATCCTGCTGGCAAGGGAAAATTTTGGCTGCGGATCGTCGCGGGAACACGCCCCATGGGCCTTGCTCGACTATGGCTTCAAGGCCGTGGTCGCGCCCTCGTTTGCCGATATCTTCTACAACAACTGCTTCAAGAACGGCCTGCTGCCGATCGTGCTGCCGGCCGCGGCCATCGATCGCCTGTTCCACGAGGTTGCGGCATTCCCGGGTTTCGAGCTGATCGTCGACCTGCCGGCGCAGAAGCTGGTGAGCGTCGACGGCGCGGCCGAATACGGCTTTGAAATCTCGGAATTCCGCAAGTACTGCATGGTCAACGGGCTCGACGAGATCGGGCTCAGCCTGCGCCACGCCGACGAGATCCGGGCCTTCGAGCAACAGCGCCTGGCACGCTTCCCGTGGCTTGCCGGCACCTCGCCCCGGGGGGCATCGGCATGAGGATCGCGGTACTGGCCGGTGACGGCATCGGACCCGAAATCACCGCCCAGGCGGTGCGTGTCCTGGAGGCGCTGGCCGGCAACGGCCTGGCGCTGGAGCTGGAGTACGGCGCGGTCGGCGGAGCAGGCTACGATGCCGCCGGCGATCCGCTGCCGGCGGCGACGCTGGCCCTGTGCGAGCGCGCCGACGCCATTCTTTTCGGCGCGGTCGGAGCACCGCGCTACGACCGGCTGGAGCGCGCGCTGCGCCCCGAGCAAGGCCTGCTGCGGCTGCGCAAGCACTTCGACCTGTTCGCCAATCTGCGTCCGGCGGTCGTCTATCCGGAGCTGGCGCACGCCTCGACGCTGCGCCCCGACGTGGTTGCCGGCCTCGACCTGCTGATCATTCGCGAACTGACCAGCGACATCTATTTCGGCAAGCCACGCGGGGTCATCGTCAACGAGGCCGGCGAGCGCGAGGGCTATGACACCATGCGCTACACCGAAGGCGAGATCCGGCGCATTGCCGTGACCGCGTTCGAAACCGCGCGCAAGCGCGCCCGGCGGGTGTGCTCGGTGGACAAGGCCAACGTGCTCGAGACCACCCAGCTCTGGCGCGACGTGGTCAGCGAGGTCCATGCCGACTACGCCGACGTCGAGCTCTCGCACATGTACGTCGACAACGCCGCCATGCAGCTGATCCGCAATCCGCGCCAGTTCGACGTCATGGTTACCGGCAACATGTTCGGGGACATCCTCTCCGACGAGGCCTCGATGCTGACCGGGTCGATCGGGATGCTGCCCTCGGCCTCGCTCAACGCCAAGGGATACGGGCTCTACGAGCCGATTCACGGCTCGGCGCCTGATATTGCCGGCAAAGATCTCGCCAACCCGCTCGGAACCATCCTGTCGACGGCTATGATGTTGCGCTACTCGCTGGGTCAGGAGCAGGCCGCGGCACGGGTGGAAGGCGCGGTCAGGGCGGCGCTGCGCGATGGCGCGCGCAGTGCCGACATCGCCCGGGACGGCGAGCCGACGCTGGGCACGGTGGCAATGGGAGATGCAGTACTGGCGCGGCTTTGACCGGCTGCGGCACAGGCACGACAACAATTCAAGGGAAGGACGTCCGGAAATGGCAATGAAAGTGGGGATGGTGGGCTGGCGGGGCATGGTCGGTTCGGTGCTGATGCAGCGCATGACGGAGGAAGACGATTTCCGGCTGATCGAGCCGGTGTTCTTCAGCACTTCCGACGTCGGCGGCGACGCGCCGCTGGGCGGCGAGAAGCTCAAGGACGCGATGTCGATCGACGCACTGCGCGCGATGGACGTTATCGTCACCTGCCAGGGCGGCGACTACACCGGCGCGGTATTCGGCAAGCTTCGTGAAGCGGGCTGGAAGGGCTACTGGATCGACGCCGCCTCCAGCCTGCGGATGAAGGACCACGCGGTCATCATCCTTGATCCGCTCAACCGCAACGTGATCGACGCCGCGCTCGCGGCCGGGACACGCGACTTCATCGGCGGCAATTGCACGGTCAGCCTGATGATGATGGCACTCAATGGCCTGTTCCGCGAGGGACTGATCGAGTGGATCACGGCGATGACCTATCAGGCCGCCTCCGGGGCCGGGGCACAGAACATGCGCGAGCTGATCGCGCAGATGGGCGCCACCCATGCCGCAGTGGCCCCGCTGCTGGCTGATCCCCGGTCGGCCATCCTCGAGATCGATCGCAAGGTGGCCCAGACCCTGGTCTCGCCCGGATTCCCGGTCGACAACTTCGGCGTGGCGCTGGCCGGGAGCCTCATCCCCTGGATCGACAAGGACCTTGGCGACGGCACTTCGCGCGAGGAGTGGAAGGGCGACGCCGAGTGCAACAAGATCCTGGGATTGCCGCCGCAGGGCGCCGGCCATATCCCGGTCGAGAGCATTTGCGTGCGGATCGGGGCAATGCGCTGCCACAGCCAGGCGATGACCATCAAGTTGCGCCGGGACGTGCCGCTCGCCGAGGTCGAGGCGATCGTCGCATCCGGCAACGAGTGGGTTCGCCTGATACCCAATCGGCGCGACGACAGCATCCGCGAGCTGAGCCCCGCGGCGGTGACCGGCAAGCTGGCCGTGCCAGTCGGAAGGCTGCGCAAGCTTTCGATCGGCCCGGAGTACCTGAGTGCCTTCACGGTGGGCGACCAGTTGCTCTGGGGCGCCGCCGAACCGCTGCGCCGGATGCTGCGCATACTCCAGGAATGAGCCGTTCGTCGGCGCTGGGAGAAGCCGTTCGTCGGCCCCGGGAGACATTCCGGAACCTTCGACGGCACTTTAGCTTGCGCGCGCAAGTGTCTGATGCTAGCCTCGATTGGTCGAGAAGTTCGTAAGGGGAAGGCCGTGCCTACGCGGAATATTGAACCTGTATTTCCATGCTTCTCGGTACGACCGAAAGCACTCGCCGCAGCCGTTGCGTTGGCCATTGCGACCGGCTTTTCGGTGCCGGCGACCGCCGCCGGACTGGGGCGGTTGACGATCCAGTCGGGGCTCGGCCAACCGTTGCGTGCCGAGGTTGAGATTGCGTCGCTGGGGGGCGATGAAGCCGCTACGATGACCGCAAGAATCGCCTCGCCCGATGCGTTCCGGCAGGCAGGATTGCAATACAACCCCGCGGTCAGCAACATGGTCGTGGCAATCGTGCGCCGTACTGACGGCCGACCAGTGGTCACGATCACCTCGCGCCGCCCGATCAACGAAGCGTTCATGGACTTGCTCGTCGAACTCAACTGGGCGAGCGGCCGGCTGATGCGGGAATACACCTTCCTGCTCGATCCGCCCGAGATGCGACTCAACAATGCTCCGGTAGCCAGTAGTGCGGCGCCGCCGGCCAGCCCGGCGGCCCCCGCCGCGGTGGCCAGTGCGCCGGTCGCGACTGCCACGGTCGCAGCCCCGCCTCCAGTCGCCGCGCCCGCCAAGGCTGCCGCCGTCCCGGCCAAGGCGCCGGCGTCGGCACCGAAGCGACCGGCAGCCGGACCGGCTCCGGCCGGAGCTCCCGCCGAGGTGACGATCAAGCGGGGCGATACCCTGACCGAGATTGCCACCAGCGTCAGGCCAGAGACGGCAACCATCGAGCAGACGATGATCTCGCTCTATCGTGCCAACCCTGCGGCATTCTTTGGCAGTCCGCACCAGATGTATTCCGGGCGCACGCTGACTGTTCCCGATAGCGCCGCCACCTTGGCGATCGACCCCGCCGCTGCGCGCCAGGAGATGCGCGAGAGTGCCCGCGAGTTCGAGGCGTATCGGATGCGGCTGGCCGAAGCCGCCCGTGAAATTCCGGCGACCAAGGCCGGCCAGATTGCAGTCGGCTCGATCGGGCCCAAGGCGCCAGAGCGCGCTCCGGGCGTGGCGGGTGACCAACTCAAGCTTTCCAAGCAGGGTGTCGCGGGTGCTGCCAAAGCCGGCGCAGCTGGCGTTTCGGCAGGCGCGGGAGGCAAGGGTGCCTCCGGTGGCGCCGGCGGTCAGGATGCCGAGGCCCAGGTCGCCAATGGTGTCGCGCTGCGTGAAATGCAGTCGCGGATGAGCGACCTCGAGCGCAACGTCGCCGATTTGCAGAAGTTGCTCGAACTCAAGAATCGCCAGCTGGCCGATCTCGAACGCCAGCTGTCCGAGGCGCGGATGAGTTCCCGGCCAGTCGCCGGGGCGGTGACCGCGGCTCCCGAACCCGCCAAGGAGGCTGCCCCGGCACCAGTGGCCGCTGCCCCGGCTCCGGCAGCCGAAGCTCCCGCAGCCGCCCCGGCCGCTGCTCCGGGAGCCGAAGCACCCGCTCCGGTCACGCCCCCGGCCGCCGCGCCAGCCCCCCAGCCGGCTCCGGAAGCTGCCAAGCCGGCGGCCCCGGCCGCGCCAGCGCCCCAGGCACCGAGTTTCTTTGATGACCTGACCGAGAATCCGATCCTGTTGCCGGGGTTGGGTGGCCTGGCCCTGTTGGGTGGCTTCTATGCCTGGTACCTGAGGCGCCGACGCAAGAGTGTCGAGCGCTTCGAGGACAGCCTGGTCGCGACCGATGCTTTCACCGCGAATTCGCTGTTCGGCGCGACCGGCGGCCAGAGCGTCGATACTGGCGAGAGCCTGTTTGCGAGCAGCACCCGGAACTCGGGGCTCGAAGTGCATTCGACCGAGGTCGATCCGATCGCGGAGGCCGAGGTCTACATCGCCTATGGCCGCGAAGCCCAGGCCGAGGAGATTCTGCGCGAGGCGCTGTCCCGGCAGCCGGACCGCCAGGCGATCAGGCTGAAGCTGTGTGAAGTCCTCGCTGGTCGCAGTGACGTCGGCGGGTTCGGCGCCCTGGCCCAGGAAATGTTCGCCATGAGCGGCGGGCAGAACGAGGAGTGGCCCAAGGTCGTGATGCTGGGTCTGTCGATCGATCCTGACAACCCGTTGTACACCGGCCAGGAGCCGGTCAACGCACCCGACACGGAAATCGGTGCTCCCACCGAGTTCGGGGCGAGCGAGGATGCGGCACCGGTGGCCGAAGGCAACGATGCTCCCGAAACAGCGGGCTCGACCTTCGCCGACCTGGATTTCGAGCTCGATACCGAGGCCGATTCGACGGTCGTGCGGGCCGAAAAGCAGCGCGCGGCGGATTCACCACCGGCGCCGGCAAAAGAATCGGATCTCGAGAAAGCACTGGAGGGCCGCATCGACTTGCCGTCGCTTGACGTTGGCGAGGAGGCCGATGCCGCGGTCGAGGCAGCAACTCCCGCCCCGACCAGCCCGGCAGCCGACCGGGGCGCGACTTCGCCCAAGACGGTTGCGCGGGCCGAGCCCGATGCCATCGCCGACCTGCACGAATACGACGTCGATATCCCGTCGTTCGACACCCTCAGCGGACCGGTCGAGCCTGAGCCGGGTCTCGTCGACCTGTCGTCGATCGGTCTCGATCTCAATCCTGACACGGTCTCCAAGCCGGTCGATGGCGATGCCGAGCGCTGGCAGGAAATGGCCACCAAGCTCGATCTGGCCGGAGCCTACGAGGAAATCGGCGACAAGGAAGGAGCCCGCGAGTTGCTCGAGGAAGTCATCGCCGGAGGCGATTCGACGCAACAGGAACAGGCACGCGCCCTGCTGGCCAAGATCAGCTAGACGAGGGCGGCCGCTGGCGGCTGTCCTTGCCAAACGGGCAAACTGCGGGAAAGCTTGGCTTTCCCGCTTTTTTTTGGAGCATCGTGAAAAGAATCGCCCTGATCCTCGGTTACGAAGGAAGCCGCTTCTCTGGTTGGCAGACGCAGCCCGACGGGGGCGCGGTGCAGGACGCGCTCGAGGCGTCGCTGTCCGCGCTGGCCGGCCACCCGGTGCGGGTCACCTGCGCCGGGCGGACCGACGCCGGCGTTCACGCGACCGGCCAGGTGGTGCACTTCGACACCGCCGCAGAGCGTTCGCCGCAGGCCTGGGTGCGCGGCACCAACGCCCGTTTGCCCAAGGCAGTGGCGGTGTTCCATGCTCGCGAGGTCGATCCGGAATTCCACGCCCGCTTCGGCGCCCGGTCGCGGCGCTACGTCTACCTGATTCACCGTGCCCCGGTGCAGCATCCGTTGTGGGTGGGCCGCGCTGGCTGGGTGTTCCGCAGTCTCGATGTGGCCGCGATGCGCTCTGCGAGCCGGCAACTAGTGGGCGAGCACGATTTTTCGGCATTCCGATCGTCGCAGTGCCAGGCGAAGACGCCGGTGCGGCGGCTCGCCGCGATATCGGTCGAGGAATCGGGGCCGTTGGTCGCACTGTGCTTCGAGGGCAACGCCTTCCTGCACCACATGGTGCGCAACATAGTCGGTTCGCTGGTCTACGTCGGCACCGGGCGTCAGCCCGAGGACTGGATCGGCAAAGTGCTGGCCGGACGCGATCGCAGGCTCGCGGCACCGACCTTCTCGGCTGAAGGGTTGTACCTTCAGGGTGTGACGTACGATGACCGCTTCGGACTGCCCGCCCCGCCACCGGGGATGCCATTGTGGCAGGGCGCGTCCCGGCTGGAGTAGAGGATGCGAACGCGGATCAAATTCTGCGGCATGGTGCGCGCGAGCGACGTCGATACCGCCGCGGCGCTCGGCGTCGATGCCGTCGGGCTGGTGTTCCACCCGGGAAGCTCGCGCTTCCTGACGCTTGATGACGCGCTCGCCCTGCGCCGCCGGGTGCCGTCCTGGGTGGCGGTGGTGGGACTGTTCGTAAACCCCGCGGCCAGCGTACTGGCCCAGACAGTGGCCACGGTGGGGCTCGACGTGGTCCAGTTCCATGGTGACGAAGATCCGCTCGAGTGCGCCCGGGCGCTGGCAGCGGGCGTGCCGTACTGGCGTGCGGTGCGGGTCCGGGAGCAGGGTGATTTGCTAGAATCGTTCTCTCGGTTTCCCGAGGCCGAGGCCTTCATTGCCGATGCGTGGAGTGCCGAGTACGGGGGCAGCGGCACCCGGTTCGACTGGACGGCGATTCCGCGGCAACGGCCGCCACGGCTGATTCTCGCCGGTGGGCTGACGGTGGCCAATGTCGGCCAGTCAATAGCGCAGGTTTGCCCCACCGGGGTCGACGTATCGAGCGGCATTCAGGGTGCCGATCCGAGGGAAAAGGACAGCAGGAAGATGGCGCGATTCGTGCAGGAAGTGCTTCTGGCAGACGCCCGGCGCGAGGCCGTTACCGGCGAGGGTGGACTATGAGCGGTTACAGTTTTCCGGATGCCAGCGGGCACTTCGGGCCTTATGGCGGGGTATTCGTCGCCGAGACGCTGATGCACGCCTTGCGCGAACTGCGCGAGGCCTACGAGCGGTTTCGCGAAGATCCGGAATTCATCGCCGAGTTCGCCTACGAGATGGAGCACTTCGTCGGGCGGCCCAGCCCGATCTATCATGCGCGGCGCTGGTCGGAACAGCTGGGCGGCGCCCAGATCTATTTCAAGCGCGAGGACCTCAACCACACCGGCGCCCACAAGATCAACAACACCGTCGGCCAGGCGCTGCTGGCACGCCGCCTGGGCAAGCGCCGGGTCATCGCCGAAACCGGCGCCGGCCAGCACGGGGTTGCGACGGCCACCGTTGCGGCGCGCTACGGCATGGAGTGCGTGGTCTACATGGGCAGCGAGGACATCGCCCGGCAGGCCCAGAACGTCTACCGGATGAAGCTGCTTGGCGCCGAGGTGGTGCCGGTGCTCTCCGGTTCGCGAACGCTCAAGGATGCGCTCAACGAGGCGATGCGCGACTGGGTCACCCAGGTCGAGACGACTTTCTACATCATCGGCACGGTCGCCGGACCACATCCCTATCCGATGATGGTGCGCGATTTCCAGTCGGTCATCGGCAAGGAGTGCATCACCCAGATGCCGCTGATGGCCGGACGCCAGCCCGACGTGGTGGTGGCCTGCGTTGGCGGTGGCTCCAACGCGATGGGCATCTTCCACCCCTATATCGATGACCAGTCGGTCGCGCTGGTCGGGGTCGAGGCGGGCGGCGACGGGCTCGCGACCGGGCGGCACGCGGCATCGCTCACGGCCGGTACGCCGGGCGTGCTCCACGGCAACCGCACCTACCTGCTCCAGGACGCTGCCGGCCAGATCATCGAGACCCATTCGGTCTCGGCGGGACTGGACTACCCCGGGGTCGGCCCCGAGCATGCCTGGCTCAAGGACAGCGGCCGGGCGCGCTACGAGACCATCGACGATGAAGAGGCGCTCGCGGCCTTCCATACCTGCTGCCGGATCGAAGGCATCATCCCGGCCCTCGAATCGAGCCACGCGCTCGCCTATGCCGCGCAGTTGGCGCCCAAGCTGGCATCGGACCGGGTGATCCTGGTCAACCTGTCGGGACGCGGCGACAAGGACATGCACACGGTGGCGCAGCGCGCCGGACTGGAGTTCTGAATGGAAAAATTGCTCCGTTGTCAGGGAGAAGGGCAGTGAGCGCGCGGATGCGGGAAAGGTTCGAGAGCCTGCGTGCCGCCGGGCGGGTGGCCTTGATCCCGTTCGTCACTGCCGGCTATCCGGAACGCACGACGACGGTGGCGCTGATGCATCAGCTGGCCGCCAGCGGTGCCGACGTGATTGAACTGGGAGTGCCGTTTTCGGATCCGATGGCCGACGGCCCGGTGATCCAGCGCGCCAGCGAACACGCGTTGCACAACGGCATCAGCATGAGCGACGTGCTGGATTTCGTGCGCGCTTTCCGCAGCACCGACAGCGCGACGCCGGTGGTGCTGATGGGCTATGCCAACCCGATCGAACGGATGGGCACGGATGAGTTCCTGGCCGCCGCTTCGCAGGCGGGAGTCGACGGCGTGCTGGTGGTCGATTATCCGCCCGAGGAGTCGGCCGACTTTGCCGCGGCCGCGCGCGCCGCCGGGATCGATCCGATCTACCTCCTGGCCCCGACCTCGGGCGAGGAGCGCATCGATGCCGTCGCCAGGCTCGCCAGCGGCTACGTCTATTACGTGTCGCTGCGCGGGGTGACCGGTGCCGGGCATCTCGACACGGCCGATGTCATTGCGCAGCTGGCGCGCATCAAGGCTCGGATTGCGCTGCCGGTCGGGGTAGGATTCGGGATTCGCGACGGCGCTACCGCGCGCGCGCTGGGCGCCCACGCCGATGCGGTGGTGATCGGGTCACGGCTGATCGAACTGATCGACGATGGCGATCCGGCACAGGGCATCGCGCGTGCCGCCAGCTTCATCGCCGGCATCAGGCAGGCGCTTGACCAAAGCTGAGGACATGAGATGAGCTGGCTGGAAAAACTGTTGCCGCCACGGATCAAGCGTTCCAGTTCGGGCGGCAAGCGGGTCCCCGAGGGGGTCTGGGTCAAGTGCCGCGCCTGCGAGGCCGCGCTGTACTCCGCTGACCTTGCCGCCAACCTCAATGTCTGCCCGAAATGCTCGCACCACATGCGCATCGATGCCCGGCTGCGGATCGACACGCTGCTCGACCAGGAAGGGCGCTACGAGATCGGCCAGGAAGTCCTGCCACTCGACGTCCTGAAGTTTCGTGACAGCCGCAAGTATCCTGACCGCCTGCAGGAGGCGATCGAACAGACTGGCGAAACCGATGCGCTGGTGGTAATGGGCGGGGCGATTCGCTCGCTGCCGGTCGTCGTGGCGGCCTTCGAGTTCGACTTCATGGGCGGTTCGATGGGTTCGGTGGTCGGTGAGCGTTTCGCCCGCGGGGTGCAGGCCGCGCTCGAGCAACGGGTCGCGTTCATCTGCGTTGCGGCCTCGGGCGGCGCGCGCATGCAGGAGGGAATGCTCTCGCTGCTGCAGATGGCGAAGACCACCGCGATGCTCCGCAAGCTGGCTGAGGCCCACCTGCCATACATATCGGTGCTGACCGATCCCACCATGGGCGGCGTCTCGGCGAGCTTCGCCTTCATCGGCGACGTCGTGATCGCCGAGCCCAAGGCCCTGATCGGCTTTGCCGGCCCGCGGGTGATCGAACAGACGGTGCGCGAGAAGTTGCCGGAGGGGTTCCAGCGCGCCGAATTCCTGATTGAAAAGGGTGCGGTGGACATGATCGTCGATCGCCGCAACCTGCGCGACGAGATCGCCCAGTTGCTGGCCCTGCTGCACAAGCAGCCCATCGATACGCTTTCCTGATCCAGGCCCTGGTGCCAAGGCGCGCAGTGGCGAGCAGCACCAGTCAGGCTGGGACTGTGCCGCCCAGCGGCGCGCCGCTGGGCCAATGGCTCGAATACATCGAACGTCTCCATGCCCGGCCGATCGAGCTCGGCCTCGAGCGGGTAGCGCTGGTCGCGCAACGGCTCCGGCTGCGCCTCTCGGGCACGGTGATCTCGGTGGGCGGAACCAACGGCAAGGGTTCGACCTGCGCATTCCTCGAAGCCATGCTGACTGCCGCCGGTCAGCGCGTCGCGAGCTACACCTCGCCGCACCTGGTGCGCTTCAACGAACGCGCACGCCTGGGCGGGGTGGAGGTTGCCGATGATCTTCTGGTGACCCACCTGGCGCAGGTCGAGGCGGCCCGGGGCGACGTGTCACTGACCTATTTCGAATTCACCACTCTGGCGATCCTGTCGCTGTTCCAGCACGATGAGCCCGACGTGATGATCCTTGAGGTCGGTCTGGGCGGCCGGCTGGATGCGGTCAACGTGATCGACCCCGACTGCGCCATCGTGACCTGCATCGATATCGACCACGAGGCCTTCCTGGGAGACACGCGCGAAGCGATCGGCTGGGAGAAGGCCCACATCTTCCGTCCCGGCCGCCCCGCAGTCTGCGCCGACGAGCACGCGCCGGCCAGCCTGCTCGCCTACGCCACCGCGATCGGCGCCCAGTTGCAGCTCATTGGCCGGGATTTCGGCTTTGCTCTCGAGGACGGCACCTGGAGCTGCTGGGGGCCGGGGTGGCGCCACCAGGGCCTCCCGCTGCCGGCCTTGCGCGGTTCAAACCAGATCGCCAATGCGACCGGCGCGATTGCCGCCCTCGAGGCGCTGGCCGCAGCTGCGCATGAGGACGATCCTGGCCGCCGGCCCCGCTGCGAGCGGGCGGCGCTCCAGCGCGGCTTGCTCACGGCGCGGCTGGCCGGACGCTTCCAGGTGCTCGAGCGCGATCCGGTGGTTGTTCTGGACGTCGCGCACAACCCCCACGCGAGCGCCCAGCTGGCCCGCAATCTCGACCAGCAGGGGTGTGCCGGAGTCACCATGGCGGTGTTCGGGATCATGGCCGACAAGGACATCGCCGGCGTGCTGGCGCCGATGTTGGGACGAATCAGTCGCTGGTTCGTGGTTGATTTGCCAGGAGAGCGGGCCGCCGCCGCGGCCGGATTGGCACGGGAAATCGTGGCCGCGGCCGAGGGCGCCGGAGCCCGGGCCGGTAGCGGCCAGCCGGGCGCCGCTGCCCCGGTGGTGGTTTCGAACCATCCGAGTCCGAGAGCCGGACTTGCTGCGGCGCGGCAAGTGGCCGGTCCCGATGATAGAATCGCCGTGTTCGGTTCTTTCCTGACCGTGGCTGACATACTCGCCGAGCGCGAACTGTCTCCAGACGCGGACGCCAACTGATATGCCCAAACGCGCCCCAGACAGCCTGGCGTCCGACCCCGATCTCGAAGAGAAGAAGCGCGCGCGCCGGCGTTTGCTCGGAGCCATAGTGCTGGCGCTGCTGGCGGCGGTGTTGCTGCCGCTGTTCCTTGATTCCGAGCCCCGCAAGCCGGTCCAGGAAGTGCAGGTCGAGATTCAGCCGCGCGAACCCGGCCGGATTGCAGAGCCGCAAAATCCACCTGCAGTCGAGGCCAATTCGG
Organism: Burkholderiaceae bacterium; assembly: GCA_024643785.1. Taxonomy (GTDB): domain Bacteria; phylum Pseudomonadota; class Gammaproteobacteria; order Burkholderiales; family Burkholderiaceae_E; genus JAGXFR01. The sequence continues at coordinate 20,032 of JAHEMI010000005.1, forward strand.
ACGGCGCTGCTGCTGGGAACCAGACCGTAGTCGAGGCCCAGCCAGCAGAAGCCGCGCCGGCCAAACCCGAGGCGGCGCCGGCCAAACCCGAACCAGCCGAGGCCAAGCCTCCGGAGATCACCTCCAAGAGCAAGCCGGCGGCATCAATCGCGGCGGACAAGCCGGCGGCGGTAGCGCCAAAGGAGAGCGCCAACGGCGCTGCGCCCGAGCACCCGTTTGCGGTCCAGATCGGCGCTTTTGCCAGTGACAAGGGCGCCAAGGAACAACTCGCGCGCGCCCGCAAGACCGGACTGAAGGCTTACACCGAGCGTATCAAGACCCCCAAGGGCGAGCGGATCCGCGTACGGGTCGGCCCGTTCAAGACCAGGGAAGAGGCCGAGAAGGCCAGGGCGCGGCTCAAGGCCGCCGGCATCGATTCGGCGATCATCGCCCCCTGACCCCGATGGATTTCGGAGCGCTTACCGGCTGGGACTACGTGTTGGTCCTGGTCGTTGGCATCTCGGTGCTGATCGGCCTGATTCGCGGCATGATCAGGACCGTGTTCGCGCTTGGCGCCTGGGTCGTCGCGCTGCTTGGGGCGCCACTGCTGGCGCCGCTGGCGATCGAGTACACCGGTTTCCAGGAAAAGTCCTGGGTCATGGTGGTACTGGTTTTCCTGGTCCTGTTCGTGCTGGTGCGGCTGCTCGGGGCGCTGTTGAGCAAGGCGATCAACGGCATCGGTCTGGGCGGTGCCGATCGGCTCGCCGGCGGCCTGTTCGGCGTGCTCCGCGCCCTGGTGCTGGTAGCGCTGATGGTCGCCGCGGCGCGCCTGACCGGAATGGACAATGACCAGTCCTGGCAGAAGGCCTATTCGCGCCCGCTGCTCGACTGGATCGCCGACGTCATCGATCCGTACCTGTCGGCGCGGCCCGAGCGCCAGATCAAGCTCAAACACGCACCCTGGCCAGGTCGGCATGGGTCGTCGGCAGGAATCGAGGAGGTTTAGCGGCGATGTGTGGAATCCTCGGCATAGTAGCTAAGGGGCCGGTCAACCAATTGCTCTACGACGGGTTGCTGTTGCTCCAGCACCGGGGGCAGGACGCTGCCGGCATCGCGACCTGCGCGGCGAGCACCTTCCATATGCAGAAGGGCAATGGCCTGGTGCGCGATGTCTTTCGCACCCGCAACATGCGTGCCCTGACCGGTAATTCGGGGATTGCCCACGTCCGCTACCCGACTGCCGGCTCGGCGTCGAGTTCGGAGGAGGCGCAGCCGTTCTACGTCAATGCGCCATTTGGCCTGACCCTCGCGCACAACGGCAATCTCACCAACTCGGCCCAGCTGAGCATCGAGATGTTCCGCCGGGACCGGCGCCATATCAACACTGCCTCCGACTCCGAAGTGCTGCTCAATGTGCTGGCCAATTCCCTGCAGGAGGCAACTGTCGGGGTGTCGCTGGATCCGGCGACGATCTTTCGCGCGGTCGGCGAGCTGCATGGCCGGGTGCGCGGTGCCTATGCCTGCGTTGCCGAGATCGCCGGTTACGGCATCCTGGCGTTTCGCGACCCGTTCGGCATCCGTCCGCTGTGCCTCGGAGAACGCGAGGTGCGCGGCGGCACCGAATACATGGTGGCGTCGGAGTCGGTGGCCCTCGAGGGCCTCGGTTTCCGCCTGGCGCGCGACGTCGCCCCCGGCGAGGCCATCTTCATCGACCTCGATGGCCAGCTTCACACCAGCCAGTGTGCTGCCAGTTCCTCGTTGAACCCCTGTGCGTTCGAGTACGTCTACTTCGCCCGCCCCGATTCGATCATCGATGGCGCGTCGGTCTACGGGACGCGGTTGCGGATGGGCGAGTATCTCGCCGACCGGGTCTCTTCGGTCCTCTCGGATGGGGCGGTCGACGTGGTGATGCCGATTCCCGACACCTCGCGCCCGGCCGCGATGCAGTTGGCGAGCAAGCTTGGGCTCGACTATCGCGAGGGTTACCTCAAGAACCGCTATGTCGGTCGCACCTTCATCATGCCCGGGCAGGCGATCCGCCAGCGCTCGGTGCGCCAGAAACTCAATGCGATGAGCGTCGAGTTTCGCGGCAAGAACGTGCTGCTGGTCGACGATTCGATCGTCCGCGGCACGACCTCGCAGGAAATCGTCCAGATGGCGCGCGATTCTGGCGCCAACCGCGTCTACTTCGCCTCGGCTGCGCCGCCGGTGCGCTATCCCAATGTCTACGGCATCGACATGCCGACGCCCGGCGAATTGATCGCCCATGGCCGCGATGACGAGGAGATCCGGCTGGCGATCGGCGCCGATGCGCTGATCTACCAGGACGTCGCCGGGATGCGCCGGGCCATCCAGGACATCAATCCGCAGTTGCTGAGCCTGGACTGCGCATGCTTCGATGGCATCTACGTTACGGGAGACGTGACGCCGGAATATCTCGGCGGACTGGAGGCTTCGCGACTGGCTGCACCCCGCGGCCTTGAAGAGGACAGTGGCGGCAACCAGATGAACCTGCACTACCAGTCGCGTGGCGACGAGTAGCCGGAGGCGATGACGATGGCCGACAAGCGCGCCGATCACCCGACTGATCCGGTTCCCGGTTTTGACACCATGGCGGTGCGCAGCGGGCTGGAACGCACCCATTACCTCGAGCACAGCGAGCCGATCTTCCTGACCTCGAGCTTCGTGTTCGAGAACGCCGCGCAGGCTGCCGCGCGCTTCGCGGGCGACGAACCTGGTTTCGTCTATTCGCGGGCCAGCAATCCGACCGTGAGCGCGTTCCAGGAGCGCCTGGCGATGCTCGAGGGCGCCGAAGCGTGCGTCGCCACCGCCTCCGGAATGTCGGCGATCATGGCGACCGTGATGAGCCTGACCGCCAACGGCAGCCACGTCGTTGCCGCCCGGGAACTGTTCGGCGCAACCTTGCAGATGTTCAAGATTCTCGAGCGCTTTGGCGTCGCGGTCGACTACGTCAACGTGACCGACCCCGGGCAGTGGCGGGCGGCAGTGCGCCCCGATACGAAACTTTTCTACCTCGAGACGCCATCGAACCCGCTGACCGAGATCGCCGACCTGGCAGCGATCGGCGCCATCGCCCGCGAGGCCGGGGTGCTGCTGGTCGTCGACAATTGCCTCTGTTCGCCGGCGCTGCAGCGGCCGTTGGCGCTGGGTGCCGACATCGTGGTGCATTCGGCGACCAAGTATCTCGACGGCCAGGGCAGGGTGCTGGGCGGAGCGGTGCTCGGCTCGCGCACCTTCATCGAGGAGACGTTGGTTCCCTTCGTTCGCGCCACCGGCCCGACGCTCTCCGCGTTCAACGCCTGGGTGCTGCTCAAGGGGATCGAAACCCTGGGGCTGCGCATGGAGCGCCAGTGCGCCAATGCGCTCGCGCTCGCGCGCTGGCTCGAGGCCAATCCGGCCGTCGAGCGGGTGCTGTATCCCGGGCTGGAATCACATCCCCAGCATCGCCTGGCGATGGCGCAACAAAGCGCCGGAGGTGCGGTCATCGCGTTCGAGGTCGGCGGAGGCGACGACGAAACCCGCCGCCGCCGGGCGTGGCAAGTGATCGACAACTGTCGCTTGCTGTCGATCACCGCCAACCTGGGTGACGTCAAGACCACGATCACCCATCCGGCCAGCACCACCCACGCGCGGATCGGGCCCGAGGCGCGGCTGGCGGCCGGCATCGGCGAAGGGCTGCTGCGGGTTGCGGTCGGGGTCGAGAACGTAGCCGATCTCAGCGCCGACCTGGCACGCGGGTTGGCCGCGGGCTGAGCGCAGCCCCGGTCGACGGCCGGCGGGAAGCGCCGGTCAGCGAAAATCACGACTGCCGGTGGCGAGCCGGCCCAGCAGCGCCGAGTGGTCGACCACGCGGCGAGCGATCAGGTGCATCACCGCGCCGCTCTCGCCATCGCGCTGCCAGATGCCGTAGACGCTCATCAGGCGGGCGCCGAGCACCGCGCTGCGGAAGCGTTCGAATACCGCCGGCCAGATGATCACGTTGACCGCGCCGGTTTCGTCTTCGATGGTCACGAAGATCGTGCCGCTGGCGGTCTGGGGACGCTGGCGGTGGGTGACCAGCCCGCTGGCACGGGCGATCTGGCCGGACCGGCACTCGCCCAGGCTGCTTGCCGGACGGACCCGCAGGCGCCTGAGCGCCGGGCGCAGCAGTGCCAGCGGATGGCGGCCCATCGGGATTCCCAGCGACTGGTAGTCGGCGATGATGGCTTCGCCCTCGGAAGGTTCCGCCAGCGCCGTCGGCGCTTCGTCAAAGCGGGCTTGCGCCAGCAGCGCCGGCAACGGCCGGATGGCCGCCACTTCCCAGTTGGCCTGGACGCGGTGCCCGGCGAGTGCCGCGAGCGCGTCGGCCCGAGCCAGTGCCTGGAGGTCGGACTGTTTCAGGGAGCAGGCGCGCGCCAGGTCCTCGATGCTGTCGAACGGAAAATCGAGCAGCGGTTCCCCCGCCGTCGGGACCGCCAGGCCGCGTTCGCGCCGGCGGTCGTCGCGGACCTCCAGCAGGCGCCGGGCGCCGCTCTCGGAGAGCCCGTGGATCCGGCTGAGCCCCAGGCGCACCGCCGGTTGCGGGCGATGGTCGACGCTCTCGCGCAGGCACGGCGGGGCTGACGAGGTCTCTTCCAGCGAGCACTCCCACTGGCTCACCATGGCGTCCACGCCGCGCACCTCGACCCCGTGCGCGCGTGCATCGCGCACCAGTTGTGCCGGGGCGTAGAAGCCCATCGGCTGGCTGTCGAGCAGCGCGGCCAGAAACGCGGCCGGCTCGTGGCACTTGATCCAGCACGAGACGTAGACCAGCAATGCGAAGCTCGCCGCATGGCTTTCCGGGAAGCCGTATTCGCCAAACCCCTCGATCTGCCGGAAGATCGCCTCGGCGAACTCCCGGTCGTAGCCGCGCGCCAGCATCCCGCCCACCACGCGCTCGCGAAAGACGTGCAATCCGCCCTTGCGCCGCCACGCCGCCATCCCCCGGCGCAACTGGTCGGCTTCACCGGGGGTGAAGCCCGCCGCGAGCATCGCGATCTGCATCACCTGCTCCTGGAAAATCGGGATGCCCAGCGTGCGCGCCAGTGCCGGCCTGATTTCCTCGCGCGGATAGGACACCGCTTCGAGCCCCTGGCGCCGGCGCAGGTAGGGGTGGACCATGCCGCCCTGGATCGGGCCGGGGCGGACGATTGCGACCTCGATCACCAGATCGTAGAAGCAGCGCGGCTGCAGGCGCGGCAGCATGCTCATCTGCGCGCGCGATTCGATCTGGAAGGCCCCGACGGTATCGGCGCGGCAGATCATCTCGTAGGTCCGGGGATCCTCGGCCGGAATGTCCTGGATGCGAAATGCCGCTTCGCCCGGGGCTGCGCCGCGGCGCTGTCCGATCAACTCGAGCGCGCGCCGGATTGCCGAGAGCATCCCCAGCGCCAGAACATCGACCTTGAGGATGCCAAGTGCGTCAAGATCGTCCTTGTCCCACTCGATCACGCTGCGCCCCGCCATGGCGGCGTTCTCGATCGGAACCAGCCGGCTCAGGCGGTCGCGGGCGAGCACGAACCCGCCCGGATGCTGCGAGAGGTGACGCGGGAAGCCGCGCAGCTGGGCGGTCAGCTCGAGCCACAGCGCCACGACCGGTGCTGCAGGGTCGAAGCCGGCTTCACGCAGCCGCTCGGCTTCCAGGGTGTCGGCCCACCACTGGTGGGCGCGGGAAAGAGCGTCGATGCGCTGCGCATCGATCCCCAGCGCCTTGCCGACGTCGCGCAGCGCCGAGCGGGCACGATAGGAGATCACGGTCGCGGTGAGTGCCGCGCGGTGGCGCCCGTACTTGCGATAGAGGTAGGCGATAACCTCCTCGCGGCGCTGGTGCTCGAAATCGACATCGATGTCGGGCGGCTCGTCGCGTTCGCGGCTGATGAAGCGTTCGAACAGGATGTTCATCCGCGCCGGATCGACCTCGGTGATCCCGAGGCAGTAGCAGACCGCCGAATTGGCCGCCGAGCCCCGGCCCTGGCACAGGATGCCCTGGGTGCGGGCAAAGGCGACGATGTCGGCTACCGTCAGGAAATAAGGCTCGTAGCCGAGCTCGGTGATCAGCGCCAGCTCGTGTCCGATCTGCGCTGCAACCGCGTCCGGCATTCCCCCGGGGTAGCGCCGTGTGGCCCCTTCCATGGTGAGCTGGCGCAGCCAGTCGCCGGGGGTGCGGCCTGGTGGAACTATTTCGCGGGGATATTCGTAGCGCAGCTCATCGAGCGAGAAACTGCAGCGTCCGGCGAGCGCGACGCTTTCGGCGAGCAGTTCCGGGGGGTAGATTCGCGCCAGCCGCAAGCGGCTGCGCAGGTGCTGCTCGGCGTTGGGCGCGACCGCCCGGCCCAGCTCGCGCAGCGGCTGGTTCATGCGGATCGCGGCGAGCGTGTCGTGCAGCCGCTTGCGCGAACGCACGTGAAAGAGCACGTCACCGGCCGCCACCAGCGGCAGCGAGCTGCTCTGGCCGAGGGCGCGCAGCGCTTCGAGCAGGGCCGCGTCGTGGCCGCGGGTGAGCAACTCGGCTCCCAGCCAGCAGCGTCCCGGGAAACGCTCTCCCAGGAACCGCGCCTGTCGGCACAAGGCCGCCAGTTCTCCTGGCGCTGCGCCGGCGATGGCGGGCGAGGGCACCAGCAGCGCGAGGCAGTCGTCGATGCCACCTTCCAGGTCGCTGCGCCGCAGCTGGTACGAGCCCTTGGCGGCGCGCCTTCTGGCCGTGGTGATCAGTTCCGCGAGGTTGCCGTAGCCGTGGCGGTTGCAAGCCAGCAATACCAGGCGCGATGCCGCTGGGAGAGTCCCCGCCGGGCCGCCATCGTCATGATGGTGCTGCGGCCACGCGTCACGCAGTGCGAAGCTGGCCCCGATGAGCAGCGCCAGCGCGGTGTTGCGCGCCTGCAGATGGGCGCGGACCACCCCGGCGAGCGAGCACTCGTCAGTGATCGCGAGCGCCGAGTAGCCGAGCTCGAGCGCGCGCTCCACCAGTTCCTCGGGGTGCGACGCACCGCGCAGGAACGAGAAATTGGTGGTGCAGTGCAGTTCGGCGTAGTTGGGGAACATGACTGTATAAATATACAGTCTTTTACATTGTTTCGGCGGCCAGAATTGTCGCTGGCCGGCAATTGCCCGATACTGGCACTGCCCAGGGTTAGGTCCTGCGCGACGGCAATCGCCAGGCATCGGAAGCGCGCGTACGATCAAGGCGCAAAGGAGAGCGAAATGACCATCGAGTTGAAGTACCTGGCTTGGGTGAGCGTGCTGACGGCCCTGATCTGGATCCCCTACATCGTCAACTCGGTAACGGTGCGCGGACTGACTGACGCGCTCGGCTACACGCCGCATCTCAAGCCGCTCGCACCCTGGGCTACGCGGATGCGCGCCGCGCATTACAACGCGGTCGAGAACCTGGTGGTGTTCGCGACGCTGGTCCTGGTCGCCCACTCGAGCGGCGCCAACAGCGCGCTCACGGCCTTCGCGGCGATGGCCTACTTCTGGGCCCGGGTAGTGCACCTGATCGGCTACACCTTCGCATTTCCCTGGGTGCGCACGATTTCATTCCTCGCCGGCTTCCTCTGCCAGATGGCGATCGCCGGGCAGATTCTGCTGGGCGCGACGGCCCGCTGAGCTACCGACCGATCCTGGAGCAACCCTGACTTCCGAAGCCCTCGCACGGCGCTCCCGCCAGGCGGTCATCGCCGGCATCGTCCTGGTGCTGGTCTGGGGCGCCAACTTCAGTGTCCAGAAATTCGTCTTCGGCCATACCGGACCGGGCGGCTTCCTGTTCGTGCGCTACCTGATCATGCCGCTGTGCGCGGCGGCGCTGCTCACCTATCGCCACGGCCTGGCGTGGCCGCGGGTCTCGCGCGCCGACGCCTGGCGGCTGGTCGTGATCGGGCTGGCGGGACATCTGCTCCACGTCGGGCTGGTCACCTACGGGATCTTTCTCTCGACCGCCTTCTCCAGTTCGGTAATCCTCGCCTGTGGTCCGGTCTTTACCCTGCTGATCCTGCGCGCCATGCGCGTCGAGACGCTGCGCCGGATGCAGGTGATCGGGGTGGCAATCGCGCTCATCGGCGTGCTGCTGTTCCTCTCGGACAAGATGTTCGGCGGGCGCTGGCGCGCCTCGGGCGGCGACCTGGTGCTGCTGGTGGCCGCGACGTTCTTCTCCTACTACACGGTGGCGGCGAAACCGCTGATCGACCGGTTGGGCAGCGTCACGGTGATGACTTACGCGACCATGATCGGTGCGGTGCCGCTGGTCCTGATCACCGCGCCGGAGGGAATCGCGATCGCGTGGAGCGCAATGCCGGCCACGGTCTGGCTGGGGATGCTCTGGGCGGTGATCATCTCGGCGTTCGGCGGCTGGCTTGCCTGGGGCTGGATCAACGGGGTCCGCGGCGTGGCCCGGACCGCGCCGCTGATGTACCTGATGCCACCCGTCGCGGGATTGGTTTCCTGGGCCATAGGCGGCGAAATCTTTACCACGGTCAAACTCGTGGGCGCCGCGATCACGCTGGGCGGAGTTGCCGTCGCCCAGTTCGCGGGTTCACCGCCCCCGGTGTATCCGGTTCCGCCCGACTGAAGTACCCCGCGCCGCGTCGATGCGGCCATAGGTGCAATGCAGCAACATCAGGCCAGTAGCCTGGAGTAAACTCCGCGGGTCGAGACTCACGAATGGGTCGTTCGCACGCATTGTCCTTTGCACTGATCTATAAGTCCTTTAAACAGGGAGAATTTGATGACCAGTCTGAAACTAACAATTGGTCGAGCCGTCATGGCATCGGCCATTGCCGGAGCCACCTTCGGCGCCGCACCAGCGCACGCCGTCACCGAAATCCAGTGGTGGCACTCGATGGGCGGCGCGCTCGGCGAGTGGGTCAATGACCTCGCGGCCAATTTCAACAAGAGCCAGAGTGCCTACAAGGTAACTGCGGTCTACAAGGGCAGCTACGACGTGTCGATGACCGCCGGAATCGCGGCGTTCCGCGCCGGCAACGCCCCCGACATTCTCCAGGTGTTCGAAGTCGGCACCGCGACCATGATGGCCAGCAAGGGCGCGATCGTGCCGGTCACCCAGGTGATGAAGAAAGCCGGTGTCACCTTTGATCCCAAGGCCTATGTCGACGCCGTTGCCGGTTATTACACCGCTCCCAGTGGCGAGATGCTGAGCTTCCCGTTCAACAGCTCGACGCCGGTGTTCTACTACAACAAGGACGCGTTCAAGGCCGCCGGACTCGATCCGGCGAATCCGCCCAAGACCTGGCCCGAGGCCGTACTGGCTGCCGCCAAGCTCAAGGCGAGTGGACACGAGTGCCCGATGACTGCGAGCTGGATGGGCTGGACCCAGTTCGAGAACTTTGCCGCCTGGCACAACATCGAATTCGCCACCAAGGGTAACGGGATGCGCGGCATGGACGCGCGCATGATGATCAACGGCCCCTTGTTCGTGCGCCACTTCACCAACCTTGCCAACATGTCCAAGCAGGGCTTGTTCGTCTACAAGGGTCGCGGCAACAAGGCTGATGCCACATTCGTGTCCGGTGAGTGCGCCATGACCACCGGCTCGTCGGGGCTGCGCGGCAATGTCGAGAAGAACGCCAAGTTCGCCTACGGCATTTCGACCCTGCTCTACTATCCGGACGTCCAGGGTGCGCCGCAGAACAGCGTGATCGGCGGTGCCAGCCTGTGGGTCATGGCGGGCAAACCGGCCGACCACTACAAGGCGGTGGCGGAGTTCTTCAAGTATCTGTCGCAGCCTGATGTGGCCGCCGAGAGTCACAAGCGCACCGGTTACCTGCCGATCACCAAGGCGGCCTTCGAGTTGACCGAGAAGAGCGGCTTCTACAAGGAGAACGTGGGTGCCGACGTCTCGGTGACGCAGATGATCCGCAAGGTAACGGACAAGTCGCGCGGCATCCGGCTCGGCAATTTCGTGCAGATCCGCACCATCATGGACGAGGAAGTGGAGAACATTCTCGGCGGCAAGGTCGGGGTCAAGGAAGGTCTCGATTCGGCTGTCAAGCGCGGCAACGAATTGCTCGAGCGCTTCGAGAAGGCCAACAAGGGTTGACCGGTTGAGTTAACGCGGGTAACACTGGCGGGCGCTGGAAGGCGCCCGCCGCGTTTTTTGCAACAACAAGTCATCGTAAGCCGAGAATCGTGTCCGTCGAAAAGCGCGTCCTCTTTCGCTCCAGCTGGTTGCCCTGGGTGCTGATCGCGCCGCAGGTCGCGGTGATCAGCATCTTCTTCTTCTGGCCCGCCGGGCAGGCGATCATCCAGTCGCTGCAGAGCCAGGACATCTTCGGGACTTCGACCGAGTGGGTCGGACTCGCCAATTTCCAGCGCGTCTTCAACGATCCCTACTACTGGGATTCGTTCAAGACCACCGCGGTATTTTCGATTTCGGTCGCCGGGCTGGGAATCATCCTGTCGCTGCTGCTCGCGGTCATGGCCGATCGCGTCGTGCGCGCTGCGACCTTCTACAAGACACTGTTGATCTGGCCTTATGCGGTGGCGCCGGCGGTGGCTGGCGTGCTGTGGCTGTTCATGTTTGCGCCCAGCGTCGGTGTCGTCGCCTGGTGGCTGCGTGCCAGCGGGTTCCAGTGGAACCACATGCTCAATGGCAATCACGCGATGACGTTGATCGTGATGGCCGCGGTATGGAAGAATATCTCGTACAACTTCCTGTTCTTCCTCGCCGGGTTGCAGTCGATACCGAAGTCGCTGATCGAGGCGGCGGCGATTGACGGCGCCGGACCATGGCGCCGATTCTGGTCGATCACTTTCCCGCTGCTCTCGCCAGTGGCGTTCTTCCTGCTGGTGATGAACGTCGTCTACGCCTTCTTCGACACTTTCGCGATCGTCGATTCGGCCACCGAGGGCGGCCCGGGCAAGGCCACTTCGATCCTGGTCTACCGTCTCTACTACGACGGCTTCAAGGCGATGGACATGGGCAGTTCGGCAGCGCAGTCGGTGGTGCTGATGGTGATCGTGGTTGCGCTCACCGTGGTCCAGTTCCGCTATATCGAACGCCGGGTCAATTACTGAGGTTGCACGATGGTTGAACGCCGCCCCTGGACTACCGCGCTGTCGCACCTGATCCTGATCATCGGCATCGCTATCGTTGCCTTTCCGGTCTACCTGACCTTTGTCGCCTCGACGCACGAGCGCGCCGAGATCGTGCAGGCGCCGATGTCGCTGGTGCCCGGGGACCAGATGATCGAGAACTACCAGACCGCACTGCTGGGCACGGGGGAAGGTCCGGGATCGAAGGCTCCCGTCGGGCGCATGATGTACGTCAGTCTGGTGATGGCGCTGACCATATCGATCGGCAAGATCGCGATCTCGCTGCTTTCGGCCTTTGCGATCGTGTATTTCCGTTTCCGCTTCAAGATGTTCATTTTCTGGGCAATTTTCGTCACCCTGATGCTGCCCGTGGAGGTGCGGATCGGTCCAACCTACCAGGTCATCTCGGATCTCGGAATGCTCAACAGCTTCGCGGGGCTGACGATCCCGCTGATCGCCTCCGCGACCGCCACCTTCCTGTTCCGCCAGTTCTTCATGACCGTACCTGACGAGTTGGTCGAAGCGGCGCGGGTCGACGGCGCCGGGCCGATGCGCTTCTTCCGGGACATCCTGATCCCGATGTCGTCGACCTCGGTGGCGGCATTGTTCGTGATCCAGTTCATCTACGGCTGGAACCAGTACCTCTGGCCGCTGCTGATCACGACCGAGGAGAGGATGTATCCGGTGGTGGTCGGGATCCAGCACATGATTGCCGGTGGCGACGCCGCCAACGAGTGGAACCTGGTGATGGCGACCGCCATGATGGCGATGATTCCGCCGGCAGTAGTGGTGCTGGTGATGCAGAGGTGGTTCGTCAAGGGCCTCGTAGACGCCGAGAAGTAGCGGCACGCGACACAACGAAATACCGTTTTCTCCAAGGACAGGCATGGCTTCTATTTCCATCCGCGACGTGACCAAGACTTACGGGCGCGGTGCCCACGCCAACAAGGTGATCCATGGCGTCAGCGCCGAAATCGCCGATGGCGAATTCATCGTGATCGTCGGCCCTTCGGGCTGCGGCAAGAGCACGTTGTTGCGCATGGTCGCCGGTCTCGAGGAAATCACTTCGGGAGAGATCGCGATCGGCGAGCGGGTGGTCAACGACGTCGAGCCGGCGCAGCGTGATATTGCGATGGTGTTCCAGAACTACGCGCTCTATCCGCACATGAGCGTCTACAACAACATGGCCTATGGCCTGAAGATTGCCAAGGTCTCCAAGGACGAAATCGAGCAGCGGGTACAGAAGGCCGCCAAGATTCTTGAACTGGGCGAGTTTCTCAAGCGCACCCCGCGTCAACTCTCTGGCGGCCAGCGTCAACGGGTTGCAATGGGGCGCGCCATCGTGCGCCAGCCGCAGGTGTTCCTGTTCGACGAGCCGCTCTCCAATCTCGACGCCAAGTTGCGCGCCCAGACCCGGATCGAAATCAAGAAACTGCACACCGAACTGGGAGTTACCTCGCTGTTCGTAACCCATGACCAGGTCGAGGCGATGACGCTGGCGCAACGCATGCTCGTCATGAACGCGGGCGTGATGGAGCAGATCGGCAGTCCCGAAGAAGTCTATCGCCAGCCCGCCACTACCTTCGTCGCGAGTTTTATCGGTTCGCCGCCGATGAATCTGATCGAGGGCGAGGTCGATGGCACGCGCTTCTCGTCGGGCGGACAGGTGCTGAATCTGAGCGCGCCGGCGCCGCGCAGCGGCAGGGTCATTCTCGGCCTGCGTCCCGAGCACGCCGACGTCGCGGCCGCAGGCAGCCCGGGGTGGCAGTTCCAGGTTGAAGTCATCGAGATGCTCGGCGCCGAACGACTGGTTTACGGCCGGGTTTGCGGCCAGTTGTTCACCGTGCGGATGGAGGAAACCGTAGTCCCCCCGCGGGTCGGCGATACCGTGGCGTTGCAGACCACGGCCGAGATGGTGCACTGGTTCGACGCGACCACCAAGAAGCGCATCGTGAAATGACACCATGGCCCTATCCGGTGCTGGTTGCCCATCGCGGGGCCGGCAAGCTGGCGCCGGAGAACACCCTGGCGGCGCTGCGGCTGGGCGCACAGTTCGGCTACCGGATGTTCGAGTTCGACGTCAAATTGTGCGCCGACCACGAACTGGTGCTGATGCACGACGCGCTGCTCAATCGGACCACCAACGCAACCGGCCGCGTCGCCGCTGCGACACTGGCCGACCTGGCGCGCATCGATGCCGGCAGCTGGCACTCCGCGGCGTACGCCGGCGAGAGCGTGCCGACTCTGGCGCGGGTGGCAAGCTGGCTGCGGGCCAATGATCACCTGGCCAATATCGAGATCAAGCCCTCTCCCGGATCCGACGAAGAGACCGGTGCGGCGGTAGCGCTTGAAGTGCGCGAACTCTGGCGCGACGCAGCAGTGCCGCCGCTGCTGTCTTCATTCTCGGTGACGGCGCTCGAGGCGGCGCGCGCTCACGCGCCGGAGCTCCCGCGGGCACTGCTTTTCACGACCCTGCCGGAGGATTGGCTCGAGACCTGCCTCGGTCTTGGTTGCGTCGCCGTTGACACCCACTACGCGACGCTCTCTGCCGAGATCATCGCACGCGCCCACGAGGCCGGATTGCGGGTGGCGGCCTATACCGTCAATGACCCCGAACGCGCCGAAGAATTGTTGGGCTGGGGTCTCGACGTCCTGATCACCGACGCCGTCGACCAGATCAAGCCCTGAGTTGAGAGCCGCCCGCGGGCGCTGACCCGGGCTAGGGCATCGCCCAGTTGCGTGAGCGCTCCAGTGCCCGGCGCCATAGTTCGGTGCGGGTTGCTGCCTCGTCGCGCGAGATCGCTGGCTCAAAACGCCGGTCGACTTGCCAGTTGGCGCTCAGTTCGTCGGTATCAGTCCAGTAACCGACCGCCAGGCCGGCGAGGTAGGCCGCCCCCAGCGCCGTGGTCTCGGTAGTCTTTGGCCTGACCACCGGAACGCCGAGGAGATCGGCCTGGATCTGCATCAGCAGGTTGTTGGCGGTGGCGCCGCCATCGACCCGCAGCTCGACCAGCGCCCGGCCCGAGTCGGACTGCATGGCATCGAGCAGGTCGGCGCTCTGAAAGGCGATTGCCTCGAGCGCGGCGCGCGCGATCTCCGCGCGCCCGGAGCCGCGCGTCAGCCCGACGATGGTGCCGCGGGCGTAGGGATCCCAGTGCGGGCTGCCCAGCCCGGTGAAGGCCGGCACCAGCACCACGCCAGCGCTGTCGCCAACGCTGGCAGCCAGTGCCTCGATCTCGCTGGCATGTTTGATGATCTGCAGTCCGTCGCGCAGCCACTGCACCACTGCGCCACCGACAAAGACGCTGCCTTCGAGTGCATAACGGGTTGACTGTGTTTGCCAGCCCACTGTGGAGAGCAACCGGCTGCGCGAAGCAATCGGTTCTCCGCCGACATTCATGAGCAGGAAGCAGCCCGTGCCGTAGGTGTTCTTGGCCATCCCCGGCTCGAAGCACGCCTGGCCGAAGAGCGCCGCCTGCTGGTCACCGGCCAGTCCTGACAGCGGCACCTGGTGCCCGTCCAGCGTCACTTCGCCGCAGATTCCCGAGGACGGGACGATCTTCGGCAGGCAGGCGCGCGGGATGCGCAGCAGCTCAAGCATCTGCTCGTCCCATTGCAGCGTGCGCTGGTTGAGCAGCATGGTGCGGCTGGCATTGCTCGGGTCAGTGACATGCAGGCGCCCGGCGCTCAATTGCCAGGCCAGCCAGGTGTCGATGGTGCCGAAGGCGAGTTCGCCGCATTCGGCGCGCGCGCGCGCACCGGGAATGTTGTCGAGCAGCCACGCGAGCTTGGTGCCGGAGAAATAGGGGTCAAGCACCAGCCCGGTGCTCGCGGTGACGGCCGGCTCATGCCCGGCCTCCTTGAGCAGGGCGCAGGATTCGGCCGTGCGCCGATCCTGCCAGACGATGGCGGGCGCCACCGGGAGGCCGCTGGCCCGGTCCCAGAGCACGGTAGTCTCGCGCTGGTTGGTGATCCCGATGGCCGCTACTTCAGAGGCTCTGGCGCCGGATTTCGCGAGCACCTCGGCGATGGTCGCGCGCTGCGTCTGCCAAATTTCGGTCGCGTCGTGTTCGACCCAACCCGGTTGCGGGAAATGCTGTTTGAACTCGCGTTGCGCGACCGCGACGATCGTGCCGTCCCGGTCGAACAGGATCGAGCGCGAACTGGTTGTGCCCTGGTCGATGGCGAGGATAAGGCTGCGCATGAAATAGTGCCTCTCGTGGTTTCCCGCAAGCCTACAATATTCGGGTGTGAGGGGCATTGTGCGACCAATGAGTGAGGAAGAGGTGGAAGTTGACCTACTGGTGATAGGCGGTGGCATCAACGGGGTTGGGATCGCCCGGGATGCGGCTGGTCGGGGAATAAAGGTCTTGCTGTGCGAGAAGGACGACCTCGCGGGGCATACCTCATCGGCGACCACCAAGCTGATCCACGGCGGGCTGCGTTATCTCGAACACTACGAGTTTCGGCTGGTGCGCAAGGCGCTCCAGGAACGCGAGGTGATGCTGCGCCTGGCGCCGCATATCACGCGCCCACTGCGCTTCGTGGTGCCGCACGACGCCAGCCTGCGGCCGATGTGGATGATCAGGGCCGGGCTGTTTCTCTACGATCATCTGGCCCGCCGCGATCGCCTGCCGGGCTCCGAAGCCCTTGACCTGCGTACCCATGAAGCGGGCACTGCCCTCAAGCGCGACTATCGAGCCGGTTTTGCCTACTCCGACCTGTGGGTCGACGACGCCCGCCTGGTGGTGCTCAACGTGGTCGACGCTGCCGAGCACGGGGCGACCATCATGACCCGCACCATTTGCGAGCGACTCGAACGCAGCGCTTCCAGTTGGCGGGCGCAGCTGGTTGGCGACGACGGCACGGTGACCGAGGTCAACGCCCGAATGGTCGCCAACGTCGCCGGCCCTTGGGTCTCGCATTTCCTCGAACGATCGACGCCGGTGCACTCGAAGCGCGCCGTCCGCCTGATCAAGGGCAGCCACATCGTGGTGCGCAAGCTCTACGACCATCCTTATGCCTACCTGTTCCAGAATCCCGACGGCCGGGTGATCTTCTCGATTCCCTATGAGGGCGAATTCACGCTGATCGGAACGACCGACCTCGAGTATCACGGCGATCCCGAGAAGGTCGAGATCGACCAGGCCGAGACCGAGTACTTGTGCTCGATGGCCAGTCGTTTCCTGGCCGCATCGATCACGCCCGACGATGTCGTCTGGAGCTACGCCGGGGTGAGGCCCCTGCTCGAGGACGAGTCGAGCGACCCGTCCGCGGTGACGCGCGATTACACCCTGGACCTGGACGATTCGCAGGCGCCAATCCTGAGCGTATTTGGCGGCAAGCTGACCACGTTTCGCAAGCTTGGCGAGGAGGCGATGGAGATTATCGCGCCGCTGCTTGGGGCCTCGGAAAAGCCCTGGACCGAGACCGCGGTGCTGCCCGGCGGTGATATTCCGGACGGAGACCTGGCGCGCTTTGGTGCTGATCTGGAGAAGCGCTACCCGTGGCTCCCCGGAGCACTCGTCCGGCGCTGGTGCCGCAGCTACGGCAGCCGGGTCAGCCAGCTGGTTGGCGCCGCAACGGCGCTCACGGAACTTGGTGAAGAGGTCCTGCCGGGGCTGTACGCGCAGGAGATCGATTACCTGATCAACAACGAATGGGCCCGCACCGCCGAGGACATACTCTGGCGCCGCACCCGGCTCGGTCTGCACCTGCCGGCGGACGCCGAGGACACTTTACAGGGCTGGCTGGAGCGTGAACGACCTATAATGGGTCACAGGTAGTCTAAGGATGTCGGATCGCTGCCCCCAAGCTCGCGGGCGCAGATGCGGTCCCAATCGTTTCGGGGTGTCTAATGGCGATAGATCGCGCTCAACTCGATGAACTGGTCACCAAGCTGCGCCGGCGTGCCGCGCGCCTGCACGACGAGGTCGCTGCCAAGCACCACGGTGCCGCAGCGCTGGAGTCGCCGGGCGAGGATCGCGAACGCGATAATGACGACATGTCGTTCGTGATCAGCGAGGCCGAGGTTGAAACCGGCGAGGCGGAACGCGATGAACTGGAAATCGCTGCCATTGAGCGCACGCTGCATAGCATCGAGGATGGCAGCTACGGGATATGTGTGCAGTGCGGGGTTGATATTCCCCCCGCGCGGCTGAAGGCGCAGCCGCTGGCGGTGCGCTGTGTCCCCTGCCAGGGCGCCCGGGAGCAGGCCCGGAAGCGGCGCTGATCCCGGCCGCGACCGCGCGTTGAGCGCGGAGTTCGGCCGCCCCCAGTTCAGCCGGCGCGAGTTCAGCCGAATAATCCGTGCAGAAACCACCCCTGGCGTCCGGCGGGGTCGGGAAGACGTTCCTGGAAGATCCACAGCAGGCGATGCTCGCCGTCTTCGGCGATGAAATAGTCGCGCTCGACGCCATGCTGGTCCCACCATCCGGCTTCGATGCGCTCAGGCCCGGCGAGCAGCGCCAGCGGTGAACCATGGAAAGGACGCTGGCCGCGTTCGCCAAGCGCGATCGGCTGTGGCAGCAACCAGAGTGGGCGTGGTTGCGCGGGAATCATGGTGGCGGCATCGTCGGGTGGCGCACTGGCGGGCGCGACTGCGGCCCGCGAGTTCCTGCCCTTGGCGGCGGTGGGGGCAAGCCGCCCGACACCAGCGCTCACCTCGCTCCAGTAGGCGCGCTCTGGCCGGTGTTCGTCAGCCAGGTGGAAATGCCGCACCCGTTCGCTGCCCAGGCGGGCCTGGAGCCGTTCGATCAGTCTGGCCAGGTCCTCGGTTGCGTTGCTGGCGCCCTGGAAGAGGTCGCGATTGTCGGCGGCCATGTCGAATACTTCGCCGCTGCGCAACTGCAGGCAGTGAACCGGGGCCGCCAGGCTGATGACAGCGAGATGCTCGCGCAGCAGCGCGCCCAGGCGCTGCGGATCGCGGCTGGGTTCGGTCAGCCTGACCTGCACAACGGTGGCAGGAAGCTCGTCATGCTCGCACCAGAGCTCGAATTGGCGCACCGCGCTCTGGCGTGCGGCGAGCCAGCCGGACATTTGCAGCAGCAGTCGGTTGCCGGCGAACAGCAGCATCGCGGCGTTGTCGATGGCGCCCAGCAGTTCCAGGCGGGCGCTGAACGTGGCCGGCAACGCAAACCAGCTGCGCGGTTCGGGCTGCATGCCCAGGGCGCGATCGAGTTCGAGCAGGACTTCCTTGCCAAAGCGGCGCGCGATCCCGGCGCGGGGCAGGGCCAGCAATGAACCGATCGTGCGCACCCCGATGGCTTCGAGAGCTGCGCGCTGGGCGCGTGCGCTGCCGAGCAGTTCGACCGGCAACGGCGCGAGCAGGGCGCGCAATTGTGCCGGAGCTTCGCAGCCGGCACCATCGCCGTGACGCGCCAGCAGCCATGCCCCCCCGGGAGTCGGGGAGTAGGCGCTCTGCACGGTGAAGCCCAATGAGCCAATGCCGGTGCGGATCTGCTCGAGGAGCGCGTCACGCCCCCCAAAGAGTCGCAGGCTGGGTTCAACCTCGAGCAGCAGCCCGGCGGCCGCAGCGCCTGGCGATGGGCCGCGGGAGGCCCTGGCGGTGCCCGGCGGTTCCCGGTGCAGGCTGACCGCGGGGGTGAACTGGAGCGTCCAGGCGGCCACCGCCGCCAGCGCTTCATACTCGCGCTGGGGATCGCGCGTGCGCAGGACCAGTTCGGAGGCGAGCGCCAGTGCGCCGGCCCGGGAAGTTCCCGGCCGCACTCCCTGAGCCTGCGCCGCACTGTTGGCGGCCAGCACGTGGGTGCGATCGCAGATCGCCAGCGCCGGCAATTCACCGCGGCCGGGATGGCCGCCGGAGCCCGGCCCTGGCGGCTGCTCCAGGGCAGGTGATCCGCGCTCGAAAGCTTCCAGCGCGAGCCGCGGCAGATACAGTCCGAGCCACAACATGTCGGGGACTTACTGGAGCGCGGGCGAACGAATCTCGTCTGGCCGGGGATGAATCGTTTGCAACGATCGTTCCGGGCTTGCAGGCGTGCTGCTGCCAGGGCGAAGACGGATGGTGTGCGCCGGTTGCGGGAGATCGATGAGTTGCGGGGCGACGCTCAACGGGCCGCGTCGCTTCAGGATCTGCACCGACAGGCGCTGGGCTGCGCGCGGTTGCAGCAGCATGCGCAGCGGTGCCGGCGAAGGCTCGAACTGCGCCTTGGCGCCGCGGAACAGAAAAACCGGGCCGCGCGCCCCGTGGGCGGCGAGCTGCAACCGGCGCAGGTGCTCGGGGCGGGTGCGCTCATGCGGGAGCCAGGCGAGCAGGGCGCCGAAACTCGCGCTGCGCAGCGCCTGTTCGACCGCCCACATCCGGTCGGCGGCCTGCAGCGCCTCGACCAGGATCAGGTAGTCGATATCGATGCCAAAGCCAGCCAGTGCCGGCGCGTAGGGAATATGCGGCGGTCCGAGCAGGATCACGACCCGGCGCTCGCGGGTCAGCTGGCGCAGCGCCGGAACGAGCAGGCGCAACTCACCGACCCCGGGTTCGTTGGCGATCAGTTCGGTGAGCGCCCCTATCGGCCAACCGGCTCCCGGGAGTTCAGCGTCAAGCGCGGCGAACCCGCTCGCCAGCCCCGGCGTGGAACTGCGCTCGAACTGGTCGGCGCGCCATACTGCAGGCGGCAGTGCAGCGCGCTCCCCGGTGGCGGGAGACGCCGGCGCAGACGCTGTCTTGATGGCCGGTTTCATGTTGCACTCGCGGTCTTAGAGCGCTTTCCCGCCGCGAACCAGCCCGACGCCGATCCCTTCGATGGTGAACGCATCGCGCCTGGTATCGAGCAGGATCGGGGTGAAATCAGGGTTCTCGGGCAGCAACTCGACCTGATGCCCCTGGCGCCGCCAGCGCTTGACGGTTACTTCGTCGCCGACCCGCGCCACGACGATCTGGCCGTTGCGCGCTTCCTGCGCGCGCCGGACCGCCAGCAGGTCGCCATCGAGGATTCCGGCATCGCGCATGCTCATGCCGCGTACCTTGAGCAGGTAGTCGGGGCGGGTGTCGAAAAGGGCCGGATCGAGCGCGTAATTGGCCTCGACGTGTTCCTGGGCGAGGATCGGGCTGCCGGCGGCGACGCGCCCGATCAGCGGCAAGGTCAGCGCGACCTGGACGGCGTGGACCAGATCGGAGCTGTCCTCGTCCGGCATCACCATGATCCTGATCCCGCGCGAAGATCCCGAGGCCAGTTCGATTGCGCCCTTGCGGGCCAGCGCCTTGAGGTGTTCCTCGGCGGCGTTGGGCGAACGGAACCCCAGTTCAGCGGCGATTTCGGCACGGGTCGGGGGGAAGCCCGTCTGCGCGATATGCCGCTGGATAAGGGTGAGAATCTCCTGCTGTCGGGCGGTGAGGACTCGCACGGATAATCTCCGGCTGGTTTTCGATACTGTATTTTTATACAGGAGAGAAGATTTTTCAAGCGTATTCGTGACCGTCCCGCCGGGCGCCTGTCGCCTGGCCAGGCGGGGGCGGTAGCCGCCATGGCCGGGATGCTGGCGCGCCACACCCGAAAGTATGAGAAGGTGCCAAAGCTGTTGTGTGGCCAATCCGGCCTGTGGCACAGTCCTTCACGGGTTCTTCGGTTGGGCAGGACTGGTCGCGGCGGTGCCGCCGCCGGGGCCTGAATCTTTGGGGATCAGAGGGCGATGAGTAGCAAGCTATATGTCGGCAATCTGCCTTGGCGGGCGACCGAGGCGCAGTTGACCCAGCTGTTTGGTGCCCACGGCGAGGTCGTCGACGCCAAGATCGTCAGCGATCGCGAGACCGGCCGTTCGCGCGGTTTCGGTTTCGTCACGATGAGCGACGCGAGCGCCGCCCAGAACGCGATCGGCGCGCTCAATGGCGCGCCGCTTGAGGGCCGCAACCTGGTCGTCAACGAAGCCCGCGACCAGGAAGGCGGCGGCAGCCGGCGCCCGTCCGGGACTGGCGGCGGCCGCAGCGGCGCGCCGCGCCCCTGACGCCCGGCTACATGTTGGGGTAGTTGGGGCCGCCCCCGCCCTCGGGAGTGACCCAGACGATGTTCTGGCGCGGATCCTTGATGTCGCAGGTCTTGCAGTGCACGCAGTTCGAGGCGCTGATCTGCAGGCGCTGGCCGCCGTTGTCGTCGGCGACGAACTCGTAGACCCCGGCCGGGCAGTAGCGCGCTTCCGGACCGGCGTACTCCGCCAGGTTTACCGTCACCGGGATGGCCTGGTCCTTGAGCGTCAGGTGCGCCGGCTGGTTTTCCTCGTGGGCGGTGTTCGAGATGAAGACCGAGGAGAGCCGGTCGAAGGTCAGCTTGCCATCCGGTTTCGGGTAATCGATCGGTTCGCATTCGGCGGCCGGGCGCAGATACTCGTGATCGGCCTTGGAAACGTGCATGGTGATCGGCGCCTTGCCCCGGAACACCGTCTGGTCGATGCCCACCAGCAGGCTGCCGAGCCAAAGTCCCTTGCTCATCGCGGGCTTGAAGTTGCGCGCCCGGTGGAGTTCGTCGTGCAGCCAGGAACTCTTGAAGAGCTCCGGATAGGCGCTCAGTTCGTCGCCTGAACGGCCGGCGGCGAGGGCCTCGAATGCGGCTTCGGCGGCCAGCGAGCCGGACTTGATCGCGGCGTGGACGCCCTTGATGCGCGAGGCGTTGAGGAATCCGGCATCGCAACCGACCAGGCAGCCGCCCGGGAAGGTCAGCTTGGGTAGCGCGTTGATCCCGCCGGCGGTGATCGCCCGCGCCCCGTAGGCGACGCGCTTGCCGCCCTCAAGGTAGCGGCGAATTGCCGGATGGGTCTTGAAGCGCTGGAATTCCTCGAACGGCGACAGGTAGGGATTGCGGTAGGAAAGGCCGACCACCAGGCCGATCGCAATCTGCTGGTTCTCCATGTGATACATGAACGAGCCGCCGTAGGTATCGGCGGCCAGCGGCCAGCCGGCGGTGTGGATTACCCTTCCGGTATGGTGCACGCCAGGGTCGACGTCCCACAGTTCCTTGATGCCGATGCCGTAGCTTTGCGGATCCCTGCCGGCGGTCAGTTCGAAACGTTCGCTCAGGCGCCGTCCGAGATGACCGCGCGAGCCCTCGGCGAAGAAGGTGTACTTGGCGTGCAGTTCCATTCCGGGCTGGAATGCATCGGTGGGCTGGCCGTCGTGGCCGATGCCCATGTCGCCGGTGACTATGCCCTTGACCGCGCCGTTGTCGTGATAGAGCACGTCGGCGGCCGGAAAGCCGGGGTAGATCTCGACACCGAGCGCTTCAGCCTGCTGGGCCAGCCAGCGCACCACGTTGCCGAGGCTGACGACGTAGTTGCCGTGGTTGCGAAAGCACGGCGGCATCATCCACCCGGGCGTGCGGCGCGCCGATTTCTCGGTCAGGAACAGCATCTGGTCGTCGGTCACCGGCGCGGAATGCGGCGCACCGCGCTCCTTCCAGTCGGGGAACAGCTCGGCGATGCCGCGCGGATCCATCACTGCCCCGGAAAGAATATGAGCGCCGGGCTCGGAACCCTTTTCGACCACGCAGACACTGAGCTCGGAGCCCTGGTCCGCCGCCAGCTGCTTGAGCCGGATCGCGGCCGACAGTCCTGCCGGACCGGCGCCGACCACCACTACATCGAATTCCATCGAGTCGCGCTCGATCTCCATGGTTGCTCTCCGCTCAGTGCATGGTTGTACTGCGTCGATTGTCGCGGAAAGCGGTGGCGTGACGCAAACCGGTGATTGCGCTGGGCTATCATTGCGCCCGACGCTCCCGGTGCAGCGGCGGATTCTCCCGACCGGCCCGGACGCGACAATCCTGGGGGCAGCAGGCAATGGTTGAGCGGACTCTGGTATTCGAGACCACGATCCCGATTCGCTGGGGCGACATGGACCGGATGGGCCACGTCAACAACACCCTCTATTTTCGCTACCTCGAGCAGGCGCGGATCAGCTGGTTTGAGGAGATGGGCCTGCCGCCCGACCCGAGCGGCATGGGCCCGGTGATCGTCAACGCGCACTGCACCTTTGATCGGCAGCTCGAGTATCCCGGTACAGTCCTGTGCCGGGTCTACGTTGGCACCATTGGGCGCTCGAGCTTCGAGACTTACACCGACCTGGCGCGCACCGACGATCCCGACACCGTCTACGCGCACGGCGGCGCCAAGGTGGTCTGGGTCAACTTCCCGGCCAAGAAGTCGGCGCCGCTGCCGGACGAGATCCGCTCGGCGATAGTCCGTCCCTGGGGCGGCTAGTCGGGAGCCGCGCGATCCCTGGCTGCCGGGCCCGGGACCGCGTGCGCTGACAACTCCTAGTTGACTGCGCTGACGTCGACCGGACAGCCGGTCTTGGCGACGATTTCGTCGGCGCTCACGCCCTCGGCGAGCTCGGTGAGCTTGAGCCCGGCAGGGGTGACTTCCAGCACGCCCAGGTCGGTGATGATCATGTCGACCACGCCGACGCCGGTCAGCGGCAGGGTGCATTCGGGCAGCAGCTTGAGATCCTCGCTGCCGTCCTTCTTCTTGGCGATGTGCTCCATCAGCACGATCACGCGTCCGACGCCGGCGACCAGGTCCATCGCACCGCCCATGCCCTTGACCATCTTGCCGGGGATCATCCAGTTGGCGAGGTCGCCCTTGGCGCTGACCTGCATGGCGCCGAGGATGGCGAGGTTGATCTTGCCGCCGCGAATCATCGCGAAGGAGTCAGCCGACGAGAAGATCGACGAGCCGGGCAGGGTGGTAATGGTCTGCTTGCCGGCGTTGATGATGTCGGCGTCGATCTCGTCCTCGGTCGGGAAGGGGCCGATGCCGAGCAGGCCGTTCTCCGACTGGAGCCAGACCTCGACGCCGGGCGGCACGTGGTTGGCCACCAGGGTCGGCAAGCCGATGCCGAGATTGACGTAGAAGCCGTCCTGCAATTCCTGCGCGGCGCGGGCCGCCATCTGGTCTCTGTTCCAGGCCATATTTGTTCTCCTCAGCGCGCCTGAGAAAGCGTGCGTTGCTCGATGCGCTTCTCGGGATTCGGGTTATGGACGATGCGGTGCACGAAGATGCCGGCGAGGTGCACGTCATCGGGGTCGATCGCCCCAATCTCGAGGACTTCCTCGACCTCGACCACCGTGATCTTGCCCGCCATCGCGATATTGGGATTGAAGTTGCGCGCCGTGCGCCGGAACACCAGGTTGCCCGAGCGGTCGGCCTTCCAGGCCTTCACCAACGAGACGTCGGCCACCAGTGCGCGTTCCATCACGTACTGCGCGCCGTCGAATTCGCGCAGTTCCTTGCCATCGGCGACGATCGTGCCGACCCCGGTGCGGGTAAAGAAAGCCGGTATTCCCGAGCCACCGGCGCGCAGCTTCTCGGCCAGCGTGCCCTGGGGAGTGAATTCGAGTTCGAGTTCGCCGGCCAGGAACTGGCGCTCGAATTCCTTGTTCTCGCCGACGTAGGACGAGATCATCTTCTTGATCTGGCGGGTCTCGAGCAGCTGGCCGAGGCCAAAGCCGTCGACGCCGGCATTGTTGGAGATAACAGTCAGGTTCTTGACCGCGGTGTCGCGCAGGGCTGCGATCAGTGCCTCGGGAATGCCGCAGAGGCCGAAGCCACCGACGGCCAGGGTCTGGCCGTCTCGTACGATGTCGGCCAGTGCAGCTTTGGCGCTGGGATATACCTTGTCCATTGATGATCCTCAGGGTATCGGAATCGGTGGCTGCATTATAGGGCCGAGTTATAATCTCGCTTTCCCGGCGGCAGGATCTTCATGACCAAGTTCGTATTCGTCACCGGCGGCGTCGTGTCCTCACTGGGCAAAGGAATCGCCGCCGCCTCGATTGCCGCGTTGCTGGAGTCGCGCGGCCTGCGGGTCACCCTCCTCAAGCTTGACCCCTATATCAACGTCGATCCCGGAACGATGAGTCCGTTTCAGCACGGCGAGGTGTTCGTGACTGAAGACGGGGCCGAGACCGACCTCGACCTTGGGCACTACGAGCGCTATGTCTCGACCAAGATGCACAAGGTCAACAACTTCACGACCGGACAGATCTACGAGTCGGTGATCAAGAAGGAACGGCGCGGCGAGTACCTCGGGCGCACGGTCCAGGTGATTCCCCACATCACCAACGAGATCCAGAACTTCATCGATCGCGGCGCTGGCGTCGGCACGCCGGAGGCGGCCGATGTCGCGATCGTCGAGATTGGCGGCACGGTCGGCGACATCGAGTCGTTGCCGTTTCTCGAGGCGGTCCGGCAGATGGGGCTCAGGCGCGGGCGCGGCAGCGTTTGCTTCGTCCACCTGACGCTGGTGCCCTACATCGCCTCGGCCGGCGAGCTCAAGACCAAGCCGACCCAGCATTCGGTGCAGAAATTGCGCGAGATCGGGATCCAGGCCGACCTGCTGCTGTGCCGTGCCGATCGCCGCATCCCCGACGACGAGCGCGCCAAGATCTCGCTGTTCTCCAACATCGTGCTCGATTCGGTGATCTCGGTGCCGGACGCCAACAGCATCTACAAGATTCCCCGCATGCTCCACGAGCAGGGGGTCGACGAGATCGTCTGCCAGACCCTGCACCTGACACCGCCACCGGCCGACCTGTCGGTCTGGGACGGGCTGGTCCAGGCGCTCGAGCGGCCCGAGCGCGAAGTGCGCATCGCGATGGTCGGCAAGTACGTCGACCTGACCGAGTCCTACAAGTCGCTGACCGAGGCGCTGATCCACGCCGGAATCCACACCCGCAGCAAGGTGCTGATCGACTACGTCGATTCCGAGCGCATCGAGCAGGACGGCCCCGAGTCGCTGGCCAACTATGACGGCATCCTGGTCCCCGGCGGCTTCGGCCACCGCGGCGTCGAGGGCAAGATCCGGGCGATCGGCTATGCCCGTGAGCATGGCATCCCTTACCTCGGCATCTGCCTCGGGATGCAGCTGGCGGTGATCGAGTTCGCCCGCAACTGCTGCGGTTTGGCCGACGCCAACAGCACCGAGTTCAATCCCGAAACGACCAGTCCGGTGGTGGGCCTGATCACCGAGTGGCTTGATCGCGAGGGTCGTGTCGAGCGGCGCGACAGCAGCACCGATCTCGGCGGCACGATGAGGCTCGGAGCCCAGCGTTGCGCGGTCGAACCCGGCACGCTGGCGAGTGCGATCTACGGCGCTTCGGTCAACGAACGCCATCGCCATCGCTACGAAGTCAACAACGGCTACGTCGCCCAGCTCGAGCAGGCGGGAATGGTGGTCGCGGCGCGTACTCCCAGCGAGCAGCTCACCGAGATCGTCGAGCTGCCACAGAGCGGAGCGATGGCGCACCCGTGGTTCCTGGGGGTGCAGTTCCATCCCGAATTCACCTCGACGCCGCGCGCCGGACACCCGTTGTTCAGCTCGTACGTCAGGGCTGCCGCCGCCCAGGCCGAGCGCCGGGTCGGTCAGCAGTCCGCCTGAGCCCTGCGCCCATCGAGCAAGGAGGAAGCAGCGTGAGATTGTGCGGTTTCGAAGTCGGCCTCGACCGGCCGCTGTTCCTGATCGCCGGCCCCTGCGTGATCGAGTCGCGCGACCATGCCATCGAGGTTGCCGGGCGCTTGCGCGACCTCTGCGCCGGCCTGCGCGTGCCGTTCATCTACAAGTCGTCGTTCGACAAGGCCAACCGCAGTTCCGGGACGTCTTTCCGCGGGCCGGGCATGGACGAAGGCTTGCGGATCCTCGCCGAAGTGCGCGAGAAGCTCGGCGTGCCGGTACTGACCGATGTCCACACCGAGGACCAGGTCGGCGCCGTGGCTGCCGTGGTCGACGTGTTGCAGACCCCGGCCTTCCTGGCGCGCCAGACCGATTTCATCCGCGCAGTGGCGGCCAGCGGCAAGCCGGTGAACATCAAGAAGGGGCAGTTCATGGCCCCGCAGGACATGATGCAGGTGGTCGCCAAGGCCCGCGCGGCGGCGATCGAGGCGTCCGGCGGCGACCCCGAAGCGGGTGACACCATCATGGTGTGCGAACGGGGAGCATCCTTCGGTTACCACAACCTGGTTTCGGACATGCGCTCGCTCGCGATCATGCGCCAGACCGGATGCCCGGTGGTGTTCGACGCGACCCATTCGGTGCAGTTGCCCGGAGGCCAGGGAACCGTCTCTGGCGGCCAGCGCGAGTTCGTGCCGGTGCTGGCCCGCGCGGCGGTGGCCGCGGGCGTCAGTGGCCTGTTCATGGAAACCCATCCCGATCCGGCCAAGGCGCTGTCCGATGGCCCCAACGCCTGGCCGCTGGACCGGATGGCCGAGTTGCTGAACACCCTGCTTGAGCTGGACGCGGTGGTCAAGCGTGCCGGTTTCCCCGAAGACGACCTTACTCGAGAAGACGACTGACATGACCACGATCGTAGACATCATCGGCCGCGAGATCATTGATTCACGCGGCAACCCCACCGTCGAGTGCGACGTGCTGCTGGAGTCCGGCGTGATGGGCCGGGCGGCGGTGCCCTCGGGAGCGTCGACCGGTTCGCGGGAAGCCGTTGAATTGCGTGATGGCGATCCCACCCGCTACGGCGGCAAGGGCGTGCTGCGCGCGGTCGAGC
The DNA here is from genome assembly GCA_024643785.1 of Burkholderiaceae bacterium. GTDB lineage: Bacteria > Pseudomonadota > Gammaproteobacteria > Burkholderiales > Burkholderiaceae_E > JAGXFR01. The sequence continues at coordinate 47,598 of JAHEMI010000005.1, forward strand.
ACATCAACACCGAAATATCCGAGTCCCTCATGGGGCTGGATGCCAGCGAACAGGCCTACATCGATCGCACCCTGGTTGATCTCGACGGCACCGACAACAAGTCGCGGCTGGGCGCCAACGCCACGCTGGCGGTATCGATGGCGATCGCCAAGGCGGCCGCCGAAGAGACCGGGCTGCCGCTGTATCGCTACTTCGGAGGCTCGGGGGCGATGTCGCTGCCGGTGCCGATGATGAACGTGATCAACGGCGGAATGCACGCCAACAACAATCTCGACATCCAGGAATTCATGATCGTGCCCGTGGGCGCCCCGAGCTTTCGCGAGGCGATCCGCTACGGTGCCGAAGTGTTCCATGCGCTGCGCACGCTGCTGCACGACAAGGGGCTGTCGACCGCGGTCGGCGACGAGGGCGGTTTCGCGCCGACGGTTGCCGGGCACGAGGATGCCATCGAACTGATCCTGCGCGCCATCGAGAGCGCGGGCTACGAGCCTGGCCGCCAGATCGCGCTTGCGCTTGACTGCGCGAGTTCGGAATTCTTCCGCGATGGCCGCTACCACCTCGCCGGTGAGGGGCTGGTGCTGACGCCCGACGATTTCTCCAACCTGCTCTCGACCTGGTGCGACAAGTACCCGATCATCTCGGTCGAGGACGGCATGGCCGAGAGCGACTGGGATGGCTGGAGCACGCTCACCGATATCCTCGGCGACCGCGTCCAGCTGGTGGGCGACGATCTCTTCGTCACCAACACCAAGATTTTCAGCGAGGGAATCACACGCGGCATCGCCAATTCGATCCTGATCAAGGTCAACCAGATCGGCACGCTGACCGAAACCTTCGCGGCGATCGAACTGGCCAAGCGCAACAACTACACCGCGGTTATCTCGCACCGCTCGGGCGAGACCGAGGACACGACCATTGCCGATATTGCGGTGGGTACCAACGCGCTGCAGATCAAGACCGGATCGATGAGCCGCAGCGACCGCACGGCCAAGTACAACCAGTTGCTGCGCATCGAGGAAGACCTCGGTGACGTGGCCCACTATCCGGGAGTGTCGGCTTTTTACAACCTGCGCTGATTAAGTTCAGCCGGGCGGGGCTTAAACTAGACCGGTTTGGATAGCGTCAAGAAGAGGCGGGAATAGGCGAATGCGCAAGTTAGCAATGGTCCTTGCCGCGATGCTGGTGCTGATCCAGTACCCGTTGTGGCTGGGCAAGGGCGGATGGTTCAAGGTCTGGGAAACCGACCGGCAGATCGTCGCGCAACGCCTCGCCAACGACCGCCTCGCCCAGCGCAATACCGGGCTCGAGGCTGAAGTCCGCGACCTGCGCGAAGGCCAGGTGGCCATCGAGGAACGCGCCCGCTACGACCTGGGAATGGTCCGCTCCGATGAGATCTTCGTCCAGATCATCGAGCCCGGGCCGGCCCACCCGGCGCCCGAGAGCGCAATCCGCACCGTTGCGGCGCAGGGCACGCCCCGGCCCTGAGCGCAGCCCAAGCGTTCAGCCGCGCGCGGCGCGCGCCCGTTCCTCTTCCTGCAGGCGCAGCACCCGGCGCTGGACCTTGCCCGTGGTGGTCATCGGCAAAGCGTCGATGAATTCGATTTCCTTGGGGTATTCGTAGGGCGCCAGCCGGGCGCGCACGTGATCCTGCAGCCGTGCCGCGAGCGCGTCATCCGGGGCATACTCGGCGGCGAGCACCACGTAGGCCTTGACGACATTGCCGCGCTCGGCATCGGGCTTGGGCACGACCGCGACGTTGGCGACTGCCGGATGGCCCATCAGGCAGTTTTCGATTTCGCCCGGGCCGATGCGATAGCCGGCGGCCTTGAACATGTCGTCGGCGCGGCCGCGGTACCACAGGTAACCGTTGTCGTCGGCGCTCGCCAGATCGCCGGTGCGGCACCAGTCACCGGTGAATTTCTCCGCCGTGGCGCGCGGATTGCGCCAGTAGCCGAGAAAGAAGATCGGATCGGGATGGCCGTGACGGTCGCAGCGGTGGATTGCCACCTCGCCGCTCTCGCCCGCCCGGACCGGCATTCCCTCGTCGTCGATCACCGCCACCCGGTGGCCGGGGTAGGGACGCCCGATTGAACCGGGCATCGCCGGCCAACGCAGGGCCGAGTTGCCGACGATGTAGTTGACCTCGGTCTGGCCGTACATTTCATTGACCTGCAGGCCCAGGCTGCCCTGGCACCATTCGAAGAGCGTCTCGCCGACCGACTCGCCGGCGCTCATCAGGCCGCGCAGCACCAGGTCGTGCCGGCGCCGGGGCTCCGGGTCGGCGCGCATCATCATTTTCAGCGCGGTGGGGAAGAGGAAGCTGTTGGTGACCCGGTAGCGCGCCAGCAGGTCGTAGGCGACATCGGCGCCGAAGCGGCCCCGGTAGGCGACGATCGGCCGGCCGAAATACAGCGACGGCATCAGTGCGTCCATCAGCCCCCCGGTCCACGCCCAGTCGGCCGGCGACCAGAAGACGTCGTCGGCTTGCGGGAACCAGTTCTGCGAGGCGACGAAGCCCGGCAGGTTGCCGAGCAACGCCCGGTGCGGGATCAGGGCGCCCTTGGGTGGTCCGGTGGTGCCGCTGGTGTAGACCAGGAACGCCGGCTCCTCGGCGGCGGTCGCCACTGTCCGGAAGCGCTCCGAGGCCGGCGCGAGCAGGGCGTGCCAGTCGAGTTCGTCGTGCCTGATGGCGGCCGGGGCGCCCGGCGCCTGGACCACGATGAGATGCTCGAGCGCCGCGGTGCGCGCGCTCCGGCAGTTGTCGAGCGCCAGGGAATCCACGATCGCGGCCCGGGCGCCGCTGTTCTCGAGTCGGTAGGCCAGCGCATCGGGGCCAAACAGGATCGACAGCGGCATCGCGATTGCGCCCAGGCGCAGGATCGCGAGGTCGGCCACGGCCGCCTCGGGGCGCTGCGGCAGCACCACCGCTATCCGGTCGCCGCGCCGGATGCCGCGCGCGCGCAAGGCGTTCGCCAGCCGGTTGGCGGCGCGGTCGAGCTGGCGATAAGTGGTCAGCGAGCGCGCGCCGCTGTCGTCCTCGTAGTAGATCGCGGTCCGGTCGGGGTCCCGTCCCCAGCGGCTCGCACAGGCGGCGGAGATGTTGAACTGGGCCGGCACCAGCCAGCGAAATCCCGCGTGCAGGGCGCGGTATTGATCCTTTGTACGGGGTCCCATCGCCTGCTCCCTATAATGTCGTCTTTGCCGATGACTGGATGCCATTGTGCCAAGCTATCGCCCGACGCGTGAAAGCGCGTCGCTTTTCTTTGATCTTCGCGGCCTGCGCCTGCATGTCCGTTGCTGGGAAGCGGGCGCCACGCCGGAGCGCACGATCGTGGCGCTGCATGGCTGGATGGACGTCTCGGCATCTTTCCAGTTCCTGGTCGACGAACTTCCCCCTACCTGGCGCGTGCTCGCGCCCGACTGGCGCGGCTACGGCGATTCGTCGCGCACCAGCGCCGATTGCTACTGGTTCCCCGACTACCTCGCCGATCTCGATCAGCTGCTCGATGCCCTGGTTCCCTCCGGCGGCGTGGATCTGATCGGCCACAGCATGGGCGGGAACGTCGCCACTCTCTACGCCGGCGTCCGCCCGCAGCGGGTGCGGCGTCTGGTCAACCTCGACGGCGCCGGCCTGCCCGCGACGACCCCGGAGCGCGCTCCCCGGCAGTATGCCCGCTGGCTCGACGATCTCAAGTCGGGCAAGCGGCTGCGCAGTTACGGAAATCACGAAGAGGTGGTGCAGTTGCTGTGCGGCGCCAATCCACGCCTGCGGCCTGATTTTGCGGCCTTCCTGGCGCAGCACTGGTCGGAGCCGGATGGCGACGGGCGCTTGCGGCTGCGGGCTGATCCGGCCCACAAGATCGGCAACCCGACGCTTTATCGGGTCGAGGAAGTGATCGCGATCTGGCGCGAGATCGTTGCCCCCGTCCTCTGGGTCACTCCGGACCAGCTCGATCGCTGGCATGAGTTCACCGCCACCGCGGAGTATCGCAGCCGGCTGGAGGCGCTGAGCAGCGTCGAGTTTGCCACCGTCACGGGAGCCGGCCATATGCTTCACCACGACCAGCCGCGGGCGGTTGCCGCACTGATCAAAGAGTTTCTCGAGAGATGAGCGCCGACGTTCGCACGATCAACGCCGACCTGCATAGCCATTCGCGCTATTCGGATGGGCGGCTTGAGCCAGCTGAACTGGTCCTGCGCGCCCGCGGCAATGGCGTCGACTTGTTCGCGATAACCGACCATGACGAACTCGCGGGACTCGACGAGGCGATCGCGGCAGCTGCCGAGAGCGGCTTGCCGTTCATTCCCGGGGTCGAGGTCTCCGTGACCTGGGGCGGGGAAACCATCCACGTTGTGGGCCTGCGCATTGACCACCGCCACCCGGAGCTGGTCGCCGGGCTCGAACGGACCCGGGCTGGGCGGGATCTGCGTGCCCGCGAGATGGGCCGCAGTCTGGCGGCGGCCGGGATTCCCGATGCCTACGAGGGCGCGTTGCGTCATGTCGGCAATCCGGCGCTGGTGTCGCGCACCCACTTCGCGCGCCATCTGGTCGAGCGCGGGGTCTGCCGCCAGGTATCGGATGTCTTTCGCCGCTATCTGGTGGAAGGCAAGCCCGGCTATGTGCCCCACAACTGGGCCAGGCTGGCTGACGCCATCGGCTGGATCCGCGCTGCCGGCGGGGTCGCGGTGCTGGCCCATCCGGGGCGTTATCCGCTGGGTGCGCTCGCGCGGCGGGCACTGCTCGAGGAGTTTCGTGAAGCTGGCGGTGGCGCGATCGAAGTGCTGAGCGCCAGTCACGACGCCAGCCAATGCCGCGAACTGGCGCGTGCGGCCGAGGAATTGGGGATGATGGCTTCACGCGGTTCGGATTTCCACGCCCCCAGCGAGAGCCGCATCGATCTGGGGGCCTTGCCGGGCCTGCCTGCCCACCTCACGCCGGTCTGGCACGATTGGCCGGAGGCGCGCACCGCTGCGGCGAACCGGGCTGATGCCGCAGCTGGTGGCGGAGCCAGGCAATGACCCAACGCTTCCACGTCCACCCCGACAACCCGCAACCGCGCCTGCTGCGCGGTGCCGCTGACATCCTGGCGGGTGGTGGCATCGTTGCGTTGCCGACCGACGCCTGCTATGTGCTGGCGTGCCGGCTCGATGACAAGGCAGCGGTCGATCGCGTCCGCGCGATCCGGGGGCTGGACGAGCGCCACCTGCTGACCCTGATGTGCCGCGACCTCTCGCAGCTTTCGCTCTATGCGCAGGTCGACAACCGCCAGTACCGGTTCCTCAAGGGCTGGACACCGGGACCGTACACTTTCATCCTGCCCGCGACCCGCGAGACGCCGCGGCGGCTCTGGCACGCCTCGCGCCGCACCATCGGCCTGCGCGTGCCCGACAGCGCGATCGTCTCCGGAGTGCTCGAGGCCCTGGGTGGGCCCGTCATCTCCACCAGCCTGGCGCTGCCGGGTGACGACGAGCCGCTGCGCGACCCCGACGAGATCTGTGAGCGGCTGGCGCGCCGCATCGACCTGGTGGTCGACGCCGGCAGCCAGTCTTACATCCCGACCACCGTGGTCGACGTCTCCGGCGATACGACAGTCGTGATCCGGGTGGCCGCCGGCCCGATCGAAGGGATGGTCGAGTAGCCCTGCTGGCCGCCCTGGACAGCGCCAGGGCGCGGTTACAATCGATCGATGGACCTTTCCTTGCCCCAGATCA
>JAHEMI010000065.1:0-7493 GCA_024643785.1 Burkholderiaceae bacterium
CAGGCGCCCACTATTACGTTCCCGGCCCGTCGAAGTGGCCGATGGTCGGCGCGCTGGCGCTGACCTGCTTCGGCTTCGGCATGGCGACCTCGGTCAACGGCATGGCGATAGGCCCGTGGCTGCTGGCGATCTTCGCCGGCATCCTGATCTACATGCTGGTGGGCTGGTTCGGAACCGTTGTCGGCGAGTCCGAGGGCGGCCAGTACGGCAGCCGGGTAGATACCTCGTTTCGCTGGTCGATGGCGTGGTTCATCTTCTCCGAGGTGATGTTCTTCGCGGCATTCTTCGGCGCGCTGTTCTATGCCCGCTCGATCGCATTGCCACTGCTTGGCGATCTCGATCATCGGGCGTTGCTCTGGCCCGATTTCGTGGCGACGTGGCCAAACCGCGGGCCCGGCGGCGCGGTCGAAGCCTTCACGACCATGGGTCCGTGGCCGATCCCGACGATCAATACGGCCTTGCTGCTCAGTTCGGGGGTGACGCTGACGATCGCGCATCACGCGCTCCAGTCGAACCGGCGCGGACCGCTGACGTTCTGGTTGCTGCTCACGGTGCTGCTGGGCGCCACGTTCCTCGGGCTGCAGGCCTACGAGTATTCGCACGCCTACAGTGAGCTCAACCTCAAGATGAGCTCGGGAATCTACGGCTCGACGTTCTTCATGCTGACCGGGTTCCACGGATTCCACGTGACGATCGGTGCGATCATGCTGTCGGTGATCCTCTACCGGGTGCTGCGCGGCCATTTCCGGCCGGACCATCACTTCGCGTTCGAAGCGGCGGCCTGGTACTGGCACTTTGTCGACGTAGTCTGGCTCGGTCTGTACGTGGTGGTCTACTGGTTGTGACGGGCGCTTAGCGCGGGGTCAGCGGCAGCCCGGTGCTGTTGATCCAGCCCAGCCAGTGGGCGAGCAGGATCAACGCGAAGAGCGCGATCGACAATCCGACCCGCAGGGCGAGCGAGCGGACCATGTTGCGGCCTGGCCGGGGCCGGATCATCGCCAGCAGCGCAGATGCGAGACTGGCAATGATCAGGGCAAACGCAATCAAGATGAACCACTTCATGCCGGACTCCTGAGTCAAGGAGCGATTGTAGAACGGTGGGTAATGGGCAGGGGCTATATTCTTCCGAACGTCGCCGCCGTCGCGGCGATCGCGCTGACCGTCTCGCTGGGCAACTGGCAGATGAATCGCGCGGCCTACAAGCAGGGGCTGCAGGCGGTGCGCGACGCGGCCGATCGCGGCGGGCCGCAGCCACTGGGGTTCTCGCCCACCGATGCGGCGATCGCCGCGGGGCAGCTGGTTCTGGTTCGCGGGCGCTTTGTCGCGCAGGACACTGTCCTGATCGACAATCGCACCCATAATGGCATTGCCGGGGTGCACGTGGTCACGGCATTGCGCATCGAGAGTCCGGGTTCGGCACAGCCCGGTCAGCTGATCCCGGTGCTGCGCGGCTGGATCGCCCGCGACCCTGCGGATCGCAGCCGGTTGCCGCAACCGGTCACGCCCCCGGGCGTGGTCGAGGTCGAAGGCCGGGTCGAGAGTGAACTTGCCAAGGCAATGGAGCTTGGCGCCGACAGTGCCGCGGGGCCGTTGTGGCAGAACTTCGATTACGGCCGTTTTGAGCAGCGCATTGGCGAGCCGGTGATGCGCCTGGTGTTGCGCCAGGAAGCATTGCATGGCGCCGCCGATGACGGCCTGGTCCGCGAGTGGCCGGTGCCGGGCGACGGGGTGGCGCGCCATCATGGCTATGCGTTCCAGTGGTATTCGCTGGCGGCGATGATCGCCGGACTGTGGATGTGGTTCCTGGTCAGGTCCGGCCGGCAGCGCCGGCAGGAGAGGAGAAGCGGAAGTGGCGGTTGAGGCGAATGAATTGACCAGCAGCAATGAGGTGCAGCCGGCGCGCCAGCGCGCCAGCCGCCTCACCGTGCTCGCGATCATCGCGCTGTGTGCGGCGCCGGTGATCGCGTCGTATGTCGCCTATTACCTGTATCCCCCGGAAGGCCGGTCGGTCTACGGCACGCTGATCGATCCCCAGGTCGAAATGTCCGACCTCGGCGGGATCCCGGTAGCGGCGCCGGCCGGTGACGGCGCGGCGCCGGTGGCGGGTGCGCAGCGCGCGCAAACCACGTTCGCCGCGCTGCGCGGGCAATGGGTGATGGTGGTGGCTGCTGCCGGGGTCTGTCCGGGCGATTGCCCGGAACGCCTGTATGCGCTGCGCCAGGTGCGCTTGGCGCAGGGGCGCGATGCCGAGCGCATTGAGCGGGTCTGGCTGGTTACCGACGCGAGGCAGCCAGCGGCCTCGTTGCTGGCCGAGCATCCCGGGCTGCAGGCCTGGTTCGTCGCGCCCGACCAGTTGCTGCAGCGTTTGCCGGCTGGCACCCGTGAAGAAGGATCCGCGCGAATCTACCTGATCGATCCGCACGGACAGTTGATGATGCAGTTCCCGATTGGCGCCGATGCGGGCAGAATCCGCAAGGATCTCGCGAGGTTGCTCAAGATCTCGCGAATCGGCTGAACGCGCACCCGCCGCGCGCTGCCATTGCCCACCGGGGAAAGAGCCGATGATGAGTGAGCCGAACCAAACCTCTGCGAAATCCGTGCTGCGCTACCAGCGCCTGGTCGCGTTCGCCGCGGTGCTGGCGCTCGCCCTGATCATGCTGGGCGCCTACGTGCGCCTCAACGACGCCGGGCTCGGCTGTCCCGACTGGCCGGGCTGCTACGGCAAGGTGCTGCCGACCCAGGCGCACGCCGAGATCTCGGCGGCGGTCTCGCAACAGGGCGGCGAACACGGCCCGGTCTCGATGGCCAAGGCGTGGCGCGAGATGGGCCACCGCTACGTCGCGACCCTGCTGGGCATCCTGATCATCGCGATTGCGGTTCAGGCCTGGCGGCGGCGCGACGACTTGCGCCAGTCGCCCTGGCTGCCGACGGTGCTGCTCGGGATGGTGATCCTCCAGGGCCTGTTCGGGATGTGGACCGTGACCCTGCTGCTGAAGCCGGCGATTGTCACCGGACACCTGATCGGCGGCCTGCTCACGCTGGCGCTGCTGGTCTGGCTGTGGCAGCGCCAGAAGGCGATCCCGCATTACGTCGACGCCGAACCGGTCGCTGCGCTCGCGCCGCTTGCCTGGACCGGGCTGGGGCTATTGGCCCTGCAGATCGTCCTCGGCGGCTGGACCAGCGCCAACTATGCCGGACTCGCCTGTCCCGACCTGCCGACTTGCCAGGGCTTGTGGTGGCCCGAAACGAACTTTGCGCAGGCCTTTCATGTCCGGCGCGAACTGGGCATGACCGGTGATGGTGCGGTCCTGCCGCTGGCGGCGCTGACCGCCATCCAGATCGCGCACCGGATCGGCGCCGTCCTGATCGGCGGCTTCCTGTTGTGGCTGGGCTGGCGTGTCGCCAAGACCGATGGCACCCGTGCGCTCGGCCGGATGATGCTGGCGGTAGTGGCGTTGCAGATCGCGCTCGGCATCACCATCGTCCTGACCGGTCTGCCGCTGCTGCCCGCGGTCGCCCACAACGGCGTCGCCGCCGTCCTTCTTTCAGTCGTTGTCGTCATCGCCCACCGCGCCACCAGGGCGCGCCTGAGGATCTGAACATGCAGCTTGCCCGTTACTCCAGCGCCGGATGGCGTGAAATCGCACTCCGTTACCTCGCCCTGACCAAGCCGCGGATCGTGGTGCTGGCCGCGTTCTGCGCCCTGATCGGCATGGTGCTCGCATCGGGCGGTGAACTGCCGCTGCGGGTCGCCGCCTTCGGGATCATCGGCATCTCGCTGCTGGCTGCGGCGGGGTTCGTCTTCAACAGCCTGGTGGAACGCGGCATCGACTCGCGCATGGCGCGAACCCAGCGCCGGCCGCTCGCGAGCGGCACGGTCGGTGCCGCCGGCGCGCTGGCGTTCGCAGGCGCGCTCGGTGGCGTCGGCGCGTTGCTGCTCTACCTCGAGGTCAACGCGCTGACCATGTGGCTGACCTTCGCCACCTTCGTCGGCTACGCCGTCGTCTACACCGTGCTGCTCAAGCCGGCGACGCCGCAGAACATCGTCATTGGCGGCGCCTCGGGCGCGATGCCGCCGGTGCTGGGCTGGACCGCAGTGTCGGGCGACGTCGGCTCCGGCGCGCTGGTGCTGTTCCTGATCATCTTCGTCTGGACCCCGCCGCACTTCTGGTCGCTGGCGCTCTACCGCATCGAGGACTACCGGCGCTCGGGCCTGCCGATGTTACCGGTCACCCACGGCTCGCGGTTCACCCGGCTGCTGATCCTGCTCTACACCGTGCTGCTGGTGGTGACCACGATGCTGCCCTACATCACCGGCATGAGCGGCTTGCTCTACCTGGCGGCGGCGCTGGCTCTCGGCGGGGCATTCGTGCACTACGCCTGGCGCCTGTGGCGCGAATACTCCGACGCGCTGGCGCGGCGCACCTTCGGCTTCTCGATCTTCTATCTCGCCGGGCTGTTCGGCGCGTTGCTGATCGACCGCTTCGTCCAGTAGCGCCGGTTCACGCCGCTGCCGCCTGAGCCGGGCTGCGCGCCGCGAGCAGCGCCGCCGCGCAGATCAGCGCGCCGCCCAGCGCTACCCGGGGCGCGAGCGACTCGCCGCCGATCCAGATCGCGGTACCGGCGGCGAAGACCACCTCGCTGAGCAGCACTATGGTGGTGACACTGGTCGGCAGTCGCGCGGCACCGTACTGCAGCGCCAGGTTGGAGACCAGGAAGGCAATCGCCAACGCGGCCGCGCCTGCCAGCCAGCCAACCGCGATGGCAGGTGGCCAGGCGATTGCGCCGCCGGCTGACAGCACTGTCCCCAGCGCGGCCGAGACCACTGCGCCGCCGGCGAACATCGCCACTGCACGCCCCTCCTCAGGGGTCTGGGCGTACTTGCGCAGCAGCACATTTGTGAACGCGAACGAAAGGCCGCCGACCAGTCCCAGCCAGTCTCCCAGCGAGCGGGGCACTGGCCACCCCAGCCCGGGCTCCCAGAGCACCAGCCAGGCCCCGGCGAGCGCCAAAACGACCCTCACCAGCGCCGCCGGCGTGATCGGTTCCTGGTTGAGGATGCGCGCCAGTGGCACCGCCCAGATCGGCATCAGGTAGAAGAGCAGCACGACGCGCACGACTTCACCGACGACCACGCCCCAGTTGAACGCGGCGTTGGTCATTCCCGAGGCCAGCACCAGCCACCACAGCGTCGGGCGCAGGCGCAGCTGGCGCCACGCGCCGGGCCGCCAGAGGTGGATCGCGCCGAGCGCCAGGACGTAGACCACCACCGTGGTCCAGAGGCTGTGCAGGCCGGCGTCGTGGAGGTGGCGAAACGGCCACCATGACACGCCCCAGATGAAGGCGTTCAGGGTCAGCGCAGCAACAGGCACCAGTCGCGACTGGTTCATGCAGGTGTCACCTCGGGCGGATAAGGCAAGCGGATGGGGCGCAGTATGGCGCAGACAAAGAAAAGCCGCCTCGGGTCACCCTCCGGCGGCAAATCAGGGGGACAGCACGAAACCTGTTTCAGGAGTAATCGGCGAGCGCGGCTTTCATTTTCTGGAGCGCCTTGGCCTCGATCTGGCGGATGCGCTCGGCCGAGACGCCGAATTCGGCGCCCAGTTCATGCAGCGTCTTGGTGCCGCCGTCGTCGTCGTCGCGCAACCAGCGGGTCTCGACGATCCTGCGGCTGCGCTCGTCGAGGGCGGCCAGCGCGTGCTCGATGCCTTCGCCCTGCAGGCGGCTGCGCTCGCGCGCCGCGATGACGCGTTCGGGCTCGGCCTCGGGAGCCTGCAGGTAGGCGATCGGCGCGAAGCGCTCGTCTTCGTCGCCATGCGACTCCAGCGCCATGTCGTGCCCGCCCATGCGGGTTTCCATCTCGACGACGTCGGCGCCGCTGACGTTGAGCTTCTCGGCCAGCGCGTCGACTTCGTCGCTGGTCATGGTGTGATGGTCGGCCTTGTTGGAGCGCAGGTTGAAGAACAGCTTGCGCTGGGCCTTGGTGGTGGCGAGCTTGACCAGGCGCCAGTTGCGCAGTACGTATTCGTGAATCTCGGCGCGGATCCAGTGGATCGCGAACGAGACCAGGCGCACGCCGCGGCTGGGGTCGAAGCGCTTGACCGCCTTCATCAGCCCGACGTTGCCTTCCTGGATCAGGTCGGCGTGGGGCAGGCCGTAGCCCAGGTACTGGCGGGCGATCGACACCGCGAGCCGCAGGTGCGACATCACCAGTTCACGGGCGGCATCGAGGTCCTCGTTGTCGCGATAGCGCGTGGCGAGGTCAAACTCCTGCTCGGCGGTCAGCATCGGCATGCGATGGACCGCGCTGATGTACGCGTCCAGGTTCCCGAGCGCCGGCAACGCAAGCACGGCGCCTTGGGCGCGGCTCGGGGCGACGATCATAGAACGGCTCTTGGACATTGTTGCAGTTCCTCCTGTTGCTTTGCACCAAATAGCCAGTGCACCAACAAGAATAGCACTCTCATGCCACGAGTGCTAATTGACTTGAATGATTGTTTTGATAGCTTGCGTCAATCGACCCTGCGGCCGAGAGCCCGGACAATTTATCCCAGCAGGGCGGCCGCGAACTCGTCGGCGCTGAACGCCTGGAGGTCTTCGATGCGCTCGCCGACGCCGATGAAATAGACCGGGATCGGGCGCTCGCGCCGGGTGTAGGCGAGCGCCGCCAGCGCCCCGCCCTTGGCAGTGCCGTCGAGCTTGGTGACGATCAGCCCGGTGAGCGGAGCGACCTCGTCGAACTGCCGCACCTGCGCGAGCATGTTCTGGCCGGTGTTGCCGTCGAGCACCAGGATGGTCTCGTGGGGCGCCTCGGGCATTGCCTTGGCCAGCACCCTGCGGATCTTGCGCAGCTCCTCCATCAGGTGCTTCTGGGTCGGCAACCGGCCGGCGGTATCGATCATCACCACGCCAGTGCCGCGCGCCCGGCCGGCACTGACCGCGTCGAACGCCACCGCCGCCGGGTCGCCGCCCGCCTGGGCGATGACCTCGACCTGGTTGCGCGCTCCCCATTCGGCGAGCTGCTCGCGGGCCGCGGCCCGGAAAGTGTCGCCGGCGGCCAGCAGGATCGACTTGCCGGCGCGCTGCAGGTGATGGGCCAGCTTGCCGATCGAGGTGGTCTTGCCGGCGCCGTTGACGCCCGTGATCATCATCACCAGCGGTTGCGCCCGGTCGATGTCGACCGGCGCCTCCATCGGCCGCAGGAGATCGGCGAGCAGCGCGCGCAGCGCCGCACGGGCCTGGTCGCCCGAGTCGAGACGCTGGCTGCGCACCGCGCTGCGCAAGGCCGCGATCAGATGCGCCGTGGTCTCGACCCCGGCGTCGCTCATCAACAGCGCGGCCTCGAGATCGTCGTAGAGTTCCGGCTCGATCTTGTCGCCGGTGAAGATCGACGCCAGGTTGCCGCGGGTCCGGGACAACCCGCTGCGCAGGTTGGCGAACCAGCCGCGTCGTGCCGCTGGCGGCTCGGCAGGGGCTGCTGCGGCCGGCGCGGC
>JAHEMI010000065.1:7593-14083 GCA_024643785.1 Burkholderiaceae bacterium
GGCTTCGGGCTCCAGTGCGCGGGCCTCGTCAGCGGCGGGAGTGGTCTTCTTGCGGCGGAGAAATCCGAACATCGTGGTGTTGTCGCCAGTGAATAGTCAGGGAATTGCCATCCGGGCCGCGGCCAGCGCGCGGGACTTGCCAGCGCACAATAACCATCGACGGCTCAAGGGTTCCCGGGTCCGTGTGGCAGGCGCCAGGCTCGCATGGCGTTAAACTGCCGCATCCTTTCCAGCAATTCTACTTTGATGAAACGAATCATTTCTCTTGCCGCTACCTTGGCGCTGGCCGCAGTCACCGCCCCCAGCCACGCGCAGAGCGTCGAGCGCACCCTCTCCAATGGCCTGAAGGTCGTGGTGATTCCTGACCACCGCGCGCCGACCGTCGCCCACATGGTCTGGTATCGCGCCGGCTCGATCGACGAAGTCAACGGCCGCACCGGCGTGGCCCACGTCCTCGAGCACATGATGTTCAAGGGCACCAAGACAATCGCTCCGGGCGAGTTCTCGGCCCGGGTCGCGGCACTGGGCGGGCGCGAGAATGCGTTCACCTCGCGCGACTACACCGGCTATTTCCAGCAGGTGCAGAAGTCGAAACTGGCCGACGTCATGAAGCTCGAAGCCGACCGGATGAACAACCTGGTGCTGGCCAAGGAGGAATTCGCCAAGGAGATCCAGGTCGTGATGGAGGAGCGCCGCTGGCGCACCGAGGACCAGGCCCAGTCGCTGGTCTATGAACAGCTCATGGCGAGCGCGTTCACGACCTCGCCCTATCGGCGCCCGATCATCGGCTGGATGGACGACCTGGCGGCGATGACCGTGGACGATGCCCGCGACTGGTATCAGACCTGGTACACGCCCTCGAACGCCGTGCTGGTGGTGGCCGGCGACGTCGACCCCGCTGAAGTGATGAAGCTCGCCGAGGAAGGCTACGGCCAGATCAAGCCCCATGCACTGCCGGCGCGCAAGCCGCAGGTCGAGCCGCAACAACGCGGCCGGCGCACGGTTGCGGTCAAGGCCCCGGCGGACAATCCCTACGTCGCGATGGGCTTCCACGTGCCGAAACTGGTCAAGGTGAGCGAGGACGTCGAACCCTACGCGCTCGAGCTGCTCGCCGCGGCGCTCGACGCCGACGAGAACGGCCGCCTGACGCGCAACATCGTGCGCGGCTCGCGCATTGCCAACCAGGCCGGCGCCGGCTATGACATGACTTCGCGCGGTCCGTCTTTGTTCATTCTTGATGGCACGCCGGCGGCGGGACACACCACGGCCGAAGTCGAAGCCGCGCTGCGCGCCGAGATCGCCAGGATTGCGGCCGACGGGTTGACCGACGAGGAAATCGGGCGCATCAAGACGCAGTACGTCGCGGCGCGGATCTACAAGCGCGACTCGATCTTCGCCCAGGGGATGGAGGCCGCGCAGCTCGAGATGCTGGGGTTCTCGTACGACGACGCCGACCGGATCCTCGAACGGGTGCGCAGCGTGACTTCGGCGCAGGTGCAGGCGGTGGCCAAGAAGTATTTTGGTGACGACACCCTGACGGTGGCGACGTTGTTGCCGCAACCGGTTGGCGTGCCGCGTAAACATGGTCCGGTAACGAGTCACTGATGAACAAATTCAATTCAGAAAGCAACGGCTTCATTGGGAGCGTCAGGGCGACGCGCGCCTTGCGCCGCTTCGTGTCCGGCGCCTGCGTGGCGTTGCTGGGGATGACGGCTATCGGCCCGGCAGCGGCGGCGCTGCCGATCGAGCACTGGACGACTGCCAACGGCGTGCGGGTTTATTTCGTCAATGCGCCATCGATCCCGATGCTCGATGTGCAGGTCGATTTCGACGCCGGTTCGCGGCGCGAGCCGCAGGGCAAGACCGGCCTGGCGAACATCACCGCCGGCCTGCTGGCCAAGGGCGTGCCGGGAATCGACGAGGCGGCGATCGCCGAAGGCTTCGCGCGCATCGGCGCGATCCGCGGCGCCAGCGCCGGCAACGACCGCACCAGCATCACCTTGCGGACCCTGGCCGAGAAATCCGAGCGTGATGCTGCCGTGGCGCTGCTGGCCAAGGTAATCCAGGAGCCGCTCTTCCCGGCCAACATCCTGGCGCGCGAAAAGGAGCGTACCGTCCAGGCTTTGCGCGAATCCCTGACCAAGCCCGAGACTATCGCCTCGGATCGCTTCATGGAGCTGCTCTACCCGGCGCATCCCTACGGCCGCAGTCCCACCCCGGAATCGGTCGAGGCCATCACCCGTGACGACCTGGTCGCTTTCCATCGCGACAACTACGTGGCCTTGAGGGCGGTGGTGTCGATGGTCGGGGCAATCACCAGGAGCGAGGCCGAGGCAATCGCCGAGACCCTGGTCGGACCATTGCCAGCCGGCGCGCCGGCGCCGGCGCTGCCTTCGGTGATGGAGCCGGCCAAGAGCCAGACCGAGTTCATAGCGCATCCGGCCACCCAGAGCCACATTCTCTATGGCATGCCAGGAGTCGCCCGCGGCGACCCGGATTATTTCCCGCTGCTGGTTGGCAACCACGTGCTCGGCGGCGGCGGCTTCGTTTCGCGGCTGGTCGACGAGGTGCGCGAGAAGCGCGGTCTCGCGTACAGCGTCTATTCCTACTTTGCTCCCGAGGCCCAGGCGGGCCCGTTCACCATCGGCGCCCAGACCCAGAAGGAACAGACTGGCGAGACGATCAAGGTCATCAAGGACACCGTCGCCACGTTCATCAAGGATGGCCCGAGCGCGGCCGAGTTGCGCGCCGCCAAGGACAACCTGGTCGGCGGCTTCGCCTTGCGCATCGACTCCAACCGCAAGATTCTCGGCTACCTGGCAATGATTGGCTTCTACGGCGAGCCGCTCGACTATCTCGAGCGCTGGACCGAGCGGGCAGAGGCGGTCACGCTCGAGCAGGTGCGTGTGGCTTTTGCGCGCCACGTTGACCTTGCCCGGATGACCATGGTGGTGGTGGGAGCCGGCGGCAAGCCTTGAGCACGATCCGGATCATCGGCGGCGCGTGGAAACGCACGCCGCTCGTGGTCGCCGCGGTTCCCGGGCTGCGCCCCACGCCCGACCGGGTCCGGGAAACGCTCTTCAACTGGCTCGGACAGCGCCTTGACGGGATCGCCTGCCTCGATCTCTTTGCCGGCAGCGGTGCGCTCGGGCTGGAGGCGCTGTCGCGCGGCGCGCGCGAGGTGCTGTTCGTCGAATCCGACCGGCGTGCGCTGCACGCCATCGGGCAGACTCTCGAGCGGCTGGGCGAGGCGCAGGTGCAGGGGCGGGCCGAACTCTGGTCGAGCGATGCGCTTGCCGCCCTGACGCGCTGCGCGCGCTTGGGGCGGCGCTTTGAGCTGGTGTTCCTCGACCCCCCCTATAGTTCCGGGCTGCTCGCGCGGGCGTGGCCGTTGCTCGCTCCGGTGCTGGCCGACGAGGCGCTGATCTACGTCGAGTCCGACGCCGCGATAGACGATGCCGATCTGGCCGGAATTGCGGCCCAGCTCGGTGCCGAGCGCAGCACCGCGGTGCAGAAACGCGACCGCGCGGGACAAGTCCACTATCATCTGCTGGTATCCACTGTCGGGGATTCGGAGGCATGATGACCAAGGCGATCTACCCGGGAACATTCGACCCGTTCACCCGTGGCCATGAGGATCTGGTGCGCCGCGCTGCGCGCATGTTCAATACCGTGGTGGTCGCCATCGCCGACAGCCGCGGCAAGGGCCCGGCTCTCAGCCAAAGCGAGCGGGTGGCGCTCGCCCGTGCGGAACTCGCCGACTGCGCCAACGTCGAGGTGGTTGCCTTCTCCGGGTTGCTGGTCGATCTGGCAAAGGCGCAGCAGGCCAGCATCGTGGTCCGTGGGGTGCGGGCGGTCTCGGACTTCGACTACGAGTTCCAGATGGCGGGCATGAACCGCCAGTTGATGCCGGAACTCGAGACCATATTCATGGCCCCGAGCGATCGCTACCAGTTCGTCTCGGGCACGCTGGTGCGCGAGATCGCCCGGATGGGCGGCGATGTCGAACGTTTCCTGTCGCCCGCGGTGGCGGCGGCACTGCGCGCCAAGTTCCAGGCGGCCTGAACCAGTGGCGCTGATCATCACCGACGAGTGCATCAACTGCGACGTCTGTGAACCGGAATGCCCCAACGAGGCGATCTCGCTGGGACTCGAGATCTACCAGATCGATCCCGAGCGCTGTACCGAGTGCGTCGGCCACTTCGACGAGCCGCAGTGCCAGCAGGTCTGCCCGGTTGCCTGCATCCCGTTGGATCCCAACCACCGGGAAACCCGCGAGCAGCTGCTTGATAAATACCAGCGGCTGTACGCCCTTAAGCGATCGCCAACGGGGTAGGTGGCCGACCGTTATTCTTAAGTAATCTTGCGGCCCGTATAAATTTGCGCGCATACTGGTTTCAGTCCGTACGGGTCAGTTGCGGCAGCAGCAAAGTCAATCTTCCTGCCTCAGCACGAACCCCAAGCGGCTCGGATTACTGAAACAGGAGGGGCACATGGGCTTCGCAGCGAAACATCCAGTCCCGTACCGGATCGCGTCGTTGTCACTGCGGTTCTCGCTGGTGATGATCGCGATAATCGCGGTGATCGCGCTGGCCGGATCGGCCATCAACGTGGCGGTCGTCGGCCTCTGGAGAATGTTCACCGGCGGCTGATCCGGGCTCCGGCGCGCCGGAGCCAACCGCATATCAGTGCACCTGCTGAGCTTGTCTGTCCGCCGCTCGAGTAGCCCGGCGCAGTTCACCCCGCGTTGCCACTCTCCCGAACCTGGAAGACGTTGCCCTCCGGGTCGATGGCGTCGCAGGCTGAGAAACCCGGCCCTTGCCAGACCTGGCCATGCACCTCGCCGCCAAGGCCGGCGACCACCTGTCGCGCCCCCGCGATGCTCGGGACGGTGAAGAACAGCTTGATGGCGGTTTCTTCCCTTGGTTCTGGCGGCGACGCGATCTCGAACGTGCTGGCGATGTGCGGCGGGATGGCATGGATGAGCAACTGCATGTCGGGCGACTGCAGGACTATCAGATCAGGCCGGGCGTGAAGCTGCTCCATGGCGAGCACCTTGCCGTAGAACTGCGCCAGGCGCGCGGCGTCCTTGGCGAAAATCATTGCTCCTGCCCGTGCCGGACCAGACATGGTTCTTCCCCGTGAATATCGTCGCGACAGAATACCCGGATATGCACACAGTGCGCCCATGGAATTGGGGACACGATGACTGCTAACATGCCTCTGAAAGACGGGTCCCCCACATGACCGACGACATCCCCACCCTGCGCCGCATCCTCGGCTCCTGCCACACCATCGCGATGGTCGGTCTCTCGGCCGACTGGTTCCGGCCGAGCTACTTCGCTGCCAAGTACATGCAGGAGCATGGCTACCGGGTCATCCCGGTGAATCCGCGCTACGGTGAAGTGCTGGGCGAGCGTTGCTATGCGCGGCTCGAGGACATTCCCGACAAGGTCGACATGGTCGACGTGTTCCGCAAGCCCGCCGACGTGCTGCCGATTGCGCAAAGTGCCGTGGCGATCGGCGCCCGCTGCCTGTGGCAGCAGCTTGGGGTCGTGAATCGCGAGGCCGATGAGCTGGCGCGTGCGGCGGGTCTCGATTCGGTGTTCGACCGCTGCGTCAAGATCGAACACGCGCGGCTCTTTGGCGGCTTGCACTGGGTGGGCGTGAACACCAAGGTCATCTCCGCCCGGCGGCGGATCTAGGAGGCGGGTGCGATGAGCGATCACGTCTTCAAGCCCGAGACCCTGGCGATCCACGCCGGGCAGATTCCCGATGCCGCTACCGGCGCGCGGGCGTTGCCGATCTACCAGACCACCAGTTTCGTCTTCGACAGCGCCGACCATGCAGCGAGCCTGTTCAACCTGCAGACCTTCGGCAACGTCTACTCGCGGCTCTCCAACCCGACAGTGGCGGTGCTCGAGGAGCGCGTCGCAGCGCTCGAGGGTGGCCGCGCGGCAGTGGCCTGCGCCAGCGGAATGGCGGCCGAAACGCTCGCACTGATGACGATGCTGCAGGCGGGCGATCACGTGGTCGCGGCCGGTGCGCTCTACGGCGGCTCGGTGACGATGCTCTCGGTGGCGCTGGCCAAGTTTGGTGTTGAAACGAGCTTCGTCGACGCCCGCGATCCGGCGTCGTTCGCGGCGGCAATGCGGCCCAGCACCCGCGCGGTGTTCGCCGAAAGCCTGGGTAATCCCAGCCTGGTGGTGCTCGACATCGCGGCGGTCGCCGAAATTGCGCACGCCCACGGCGTGCCGCTGGTGGTCGACAACACCGTGCCGAGCCCCTTGCTGTGCAACCCGATCGCGCTCGGCGCCGACATCGTGGTGCACTCGGCCACCAAGTACCTGGCAGGGCACGGCACGACCCTGGGCGGGGTGGTGGTGGAGAGCGGGCGCTTCCCCTGGGACAACGGCAAGTTCCCCGGCATGACCGAGCCCTCGCCGGGCTACCACGGGGTGCGTTTCTACGAGACTTTTGGCGACTTCGG
>JAHEMI010000066.1 GCA_024643785.1 Burkholderiaceae bacterium
CCCGCAGCTCGCGCATCAGGCACAGCAGCGCTGCCGAGCCGAAGCCGCCGCCGACACCGCAGACGTGACCGCCCGCGGGCAGATCGATGGCGCTGCCCATCGGGCCGGCGACGTCGAGAATATCGTCGCCCGCGCCGAGCTCGTGGATTCGCTGGGTGGTGGCGCCGACCGCCTGGATCACCAGGGTCAGCGTCCCGGCGTCGCGGTCGTAATCGGCGATCGTGATCGGTATGCGTTCGCCGCCTTCGCGCACCCGCAACATCACGAACTGTCCGGCCTTCGCCGAAGCCGCGATCAGCGGCGCGTCAAGCAGGAAGTACTTCGTTACCGGAGTAAGCATCCTGGTTTCGATAATTCGAGCCATGTTCTCTCCCGATCCTAGAGCAGCGGATGCTCGCTCAGTGCCTTGATCCGTGCCCAGCGCCGGTCGGTCTCGCCCTGCACCCCATTGATGAATTCTGCGTACTCGGGCTTGAGCAGATGGCGCGTCTTGCCCATCAGCTTGAGCCAGTTGGTAACCGGAATCCTCCGCCCCATTGCTTCAGGGTCGTAGGTGAGCGTGGTGTGGCCATGCTCGACCTCGTAGAGCGGGAAGAAACAGCTGTCGATCCCGGCCTGCAGCACGTCCTCGGCAGCGTTGTCCTCGGTGCGCCAGTTGAGCGGGCAGAAGGAGTAGATCTTGCCGTAGACGAGCCCTTCACGCTGGGCGTACCACTGCGCCTTGGCGGCCTTGCGCATCAGGTCCTCCGCGTAGCCTTCGCTGGCGGTGAAGACATAGGGTACGTGGCACGCTGCGAACAGCTGGGGAGTGTCCTTGTGGTGATAACGCTTGCCCGGCAGTGCCCCGCCGACCTCGCTGGTGGAGGTGCGATGCCCCAGCGGAGTCGAATAGGACAACTGGGCACCGGTGTTCATGTAGCCCTGGTTGTCGTATTCGATGATGATCATCTTGTGATTGCGGTGCGCGGCACCGAGCGCCGCGCCCATGCCGATGTCCATCCCGCCATCGCCGGACACCATCACGAAGGTCAGGTCCTTGGATTCAGGCAGTTCGCCGCGCCGCACCCGTTCGTAATACATCTCGACCAGCCCGCCAAGCGTTGCCGCGCCGTTCTGGAACAGGTTGTGGATGTAGTTGATGCGATGCGCCGTCGACGGATAGCCGGTCGTCACCACCATTGCACAACCGGTCTGGAACAGCACCACCACGTCACCGGTAAGCACCCGGAAGAACTGGTTGAGCGTCGGGAACGCGCCGCAGCCCGGGCAGGCGCCATGCCCCGGCGCAATGCGCTTGGGCACGCTGGTCATCTTCCACACCGGCTCCAGCACCACCTTGAGCTTGCCGCTGGTCGCGTCGCGGCTGATCTGCGCCATCGGCTCGGTGAAGTCGGCCCCGGTAACCGGAGGCAGTCCCGGTCGGGCGCCACGCTCGGCCGACCCCGGGGTTGCCCCGTGGTAGGCGAACGGCACGCTAACAACGCCCGACTTGGCGGTCTCGATCGCCTGCGCGAACAAGTCCTCGGCATCGGCAGTGTAGAAGTCCTTGCCGCCCAGGCCGTAGATGCGCGACAGCACCCGGCTGCGGTTCTCGGGATCGGCCTGGATCGCGGCGCGCACTTCGAGCGAGAGATTGCCGCCGCCGGCGCCATAGGAATCGGCGCGATCGCCGATCATGACTCCCTTGACGCCGCGCAGCGCGGCGCGAAACTCGTCTGCCGGGAACGGCCGCAACACGTTGGGCGAAAGCACCCCGACAAGCTCGCCGCGGTCGCGCAGCAGATCGGCGGCTTCCTTGGCGGTCTCGGCCGCCGAATTCATCATCACCGTTGCCGCCGTGGCGTCTTCCATCCGGTAGCTGTCGAGCATCGGATACGAGCGGCCGGTCAGGGCTTCCAGTTCGCCAAGAACCTCGGGGATGACCCGGCGTGCCGCCTCCATTGCCTCAGAGAGCTGGACCTTGTTGTTGATCAGGTCCGGGTCATTCATGTAGGCGCCGAAGGTCGCCGGGTGTTCGAGATCGAGCGGCGACGGAAAATCTGGCCGCTTGCCGAGGAACGTGGCGATGACCTCGGGATCGGTGAAGGTCGAGATGCGGCGCTTCTGGTGGCTGGTAAAGAAACCGTCGTAGACCACGATCACCGGCAGTCTGACGTCGGCATGCTCGCCGATCTTGACCGCCGCGAAATTGAGGTCGTAGACCGCCTGGGGATCGCGTGCGCACAGCACCACCCAGCCGGTGTTGAGCGCGTAGTAGATGTCCGAATGGTCACCGCGGATGTCGAGCGGTCCCGAGACCGCGCGGGCCGCCACGTTGAGCACCATCGGTACCCGTGTGCCCGCCTGCACCGGCAGTTGCTCGAGAGCGTAGAGCAGGCCCTGCGAGCTGGTAGCGTTGAGCACCCGTCCACCACCCAACGCCGCTCCATAGCAGATTCCGGCCGCGCCATGCTCGCCATCGGCGGCGACCATCGCGATCTCGTGCTTGCCGTCAGCCTGCATCTTCGAGAGCGTTTCCGCTACCTCGGTGGACGGCGTGATCGGGAAGTAGCCCATCACGTGATAACCGATCTGCGACGCAGCGTAGGCCGCGGCGTCGTTGCCGCTGCGGAAATCGGTGCGCTGGGCTGCCACGACTGGCGCGACAGGCGTCGCCCCGGCAGGCTTGCTCAGTGTCTGTGTCGTCATACTCACCACCTCACTTGATCAGTTCGGGAAACAGCGGGACGCGGAGCCGGTCCGCCAGGCCAGGCATCTCGATTTCCTCGGCGAGTGCACCAGTC
Organism: Burkholderiaceae bacterium; assembly: GCA_024643785.1. GTDB lineage: Bacteria > Pseudomonadota > Gammaproteobacteria > Burkholderiales > Burkholderiaceae_E > JAGXFR01. Next base: position 2,784 of record JAHEMI010000066.1, read on the forward strand.
GGACACGACTCGACGCAGCGCATGCACCCCTTGCAGTAGCGGTAGTCCACGCCCATCAGCTCGCGTTCGAACTTGCTCGTTTCAGCGCCTGCTCCCCAGACCAGGCAAAAGTCCGGGCACACCAGGTCGCAGACACCGCAGTGGATGCACTTGGCTCCGTCGAGCACTGGCATCAGCCCGGTGCGCGAGGCCGACATGTCGTTCCAGGCGCTGTTGCCAGGCTCGGGCAAGAGGCCGCCGGCGGGCTGGGTCTGGAAACCGAATTCCGGATCGGTGCGCGCGATCGGCAGGTCGCCTTCGGCCTCACCGACATCTTCGATGATCTCGAATTCGCTCGCGCCACGCAGAAACGCCGCCTCGTTGGTGGCAACTGCGGCAGGGTTCTTGCCGGCGAACTCCTCGGACAGGGTGGCCAGCACGATCTGGGCGTCGAGCCACGGGAAGGCGCCGCAGATTGTGCCCAGCATCACGGCGTTGGGCCGCGATTTTTCCTTCAGCGCAATGCCCAGGGCATCGACGCGGATCACCCGCGCAGTTCGCGGCAATGCCTTGAGTTCCTCGGGGATCACGCCGGCGGGTGCGTTGTAGATGAAGGTTCCGTCGCTGTGCAAGCCACCGCAGGTTGCCGGATTGCGCAACAGCACGCCGTGGAAGACGATGATCACGTCGGGCGTCTCGACCGGCGCGCTGGCCCGGATCGGCTGGCTGGCCGCACCGAGACGAACAAATGAGCGCACCACCGAGCCCTTCTTTTCCGAGCCATAGGAGGAGAAGTGGGCGCCGTTCATGCCCATGTTGAGCACCGCGGCGGTGGCCAGCACGTGGCCAGCTGCGTGAGCGCCAAGACCGCCAATGGACTCAAAACGGACTTCGAAAAACTTGCCGGCACTGCTCCCGGGCGGGAGGTTGGTGGCGTCGTTAACCTGGTGGTTGACTGGGAGGGGCGCATTCATTTGGCCACCGCCCGCACAGTTGCTGTACCTAGATTTACCTTGATCACCTTCGTTCCTGATGTCTGATTCTTCCGCGACCAAGAGCTTCGCGAAGGATGAACCCACAATCGGCGCACGCGCCGGACGAAAATGCCTTGCAACGATCGCCGGTCGATTACTTTCCCGGCATGCCGCCTAACTCGGCGTTAATTATAGTTCCGGGGGTATATCCGAATTTATTGGACAGGTAAGCTACCCTTCGCAAATGCTCAGGATCACCGACCTCAGGCTCCCCCTGGAGCACCCTCCCGACGCCCTGCCCGCTGCGCTGGCGGGTCGTCTCGGGATTGCGGTGGATCAGCTCGGGGACTGGCGCATTGCGCGGCGCGGCTACGATGCCCGCAAGCGCAGCGCGATCATGCTGACCTATAGCATCGATGTCGCCACGCCCGACGACAACGCAGCACTGGCGCGCCTGGCGAACGATCGCAACGTCGCGCTGGCGCCTGACGAGAACTACCGTTTCGTACTGCCACGCACCGTCCCGGGTGAGAGCGCGTTACCACCCGGTGCCGCCCGGCCAGTGATCATCGGTGCCGGCCCCTGCGGTTTCCTCGCCGCACTGGTGCTGGCCCAGATGGGGCTTGCACCAGTCGTGCTCGAGCGCGGTCGCGCCGTGCGCGAGCGCACCCAGGACACCTGGGGCTTCTGGCGGCGCGGCGAACTCCGGACCGAGTCCAACGTCCAGTTTGGCGAAGGTGGCGCCGGCACTTTCTCGGACGGCAAGCTCTGGACCCAGATCCGCGATCCCAAGCATTACGGCAACAAGGTGCTCGCGGAGTTCGTGGCCGCGGGGGCTCCCGAGGAAATCCTCTACGTGAGCAAGCCCCACATCGGCACCTTTCGGCTGGTCAAGATGGTCGAGAGCATGCGCGCCCAGATCGAGGCGATGGGTGGCGAGTTCCGTTTCTCCAGCCGGGTCGCCGATCTGATCGTCGAGTCGCCCACCGCAGACTCGGACGGCGCTGTGCGCGGCCAGATCCGCGGCGTGACCCTCGAAAGCGGCGAAGTCATCCGCAGCGACCACGTGGTCCTGGCGATCGGCCACAGCGCGCGCGACACCTTCGGCTTGCTCGCGGCGCGCGGCGTGAGCCTGGAAGCCAAGTCGTTTTCGATCGGCTTGCGCATCGAGCACCCCCAGGCATTGATCGACCGCGCCCGCTTTGGGGCCAACGTCGGGAATCCGCTGCTCGGCGCCGCCGACTACCGCCTGGTTCATCACTGCTCAAATGGCCGCAGTGTCTACAGTTTCTGCATGTGTCCGGGAGGACAGGTGGTCGCCGCGGCGTCCGAGGACGGCGGTGTCGTTACCAACGGAATGAGCCAGTATTCGCGCGCGGAGCGCAACGCCAACGCCGCGTTGGTGGTCGGCATAACCCCGGACGATTTTCCTGGCGATGCTCTCGCCGGCATCGACTTCCAGCGCCACTGGGAGCGGCGCGCCTTCGAGCTCGGTGGCGGCGACTACCGCGCTCCGGCGCAACTCGTCGGTGACTTCCTCGCCGGGCGCGCTTCCCAAGCGCTGGGCGAGGTGGCGCCGTCCTACCAGCCCGGTGTGAAACTTTGTGATCTCGCCGGTTGCCTGCCGGACTACGCGGTCGCCGCCATCCGCGAGGCAATTCCAGCATTCGAGCGCTCGATTCCGGGATTCAGCATGGCCGATGCCGTGCTGACCGGGGTGGAGACAAGGACCTCTTCGCCAGTGCGAATACCGCGCGACCAGAATTGTGAAAGCGTCAGTACCGCCGGGCTCTACCCAGCCGGCGAGGGTGCCGGCCAGGCGGGCGGCATCATGTCGGCGGCGATCGACGGCATCCGCGTTGCCGAGTCGCTGGCCCTGCAGTTGGTAGCGGGCGCTGCGAACGCAGCGCCCCAATCATGATCTAGATCGCCAGCTTGTCGATGGACTTGCCAGCCGCCAGCCAATCGAGCACCCACACCGGTTTGCGCCCGCGCCCGGTCCAGGTCTGGCTCGCGTCAGCGGGATTGCGGTACTTGGCAACTCCCTTGGTACGCTGGGCTCGTGCCGGCTTGTCCTCGAGCAGTTCATCGAGCGAAAAGCCGCGGGCTTCCGCCAAATCCCTAATTGCCTTCAGCGCGTTGCGTTTCTCAGACTTTTCCCTTCTCTTAAGTTCTTCGGCGGCAGAGACCTGCAACTTGCGCAACTGCTCAACGGTCATTGAACCCAGTTCCATGCTCATCTCCCAATATTAATAAGCGCAATAATCTTACTATATTTCTTTCAATTCCAAGGAATTGCAATTGAACCAACAACCTAGCATCTTTGTCTGGGACAGTAATTTCATCACCGGAATAGAGACGATCGATGCCCAGCATCGCTCGCTGGTAGAGCTGTTCAACAACCTCAGCGCAGAAATTACCCAAGGCACCTGGGGTGACACGGTCGTTATCGACAAGCTTCTTGAGGACTTGCTGGCATATACCCAGCATCACTTCGCGGAAGAAACCAGGCTAATGCGCGAGGCCAACCTTTGGCTAACGCATGTACAGCAACACACTCACGCGCACGACGACTTTGTTGCGCAGGTCGAGGCACTCTCGTCCAGCCGCCTCACGTTGGCCGAGCGGCCGCAGGCGCTGGTTGATTTCCTAATTGCCTGGCTTGGATACCACATTCTCGGGATGGACCAGATGATGGCCCGGCAAATCCACCGGGTCGCCAACGGCGAGTCGCCAGAAAAAGCGTATCTGGCGGAAACCGACGAGGCGAGTCGCAGTACCAAATCACTGCTAACCGCAATTACCAGACTGTATCAAGTCGTGACCGGCCTCAACGTCAACCTCGTGACCACCAATCAACAATTGGAGCAGCGCGTCGCGGCGCGCACAGCGGAGCTTGATCTAATCAACGATCAATTGCGCGACGCAAACCAACGATTAACCATTCTTTCGCAAACTGATGGGTTGCTGGGCATTTCCAATCGCAGTCATTTCGACGTGGTGTTCGTTTCTGAATGGCAGCGGGCGATCCGCAGCGAGTACCCGGTGGCGCTACTGATGATCGACCTCGATCATTTCAAACAATTCAATGACAATAACGGGCATCTGGCCGGGGATCGTTGCCTGCAATCAGTGGCCAAAGCGGTCTCCTCCTCGCTGCGCCGCCCCACCGACCTCGCGGCCCGCTATGGCGGCGAGGAAATTACGGTACTGCTCGTCGACACCGATCTCAGTGGCGCCAGCGAAGTTGCCGAAAAGATTCGGCAGGCGGTATTCGACCTGCAGATCGCCCATGCCGGCTCCAGCCATCACTTCGTAACCGTCAGCATCGGAGTCGCGGCTACTACGCCGATCCCCGGGCACAAGGCGGCAAAGCTGCTCGCGGCGGCAGACGGGGCAATGTACCGCGCCAAGAATGACGGTCGTAACCGGATCGCCTACTCACGGTGAAGCTGCGCGTTGGCGCTACTCGCCAACGGTGCGGCGCAAGGCCTTGATTCTGGCGTGCCGGGTCTTGTCCTCCAGGCGGCGACGTTGCGACGCCCGCGTCGGCCGCGTCGGCCGGCGCACCACCGGCTCCGCGGCGACGCCATCAACCAGACGCTGCAGGCGCTCCAGGGCGTCAGCCCGGTTGCGCTCCTGGGTTCGATAGCGCTGGGCCTTGAGCACCACCACCCCGTCGGAGGTGATCCTGCGGTCGGACAAGGCACGAAGGCGCTCCTTCACGGCCTCCGGGAGGGAAGACGCGACGATATCGAAGCGCAGCTGAAGCGCGCTCGAAACCTTGTTGACGTTCTGTCCGCCGGCGCCCTGCGCCCGGATTGCGGTGAACTCGACTTCACCGGCAGCCACGGTGAGCGCAGGATCGCGCGCTGCCATCAGCCGCTCGTCAGGGCGCGTCGCCGGCGATGCCGCGCACGATGTAGCCGCCGGACTTGTCATCCTGATCGAGGGCGATCAGGCCACGGTCGCGGGCCTCCTCGAGCAATCGATTGAAGGTCCGGAACCCGTAGTAGGTCTCATTGAACCCGGGCTTGCGGCGCTTGAGTGTCTGCTTGACCATCGACCCCCAGATCTTCTCGTCTTCGCCGCGCTCTTCGGCAATAGCTTCGATCGTAGACACCACCAGGTCGATCGCCTCCTGCGTCTTGTCGTCGGCCTCGGTCTCGGCTTCGGGAACGGCTGCGGCCTTGGCGCCCTTGGTCTTGCCCGCGGGCCGCTTGGCCGCCGGCTTGCGGGCGCGCTGCCGCGCCGGCCGCTCTTCGCGCACGAGATCGTCGTAGAAGATGAACTCGTCGCAGTTCGCGGTCAGCAGGTCGGAGGTCGAATTCTTGACCCCGACCCCGATCACGGTCTTGTTGTTCTCGCGCAGCTTGCTCACCAGCGGCGAGAAATCCGAATCACCGCTGATGATGACGAAGGTGTCGACGTGGGCCTTGGTGTAGCACAGGTCGAGCGCGTCAACCACCATGCGGATGTCAGCCGAGTTCTTGCCCGACATCCGCACATGGGGAATCTCGATCAGTTCGAACGATGCCTGGTGCATCTGCGCCTTGAACGCCCGATAGCGCTCCCAGTCGCAGTACGCCTTCTTGACCACGATGCTGCCCTTGAGCAGCAGCCGCTCCAGCACCTTGTCGATGTCGAACTTCTGGTACTTCGACTCCTCGACGCCGAGTGCGACGTTCTCGAAGTCGCAAAAGAGCGCCATGCTCTGGGTGTCGAAGCGGTCACTTCCGGTTTCGCGGCCCATGCCACCATCCCTTGCCGCGGTCCAGCCCCGGCGTAAGTCAATCGCACCGAAAGCGCAGTCGCGCTCCGGCTCCACGGCGCCGCATTACGGCAGCCCCGGCTGCGATCTTCTCACGGAACTCCCGCGGCGACTTCAGCCGCCGCGGTTATCGCCGGGCGTAACGTCTTAGTGGGAGTCCTCGTAGCCGGTAATGAACATCGCCTTGTAGTGCGCGCTCACGGTATGGCCGAGGCTGCCCAGGTAGACATGCATGACTATGAAGAAACAGAAGAATATGAACAGCAGCATGTGCACCGTGCCCACCACCCTGGTCCCGCCGAAGAACGCCATGATCGGCGTGAACAGGTGGGAATCCCACAACAACAAGCCGGTGACCGCCACCAATGGCACCGCCAACAGCATCACGATCTGGTAGAGCATGCTCTGGAGCGGATTGAACTTGTCGTAGATGTCCATCTTGTGCGGATTGGGCTGGCCCTTGAAGATGCCGTAGCCGTAGTACTGCATCTGACTGAACGTGCGCGCGAATTGGCGCCGCGGACTCAGGTCGGGGTGATAGCTGCGCACCCGGTCGGAAAACAGGTAGAACAGGAACCAGACGAAGAAGTTGGCGATCAGCACGAAGCCAATCCAGTTGTGCAAATTGACCGTCGTCTGGAACGGCAGCAGATCGAGGGTGCCGGCAAAGCGCAGCTGGAACCCGGTGAGGATCATCATCACGAAACCGGTTGCATTGATCCCGTGCCACAACCTGATCGGCAGCGGATGGACATAAATCTTGGTCATCTGTTTTCTCCCCTGCTCATCAGTGTTTGGGTTGATCGTCGCCGGCGGACTCTTCCGCTTCCCCCTGGCTTACTACCAGCCGCTTGATCAGTTGGTGACCAATCGGCATTGCAAGCGCGCCAACAACGGCGAGCAGCAACAGCACGTCGAGCAGTTCGATGCGGGTCCCGCCGATGACGTAGAACTCGCGCAACGAATCGATCGAAAAGATCGAGGTCAGCACTTCGCGGTTGGCGGGGTAGCGCACCCGCTTGCCCTCGGCGTCGATGTACGACAGCGCCACGCGCTGAAAAGCATCGGCACGGGCAACGTGGCAGCTGGCGCACTGGCGCAAGGCCTTGGTGTTGTCGGCCAGGCCGTGCTCGTCGGACGGCACCACCAGTTCCATCCTGCCGCGCAGCCCCACCGGTGGCAACTTGGCGTCGGTATTGACCAGCGCCAGCAGATTGCGCAACTCGACCGGATCAAGGCCTTCGCCCGCGGAGTCGGCCTTGGTCAGTTGGTCCGCGTAGTCATGGGCGCCCTCGCCCGTCGCGACCTGCCGGCGGGTGCCGCGGTCAACCAGCGCCAATACCACCATCGGCTTGCCCGCCGGAGCATGGCAGACCGCGCACGCCACCGCCTCAAGGTGGCGCCTGGTGTTGGGCAGCCACTTGGCGTGGAGCCCGAGTGCTTCCTTGTGACACGCCAGGCAGGCATCGCCTTCGACCACCTTGCGGTTCACCGAGTGCGCGCTGTGGCAGTCGGCGCACACTGGCGCCTGCATCTGGTTGTCACGCAGTCGTGCTGCATGAACGCTGCCATCGCCTTTCTTGGCCTCTTTGTTGTGGCAGTCGCGGCAGCTCTCCGACATCGCGATCGCAAACTCCCTCGCCTCCTTTGACTTGGGATCGGCCCCGGCTGGCGGCAGCAACTCGCGGTCGGCGTGGCAGTCGGTGCAATCGAGGTCGACGTGCACCGATTTCTGCAAGTCGTCGGCCTGCGAATGTCTGACCAGCGGCTTGCCGGCGGCGATGAACTTCCCGATCTGCTCGGGTTCATGGCACTTCAGGCAGGCCTGCGCCGCGAACGGCAACGCTGAAGCGGGATCAGCTTTCTTGGCGGGCGCAGCGAAACCCGAGGCCAGGAACGTGGCCATCAGTAGCGCCAACGACCATTTGCCTAAGGCGGGAATAACCTGCGCCAGCCTACCGCCAACGACCAAGAACTTCCTCATCGAGCACTCTCCAAGTGAAGACAGTCAATGATCAAACCACATCATGATCTTCTAATTTACCGTTAAGTAATAATAGCATCGTATCGCGATTTTCAAACGTTTGCTTAATCACTCCCGGCGGCGGCCCATGAACGTCGCCAGTCCCGTACGTGTCGCTGCCATCGGATCGTGGCGTGGCCCCGCGATTGTTGTTTTCGCGACTACTCTATGGCGTAACAGTTAATATTTTTTTTATACAAAGCTGGGTGAACAGTCCTAACGCGGCGCTTAAGGGGCTAGAATGAGCCTTTGATGAATTATCATTAATGTTAAGTCTATTCCTAAGCAAACCTTGAAACCCAAGAACATCAGGTGGTCGCGCTTTCCCTGGACGCTGCAGTTCAAGGTCAGCGTCGCCCTGGCGCTGGTCCTCATCGCGGTCATGATCGTGTTTGCCGTGACCATCGTGCTGCACCAGCAGAAACAGCTCCTGCATGCCGCCGAGAATCACGTCAACCAGCTCTCGGAAGTGATTACCAAGAGCACTCGCTTCGCCATGCTGCAGAACGAGCCGACCTACGTTCACAGCATCCTCCAGGACGTTGGCCGCCAGACCGACATCGAGAAGGTCAGGATCATCAGCAAGACCGGCCGGATCATGTACTCGTCGCTCACCTCGGAGATCGGCCGCCTGGTCGACCTCCGTTCCGACGCCTGTGTTTCCTGCCACGCCAGCGAACGGCCCCTGGAACAGGTTCCGTTGGGCGGGCGCTCCCGGATCTACGCCCGGTCCGATGGCGGGAGGCTGTTCGGCTCCATGACGGTCATCCACAACGATCCGACCTGCCAGGCCAACTGCCACGCCCACGACAAGGCCACGACGGTGTTGGGAGTGCTCGATATCGTCTACCGCCTCGAAGATGTCGATGCCGCGATGCGTTCGACCTCGCTGACGATCGCCGGACTTTCCCTGGTGTTCATCCTGGTGGCGGCGCCGATCTTCGGGTTCGTGGTCAACCGCCTGGTACAGGTGCCCTTGCACGACCTTGAACGGGGAGCGCAAATGATCGCCGCTGGCGACCTGGACCTCAAGATTCCGGTGCGCAGCAGTGACGAATTCGGGCGCCTGGCCGGCTCGTTCAACGCCATGACCGGGGCCTTGCGCGATTCACGCGAAGCGCTGCGCGACTGGGCGCACACCCTCGAGATCAAGGTCGAGGAGCGCACCCGCGAACTCCATGTCGCCCAGGCCGAGGCAGTGCGCACCGAGAAGCTCGCGTCGGTAGGGCTGCTGGCGTCGGGGATCGCCCACGAACTCAACAATCCGCTCACCGGCGTGCTCACCTTCACCTCGCTGCTGCGCAAGAAGCTGCCGGAAGGCAGCCCGGACGCCGAAGACATGGACCTGGTGATCAGGGAGACCAAGCGCTGCGCCGCGATTATCCGCCGGCTGCTCGACTTCGCCCGCGACAAGACCCCGGAGACGAAGTACCAGGATCTCAACCGGATCGTCGCGGAAACCGCGCGGATTCTCGAGCGCCCGGCATCGCTCGACGACGTCGAGATCGAACTCGACCTCGAAGGTGAATTGCCGGCGGTATGGATCGACGCTGACCTGATCAAGCAGGTGGTGATGAACATGCTGGCCAACGCCCGCGACGCAATCGAGAAGTCCGGGCGCATCACCCTGCGCACGCGGCGCTGCCCGCAGCCCCGCAGGCCCGAACCCGGAATGGCTCCGGTGCCGATGGTGGAGATCACCGTCACCGATACCGGCTGCGGAATCCCGCCGGCCAATCTCAAGAAGATCTTCGACCCATTCTTCACGTCCAAGGACGTCGGCAAGGGAACGGGGCTCGGGCTGTCGGTAAGCCACGGCATCGTCAAGGCCCACGGTGGTTCGATCGAGGTCGATAGCACGCTCGGTGAAGGCAGCAGCTTCCGGGTCTACCTGCCGATAAACCCGCCTGAGGCACCGGCACCAACAGAGGGAGCTAAGGCATGACTGCAAGGATCCTGATCGTCGACGATGAGGAAGTGATCGTGCGCAGTTGCACGCGGGTACTCACCGAGGCCGGCTACGAGGTGATCTCCGCTGCCGATGGCCCGGCCGGACTGGCCCGCCTCAGCGATACCACGATCGACCTGATGATCCTCGACATCATGATGCCCAGGATGAGTGGGCTCGAGGTGCTGCGGCGCGTCAAGGAGGGTTACCCGGACATCGACGTGATCATGGTCACCGGTCTTGCCGAGATCGACACCGCGGTCAAGTCGATGAAACTGGGGGCGTTCGATTACCTCGCCAAGCCTTTCGACCCGGATGAATTGCGGCTGGCCGTCCAGCGCGCTCTCGAACGCCGGGAACTGCTGCGCGAAAACGCCAACCTGCGCACCGAGATCGGCGCCAAGTACCGCTTCGAGAACATCATCGGCTCTTCGCCGGCCATGCAGAAGGTGTATCGCCTGATATCCCAGTGCGCGCCGACCAACAGCACGGTGCTCATCACCGGCGAGAGCGGCACCGGCAAGGAACTGATTGCACGCGCCATCCATTACAACAGCCTGCGCCGGGAGAAACCGTTCCTGGCGGTGGACTGCAACTCGCTCTCCGAGACCTTGCTCGAAAGCGAGCTGTTCGGCCACGTCAAGGGGGCCTTCACCGGAGCGGTCAGCAACAAGACCGGAATGTTTGAAGCTGCCGACGGTGGCACCTTGTTCCTCGACGAAATCGGCAACCTGTCGCTGTCGATCCAGGCGAAGCTGCTGCGCGTGCTCCAGGAGCGCGAGTACCGCGCGGTCGGCGATACCAGGTCACGAACTACCAATATCCGGCTGCTGACGGCGACCAACAAGAACCTCCCGGAAATGGTCGCCGAGGGGACGTTCCGCGAGGACCTTTACTACCGGATCAACGTCTTCCCGATCCAGATGCCGCCGCTGCGCGAGCGTTGTGAAGACATTCCGGCGCTGGCGTTCCACTTTCTCAAGGCGTTCCGCGAGGAACTGGGCAAGGACGTCGCCGAATTCTCGGACCCGGCGATGGACGCGCTGGTCCATTACCAATGGCCGGGGAACGTTCGCGAACTCGAGAACATCGTTCACCGCGCCGCGATCCTCGCCAACGGGACCCTGATCCGCGAAGCCCACCTCTCGGGAATCGCCGGTTCAGGCCCGCTCCCGGACCACCCGACACCGCGCACCAGCGACGAACTGAAGCGGCTCAAGAAGATCGCCCGCGAAAAATCGGTCGAGGAAATCGAGCGGCGTTTCATCCTTGACGCACTCGATCGTAACGACTGGAACGTGACCCGCAGCGCCGAGGAGACCGGGATGCAGCGCACCAACTTCCAGGCGCTGATGAAGAAGCACCGGATCCGGGCCCGCGGCAACGAACTTGATGCGGGAGAAGAGCTATGACCGCCGGAGGCGCCAACCGACCCTGACCCAACCCTCTGACCCGGCGCCCGGGACCCGAGGCCAGCGACCTCGGGCGAGTACTAGTTCCAATCCGTACTAAATCGGGCGAGTATTTTTTCTTGCGATAATCGCCCCACGCCAGCATCATCGACTGCTGACGCGGG
>JAHEMI010000067.1 GCA_024643785.1 Burkholderiaceae bacterium
CTCGGAACTTGCTCCGCTCATCGCGAACTACCGGCGCGTGGTGCAGGCGCGTCGCGGTCAGGCCGATGCGCGGGTGACCGAATTCGGTTGGCTGCTGGAGGAACTGCGGGTGTCACTGTTCGCGCAGACCCTGCGCACGGCGATGCCGGTATCGGTGAAACGCCTCCACAAGGCCTTGCAGGCGCTGGCGCTCTGATCCTCGTCAGGCGGCGCCGGAATTGCGGCCGCGAGCCAGCGGCGTCATCACCAGCGGCATCCGGATGCGGGACTGCGGATCGCCCGATGCACCGGCCTGGAAGCGCGACTCGAATTCAGGCGCGCTCAACTGCACGAAACTCGAGAGCTTCTGGCTGATCGCCACCTGCTGGCGACCGGCCGCAGCCGCGATCTCGAAGAGTGCCCCGATCGAACCCTCGGTGAACCCCGAGAGGCTGGTGGCGACCGTGGCGCTCGAGCGAATTCCCTGCGCCAGCCCGGCACTGATCGCGTGGCCCTCGTCGACCGCATGTTCGAGCGTATTGCTGATCAAGTTCAGGGCGCCGGCGATGTCCTGAAAGCGCACCAGCAGCTGCAGCCCCTCGCGATGGATCGTCGCGGCGCCCAGCGCCGGCAGGCGCGCTTCAAAACGATCACAGCCCAGTATTGCGGAGCGCGGGCCGGTGTGGCCGGGGACGAAACGGATCAGGCAGAGAAGGTTCATGACCAGAATTATGGCGCCGCCGTGCTCGTCTTGCACGCGCAACCGGGCGCGCGCCGACGCACGGTATCATGGCCGGTATGGAACGAGCCTTTTCAGCGCTGCTCAGGGGCATGGCCAGCCAATTGCGGCCGGCGATGCTCGGCCTGCTGGTGGTGCCGCTCGTGGTCGCGCTGGTCTTCTGGGTCGGTATCGCCTGGCTCGCCTGGGATCCCCTCAACGAATGGCTGCGCGGGGCGATCTTCGGTTCGTCGGGGGTGATGCACTGGATCGACGCCCAGGCGGTGCGCTGGGGGTTCGACGGGATGCAGGCACTGGTGGCATTCGTGGTTGCCATCCTGCTGGTACTGCCGATGCCCTTCGTCACCGCGCTGGTGGTGATCGGCGTGATCGTCATGCCGGTGGTCACCCGGCAGCTCGGGAACAGTTCCTACCCCGACGTCATGCGCCGCGGTTCGTGGTCGGTGACGGCGAGCGTCTGGAACGCGCTTTCGAGCGTCGCAATCTTCGTCGCGGGATATCTGCTGACCATGCCGCTGTGGCTGATTCCGCCGCTCGCCATCGTGGTGCCGTGGTTGTGGTGGAGCTGGCTGACGGCGCGGATCATGCGCTTCGACAGCCTGGTCGAACACGCTGATCCGGCCGAGCGCCGTGCCCTGATCGCGCGGCACCGGCGCGAGACCTTCATGCTGGCCGGCATGCTCACGGTGCTCAACTACATTCCGCCGCTGTTCCTGCTGACGCCGGTGCTCTCGGCGCTGGCGTTCGTCCATTTCTCGCTGGCCGCGCTGCGCGCCGAGCGCGGCGGCGAAATCGGACACCAATGAACGGTTGGTCGCTGTCGGCGCTGAGGAGTCGCGCCGGGCGAACGGTCGCCGCGGGCGCCTGAACGACGCCAGCCGGCGGGCCAGCTATCATTGCGTGCGGCACCAGACCGGGCCGGGTAAGGCAGCAATCGGGAGAATGGCGCAGTCATGAAATTCGGCTTGATCATCATCGGGGACGAGATCCTCTCGGGCAAACGCCTCGACAAGCACTTCGGCAAGGTGGTCGAAATGCTCAGCGCGCGCGGCCTGCACCTGTCCTGGGCGGAAATCCTCGGCGACGACCGGGCGCGGCTGGTCGACCTGCTGCGCCGGAGCTTCGCATCAAACGACGTGGTGTTCTCCTGCGGCGGGATCGGGGCCACGCCCGACGATCACACTCGCCAGGCTGCCGGAGCCGCGCTCGGGCTGCCGCTGGCATTGCACCCCGAGGCGGCGGTGCTGATCGCCGAACGCTGCGCCGAAATGGCGGCTGCGGGGCGCGGGGTCGCGGACATGAACGCGCCCGAGAACCAGCACCGGCTGCACATGGGCGAGTTCCCGGTGGGTGCCGAAATCATTCCCAATCCGTTCAACCGCATTCCCGGTTTCTCGATCCGTGACCACCATTTCGTGCCGGGATTCCCGGTGATGGCGTGGCCGATGATCGAGGGCGTGCTGGAGGCGCGCTACCGCCACCTGTTTCACCATGAACCGCGCACCGAACGCTCGGCTCTGGTGTATCAGACTCCCGAGTCGAAGGTGACGCCGCTGATGGAAGCCCTCGAAGCGGAATTCACTGCCACTCGGGTCTTCAGCCTGCCGTCGGTGGGCGAGGACGGCAAGCGCGCCCACATCGAACTCGGCGTCAAGGGGCCGCCGCAGGAGGTCGAACTCGCCTTTGCGCGGCTGCTGACCGGACTTGCGGAACTCGGTGTCGATGACCTCGAGATCCTCACTCCAGCCCCGGTCAACGGGTCCTGAAGCGAAGCTCCGGTGGCAACGGCGGCGGCCGGCGGGCCGATGGAGCGGCAGCGGCTGAAAGCAAAAACGGCCCGATTCTTGCGAATCGAGCCGTCGGATACTACCCGGGCGGTGGGGACGAGCCCCGCGCGCCCGCTTGAAGCTCCAGCCTTAGGCCGCCTTCTTGCCGCGGGGAGCGGCAGTCTTGGTGGCAACGTCGAAGTTCGCTTCGGCGAGTTCGACGGCTTGCTTGGTGGCTTTGCTGAACTGGTCGACAGCCGAATTGGCCGAGGTCACAGCGGTGCGCACCAGGGTGATCACGCCTTCCGAACCGGCCGGGGCGGTCTTGGCAATCGCGTCGATGGCAGCGTGGACTTGCTTGTTGCCGTCGGCCACTTGCTTCTCGGTCAGCTTGGCGAGTTCGGCGCTGGTCGCGTTGGTGATTTCGAAAACGTGACGGGCGTAGGCGGCAAGCTTGTCAGCGCGCGGCTGGGCAGCGGTGCTGGCCATATCGGCGAAGGCCTTGGCGTCCTGGACCGACAGCATCTTGCGAACTTGCTCGCTCGACTCTTCGATCGAAGCGCGCAGCGCTTGCAGGTTCAGTTCGGCAAGCTTCTCGAAGCCTTCGAAGGACTTCATGGTCGCGGTCTGGAAGGCCTCGAAGAGGTTCTTCTGGGCTTGGGTCAGTTGTTCGGTGTTCTGGATCATGGTGTCACTCCTTGCAGGGATCTGAATTTGTCTGGCGTCAACATGGTGCGACGCAACAATTCGCATTTTACGCAAGCCCGGGGCGGTGTCAAGAGCTTTTTGGTGCGACGCAACAAATATTTCGGCTGCGGTCGTTCGGATCGCTGTAAGTGATTGAAAACAATGAGTAACATTGCTAGCGAATATTCTTTCAGAATGATGTTGCAGCCCCCCCACAGAGCGGAACTGAGACTCTCGGAGCTGGGATGGCAGCCTGTGCAGTGCGCAACCGCTGGTTCCGGATTGCCGCTCGGTAGCGGTGCAGGTGAGCCGGCATGAGTACTCCGGATGGGACCCATCCGCTGCTTGTCCGGGTGGCACCGGCGCTCTTCGTGCTGGTCTGGGCGACCGGCTTCGTGGTCGCCAAGTTCGGCCTGCCTTACTCCGCGCCGCTGTCATTCCTGTCGCTGCGTTTCATCCTGACGCTCGCCGTGCTGCTGCCGCTGATCGTATTGGCGCGCGCCACCTGGCCCAACCGGCGCGACGGCTGGCTTCTGGTGGTCGCCGGAATCCTCGTCCACGCGGGCTATCTGGGGGGCGTCTGGTGCGCCATCAAGATGGGGATGCCGGCCGGGGTGTCGGCGCTGATCGTCAATCTGCAGCCGATCGTCACCGCCGGCTTCGGCCCCTGGCTGGGCGAGCGGGTCAGGCCGCGGCAGTGGTTCGGATTGGCGCTCGGCCTGGCCGGTGTGACCATGGTCATAGCCCACCGCCTGGGCCTGGAGGGGATGTCGTGGGCCAGCGTGGCGCTCAGCGTGATGTCGCTGCTCTCGATCACTCTCGGCACCGTCTTCCAGAAGAAGTACGTCGCATCGTTCGACTTGCGAACCGGGACCTTCATCCAGTACGTGGCGGCGCTGGCGGTGATCGGGCCGCTAGCTTTATGGCTCGAGGACGAACCGTTCCAGTGGGGCGGAGAACTGATCTTCGCGTTCGCCTGGTCAGTGCTGGCGCTGTCGATCGGCGCCATCTTCCTGATGTACGGGCTCTACCGGCGCGGCGCGGCAACGCGCGTGGCAAGCCTGTTCTACCTGGTGCCGCCTTGTACGGTGGCGATGGTCTGGCTGCTCTTTGGCGAGACGCCAGGGTGGTTTGCTATGATCGGCATGGGCGTCACCGCGATCGGAGTTGCCCTGGTGCAAAGAAAGTGACGGGCCGCAACGCACCTAAGATTAATTTTAGGTGTATGGGCTAAGCAACTATTTTGCAACGGAATTTTGTTACACTGCCAGCGTAAATGGGCGATGTTGGAGGGGACCGGGATGCGGGCAGCGATCGGTAGCGGAGTTGCTGGGATGATTTTGGGTGGCTGGTTGGCGATCTCGCCGCTGGCGGCCTACAGCGCTTCGGCGCAGGCTCAGGCCGAGCCCCTCAAGGTGGCTGCGGCGCCGGCGGCAGCCGCGGCCCAGGGCAGCGAAGCAAAGTCGTCTGCAACCAAGTCCAAGCAACGCCCCAAGTCCGCAAGCGAGGCCAAGTCGGGCAAGCGGACCAAGTCGAAGATCGCCGCCAAGCGTGCGCACAAGCCGGTTACGCGGGCGGCCCGGACCACCCAGCGACCGACCATCGGCCGGGCGCTGGGGCTGCACTCCACCCCCGACAAACTTGACCTGCGCTCCTCGGTTGCCCTGGTCAGCGATTCGGTGACCGGCGAGGTCCTGTTCGAAAAGAACGCGCTCGCGGTGCTGCCGATCGCATCGATCACCAAGCTGATGACCGCCATGGTGGTGCTCGACTCGCAGGCTCCGCTGGGAGAAACGGTCCAGATCACCAAGGACGATGTCGATACCGAGCGCGGTTCGCGCTCGCGGCTGCGTGCCGGCGTGCGTTTGTCGCGTTCGGAGATGCTGCAGCTGGCGCTGATGTCGTCGGAGAACCGCGCCGCCAATGCGCTCGGACGCAATCACCCGCAGGGCCTGGCGGCGTTTGTCGAGGCGATGAACGCCAAGGCCCGCAGCCTGGGCATGCACGACTCCACCTTTGTGGAGCCGACCGGACTGTCGAGCTCGAATGTCTCTAACGCCCGTGATCTCGCCAAGCTGGTGCGCGCTGCGGCCAATTACCCGCTGATCCGCGAATTCTCTACTGCCTCGGAACTGACCGTCGACACCGGTTACCGCCAGATCGCGTTCCACAGCACCAATCGGCTGGTGGCTTCTGACGACTGGGACATCGAACTCCAGAAGACCGGCTACATCTCCGAGGCCGGTCGCTGCCTGGTGATGCAGGTCCTGCTCGAAGGCCGGCCGACAGTGATGGTGCTGCTTGATTCGGTCGGGCGCTACTCGCGCTTTGGCGACGCGCGCCGGGTGCGGAACTGGCTCGAAGCCGGCGATCGCCGGGCGCAACCGCGCACCGTCAGTTAGGCGGCACAGGCAGGCGCCGTTTTCGGGGCCGCGGCAGGGATTTCAGCCCGCGGCCGGGCGCTCGTATCCGAGGGCAGCCGAGATCTGTCCGGTGCTGCGGCACAGCTGCTCGATCCAGTCTTCCTGCACGAAATCAGCCGGCGCCGAAATCGACAGTCCGGCGATCAGTTTCGCGCTGTCGTCGCGTATGCCGGACGCGATGCAGCGCACCCCGGGCTCGAGCTCTTCGTCATCACGCGCAAATCCCTCGCTGCGCACCTGCGCCAGCTCGGTTTCGAGGGCGGCCAGTGCGGTGATGCTGTTGCGGGTGTGGCCGGGCAATCCAGTCCGGGTGGCGTAGGCACGCACGTTGCGGGCGTCGTCCTCGGCCAGGAAGAGTTTGCCGACCGAGGTGAGGTGTAGCGGTGCCCGTCCGCCGACGGCGCGCACCACCTGCATCCCGGAGCGCTCCGAAACCGCGCGTTCGATGTAGACGATTTCGTCGCCCTGGCGGATCGAGAGATTGACCGGCTGGCCGGTCGCGCGGTGCAGTTCGCGCATCGGCGCGAGGGCAGCGTCGCGGACGTTGAGGCGGGCCTTCACCAGGTTGCCCAGTTCCAGCAGCCTGATTCCCAGTTGATAGGCACCCGGCTCGACCCGGTCGACGATACGCGCGCTCACCAGGTCATTGAGAATGCGGTGGGCTGTCGAGGGATGCAGGCCGGTGCCGGCGGCCAGGTCCTTGAGGCTGATCGGATCGTTGCGCCGTGCGAGCGCGTCGAGCAGGGTCACCATGCGCCCGATCACCTGGATAACGGTGCCGCCATCGTCGTTCCTGAGCGTTCTGGGTCGTGCCATCGTCGTGCTGCCTCGGACAAGTTTCACGAAATTCTATACCACGAGATGAAATAAGTCCCCGATTCAGGTTGTTTTCCGCTCAGCCTTTGCCTTCGTGGGCGTTTCACCGCCCAGGTTGCGCGCCTGGCGCAGGCGCGCCGCCCGGTTCTGGCCGCGGCGCTCCGAGGCGATGCGCTGGAACCGCTCCAGGTCCTGGTCGAGTGCCGCAAGCGCCGCGCTGCGCCCGGCATCGCCGTCGCTCGCGCCGTCGGCATCGCGCTGGCCAGCGCCAGTCGCGGGCGACCATTCGGGTCGCGAGAACCAGTTGCGCAGTTCGGCGATCAGTCGTTCCGGGCCCAGGCCGTGGGTGGCGTGCGTGCCGCGGTAAAGCCAGTGCGAAAAGGCCTGGAAATTCGCGAACGGTGCCGCGCCCAGCAGATGGGGCAGGGTCGCGGTGAAGCGCCCGGAATTGCCGATCAGGTCCCAGTAGCGCGCGAAGCGCGCCATCTGGCGCATCCCGGGGAAGTCGATATCCTGGTTCGCCAGCAGGTCGTAGGGCGCATTGGGGTTGTAGCGCATCGCGAACGATTGCGTGTGGCGCTCGATCGGGGCCCCGCGCAGGCGCTTGAGGATCCCGACCTGAATCTCGTGCGGCGCGAGCGCGCAGAGCCGATCGAAGCCGGCGGCAAAGCCGGCCAGGTTCTCGCCGGGAAGGCCGACGATCAGGTCGACGTGGAGGTGGGCCGTGGTTTCCTGGCGCAGCCAGGCCAGGTTGTTCTCGGCCTTGGCGTTGTCCTGGCGCCGGCCGATCCTGTGGGTGACTTCCTGGTCCCAGCTCTGGATGCCGATTTCAAACTGCAGGGTGCCGGCCGGAAAGCGCGCGATCAGTGTGCGCAGCGCCGGTGGCAGGTGATCGGGAATCAGTTCGAAGTGCAGGTATACCGGGTCATCGCGGTCGCGCTCGATCCGCTCGAGAAAGAACTCGAGGATCGCGCGGCACGAATCGACGCGCAGATTGAAGGTCCGGTCGATGAACTTGAACGCCCGGGCGCCGCGGTCGTGGAGCTGGGCCAGTTCGGTGATGAAAGGCTGGAGCGGAAACGCGACCGCGGTGCGGTCGAGCGACGAGAGGCAGAACTCGCAGCGGTAGGGACAGCCGCGCGATGCCTCCACATAGATATGGCGGTGGGCGAGATCGTCGGCGTCGTAAAGGCGGTACGGGGCCGCCAGTGCCGCCAGGTCAGGCCAGGGGGCGGTGATGAAACGCGGTCCTGGTCCGGGAATGATCCCCGCCGGGAGCCGCGAGCCGGACCCGGTTCCCGGCGTCGCAAGCAAGTCGCGGCACAGCTTGGCGAAGACGATTTCCCCGGGGCCGGAGACCACCGCGTCGGCCAGCGCGCACACCGGCGGCGCGTCATTGGCGAAGCTCACTTCGGGCCCGCCGAGGATCACGACCAGCTCGGGCGCGACCTTCTTGAGGATCGCCACCAGGCGGGTGGTTTCCGCGACGTTCCAGATGTAAACGCCCAGGCCGAGCACGCGCGGCTGGCGTTCCAGTATCTCTTCGGCGATCGCCTCGGACTGGGTGCCGATAACGAATTCGAGGATGACGGCGTCGCCCTCGAGCTCGCCCAGGTTGGCGTGCAGGTAACGCAGGCCGAGCGACGCGTGGGCGTGGCGCGCGTTGAGGGTGGCGAGCACGATCGCGGCCATCGCTGCCGTTCTCCGACTGGGGCCGGATTCAGCGCGCCAGGGCGCGCGCGCACTCGGCGATCAGCGCCGGGCCGCGATAGACGAGCCCGGTGTAGAGCTGCACCAGGTCGGCCCCCGCGGCAATCTTGGCGGCGGCATCGGCGGCGCTCGCAACCCCCCCGACCCCGATGATCGGATAGCCGGCGGGCAGCGCTGCGCGCAGGGTACGGATCACCTGGTTGGAAGGCTCGCGCAGCGGCGCCCCGGAAAGGCCGCCGCCTTCTTCGGCGTGCGGCTGGCCCGTGACCGCTGCCCGGGCGGTGGTGGTGTTGGTGGCGATCACCGCATCGATGCCGTGCGAGTGCAGCAAGCCGGCGATGGCGACGATCTGTTCGTCATCGAGGTCGGGCGCGATCTTTACCGCCAGCGGGACGTGGCGCCCGTGCTTGGCGGCGAGCCGGCTGCGTTCGGCGCACAGGCTGGCCAACATGACCTCGAGCTCGCTGGCACCCTGGAGCTGGCGCAGGTCGGCAGTATTGGGTGAAGAGATGTTGATCGCCACGTAGCTCGCATAGCGGTAGACCCGCTTCAGGCAATAGACGTAGTCGTCGCTGGCATTCTCGATCGGTGTCCCGGCGTTCTTGCCGATATTGATCCCCAGCACGCCGCGATAGCGCGCGCGCCGCACTGCGTGCACCAGCGCGTCGACCCCGAGGTTGTTGAAGCCCATGCGGTTGATCAGGGCTTCGCTTTGCGGCAGCCGGAACAATCTTGGTCGCGGGTTGCCGGGCTGGGCCTTGGGGGTGACCGTGCCGACCTCGATGAAGCCGAAACCAAGTGCCGCGAGCGCGTCCACGCTGGTGCCGTTCTTGTCGAGTCCCGCCGCCAGGCCGACGCGATTGCCAAAGCGCAGGCCCATCAGTTCGACCGGATCAGCGACCGGAGCCGGCAGCGCCAGCCCCAGTGCGCCAACGGCGCGCGCACAAGTGAGTCCGCGAATCGCCGCGAGGTGGGCGGTCTCGGCATCGAGCGCGAAGAGCAGGGGCCGTGCCAGCTGATAGAGATTCATCGCGCTACCGCCACCCGCTCAGGAATCGCCGGCGAAGTCGTCGTCCGGGCCCGGGTCCGCGTCCGGGTCGGCGGCGCCGGCCAGTTCTTGCCAACGGCCGCCGCGCAGCACCTCGACCGGCTGGAACGCCGATTTGTAGGACATCTTGCGGCTCTCTTCGAGCCAGTAGCCGAGGTACAGGTAAGGCAGGCCGAGGCGGCGGCACTGCTCGATCTGCCAGAGCACGCCATAGGTTCCCAGCCCGATTGCACGCTGTTCAGGGTCAAAGAAGGTGTACACCGACGACAGCCCATCCTCGAGGATGTCGATCACCGAGACGATCGCCAGCCTGCCGTCGGGGCCGCGAAACTCGGCAATCCTGGTGTTGACCTTGCTCTGGAGCATGAACTGCGCGTATTGCTCGCGGTTGTCACGATCCATCCCGGCACCGGGATGCCGTTCCGACTGGTAGCGCAGGTACAGCTCGTAGTGTTCGGCGGAGAAGCCGAGGCGCGAGATTCGGGACTTCAGCGCCTGGCCCGCCTTCCAGCAGCGCCGCTGGCTGCGGTTGGGGGCGAAGCGTGCGACGTCGACGCGCAGCGGAACGCAGGCGCGACAGCCGTCGCACATTGGCCGGTAGGTGAAGGCGCCGCTGCGGCGGAAGCCGGCGCGCACCAATTGCCCGTAGACGTCGGAATTGATCAGGTGATGGGGCGTGGCGACCTGCGACCGGGCGGTCTGCCCCGGCAGATAGCTGCACGGATACGAGCTGGTCGTATAGAACTGCAACGCTGCCAGCGGCAGCTCTTTCAGATATGTCATGACGCCGGCAGGTCGACGCGCAATGTCGACCAGTCGGGTCCGGGCTGTTCAATCAGCACGGCTAGTTCCTCGAGAAAACTCGTCCGCGCGATGGCGCGGGCGCCCAGTGATGCGAGGTGGCGCGTGTTCTGCTGGCAGTCTAGCATGCGGAATCCCGCGTTCCCGAGAGTAGTCGCGAGCGCGGCGAGTGCAATTTTCGAGGCGTCGGTAACCCTGGCGAACATCGACTCCCCGTAGAACATCCGTCCCAGCGCGACTCCGTAGAGGCCGCCAGCGAGCAGTGCGCGTGCTCCGCTGCCATGCCACAGCTCGACCGAGTGGGCCAGTCCCTGATGGTGCAGGTCGAGGTAGGCCGCGGCGATATCGTCGTTGATCCAGGTGCCGCGCTGGTCGGCGCGCGGCTCGCTGCAGGAGCGGATCACGCCGGCGAAGTCGCGGTCGATGGTCAGCGTCCAGGTGCGCTCGGCGCGCATCCGGCGCGCCGTCTTGACGAGCGATCGGTGCCGCCGGAATTCATCTAGATAGAGCACCATGCGCGGATTGGGCGACCACCACAGCACCGGCTGGCCATCGGCGTACCAGGGATAGATGCCGTGCCGGTAGGCTTCGATCAGCCGCGCCGCCGACAGGTCGGCTCCGGCTGCGAGCAGGCCGTCAGGTTCCTCCAGCGCCTGATCGGGCGCGGGCAGGGCGTCATCGGGGTTGACCCATACGAAGCGGCTGGCCTGGCTCACGACTGACCGGGGCGCGTCCGGTGGCGGATGGCCGCGACGTGGGTTCCGAAGACCCCGGCGCGGCGGTCCTCGAAGTAGCGGCGCAGCGTGTATTCAACCGTGCGGAAAGCCAACTGCTCCCAGGGAATCTCGCTCTCGGCAAAGAGTCGAGCCTCGAGGGTTTCGGTGCCGGGATCGAGGTGTTGGTCGATCATCCGGGCGCGAAAGAAGATGTGGACCTGGTGCACGTGCGGGACGTCGATCACCGAATACAGCTCGCCCAGTTCAACGTTCGCGCCGGTTTCCTCGCTGGTCTCGCGCATGGCGCCTTCGGCGATGGTCTCGTCGTTTTCCATGAACCCGGCGGGCAGCGTCCAGTAGCCGTAGCGTGGTTCGATCGCCCGGCGGCAGAGCAGCACCCGCTCGCCGAATGCGGGGATCGTGCCGAGGACCATGTTGGGGTTCTGGTAGTGGATCGCTCCGCAACTGGCGCAGCAGTAGCGCGAGCGGTTGTCGCCCGGGGGGACTTCCAGGCTGACTCGCTGGCCACAATTCGAACAGAACTTCATTGCCGCACCCACACTCCCGAGCAGGACCGTCATTGCGCTCGACGCGCAGCAGCCGCGAAGGCTTCGCGCCACACGCCATGCAACGGGCGAGTGTATCAGCGGCGCGCTCGATTCGACAGGCGCGCCAGCCCGCACCGGGCGTCCGGTGGGCAGACAGCGCGGCCTTGCTCCGGGATATTTTGTGGGCTCCCCAATCGGTGTTATGATCCGGCCTTCCAGACGCGGGGTGGAGCAGTCTGGCAGCTCGTCGGGCTCATAACCCGAAGGTCGCAGGTTCAAATCCTGCCCCCGCAACCAACGAATTCAGACCGTCATGCCGACTCGTGCGTTGGCACCACAGGCGACGGTCCGGAGCGCCACCGTGAAGTCTTTGCGGTCGCGCAGAGAGCTTCGGCGGTGCGGCTTGAAAATCAACCGGCACCCCGATTCCTCCCAAGCTTTTTGTTGTGCGCCGGCTTCCCAATGGGACGTCGCCCACGGTAGCAGACCGAAGTGGGCGGCACTGCCGGACGCGCTGGCGCCGGGCGTTCTGCACTGATGAGTAGCATTGAACCGAAGATCCTGATTGAGTCCGCGCTGTTATGCGCTGAGCGACCGTTGTCGATCGCTGACCTGCGCCGATTGCTGGCCGACGAGATCGATGCATCCGAAGTCCGGCGACTGCTCGACGAACTCGCCGAGCAGTGGCAGGAGCGCGGGGTACGTCTGGTGCGCCTGGCATCGGGCTGGCGTTTCCAGAGCGCCCCCGAGATCGGGCAGTTTCTCGACCGCCTGTACCCCGAAAAGCCGCCGCGTTATTCGCGCGCCGCCCTCGAGACCCTCGCGATCATTGCCTACCGCCAGCCAGTGACGCGCGGTGACATCGAGGACATCAGGGGCGTGGGAGTGGCGTCGCAGATCATCCGGACGCTCGAGGAACGGGGCTGGATCGAGGTGATCGGACACAAGGACGTGATCGGGCGCCCGGAACTGCTGGGAACAACCAGGAAATTCCTCGACGACCTGGGCTTGCGCTCGCTCGCCCAGTTGCCACCCTTGATGGCGGAGGGGGAAGTCGATGGATCTGCTCCGGCAAACGGCACCGCGGATGCGGTTGCCCAGCCCGCCGATGATGACGACGAGGAAGAATTGCGCCAGGGCGAAATCGGCTTCAGCGAGCCCGATGGTCCAGGGCCGGCGCTGACTTGAATTCGCCTTATTGGGAACCTAGTGGGGATTGACCGCAAGATGAGCGCATCGCAGAACGACGGCACCGACCAGCCTGGCAGCACTGATTCTCCCCGGGATGGGCAGGGTGCCAATCCGAGCGCGGAGAATCACGGCGATCCGGGCGCAGAAAGTGCCGGCGGCCGCGAAGGCCGCTCCGGTCGCGGCCGCTTTCCGCGTCGGCGCGGGCGCGGCAAGCGTGACGATGGGGCGGCGTCGGCGCCAGCCAACGCTGGTCCCAGTCGCCGCCGTCGCGGACCGAAGGGCGGCGCCGGGCAACCCGAGGCTGCCGACCCGTTCCCGAAGTTCCCGATCCGTGCGGCGGTCGGCGGTGATCCCGAGTACGCGCCGAAGCAGGCGCAGGGGATTTTGCCTGCCGCGGAAGACTTGCCCAAGTTGCACAAGTTGCTGGCTGACTCCGGGCTGGGATCGCGCCGCGAGATGGAAGAATTGATCATCGCCGGGCGCGTGTCGGTCAATGGCCAGCCGGCGCACGTCGGGCAGCGCATAAGTTCCCAGGACCAGATCCGCGTCAATGGCCGGCCGTTGCGCCGCAGCGCCGCGGCCCTCGAGACCAGAATCCTGATCTACCACAAGCCACCCGGCGAGATCTGCTCGCGTGACGATCCCGGGCAGCGCACCACCGTGTTCGAACGCCTGCCCAGGCTCAAGGGCGCGCGCTGGGTCGGCGTCGGCAGGCTGGACTTCAATACCGAGGGCCTGCTGATCTTCACGACCTCCGGTGAGCTCGCCAACAAGCTGATGCATCCGCGCTATGGTTGGGAGCGCGAGTACGCGGTCCGGGTGCTGGGACGCATCGACGACGAGGCGCGGGCCGCGTTGCTCGAGGGGGTGGAACTCGAGGACGGGATGGCGAACGTCAAGTCGATCGAGGAACTCGGCGGCGAGGGCGCCAATGCCTGGTATCGGATCGTGATCGGCGAGGGCCGCAATCGCGAGGTGCGGCGCCTGGTCGAGGCGGTCGGTGCCACGGTCAGCCGGCTGGTGCGGGTGCGTTTCGGACCGGTGGCACTGCCGCACGGCCTGGCCCGCGGTCGGTGGATGGAACTCGAGCCGGCAGACGTCCGGGCGCTCAATGGGGCGATCCGCGAGGCGGCCGGCGGCGTCGATGATGGCGAACAGGAACACGACCCGGAACACGACGAAGACGCGATCGACGACGACCACGATTCCCAGATCCACATGCTGGCCAACCACCCGGTCGAGGTCGATCCCGCCGACCGGATCAAGGCCGAACATCTCGACGACGATTGGCAGCCCAGCAGCCATGACGCCCACCTGGAGGGCATTACCCGCAAGGTGCGCAGCGGTGACGGCGGTCCGGGCAGTGGCCGGAGATCCTCCTCCGGGCGCAAGCGCGGATCCGCTCGCGGTGCCGGCGGCTGGTCCGGGGGGCCGATGGACGGGCTGGGCGGAAGTCGCCAGTCGCCACAAGGCGCACCTGGCGGTGGCCGGGGCCGCTCCGGGGAGGGTCGCGGCGGGCAGGCTGCAGCCGGCGGCAAGCGTCGCGGCGGAGCTGGAAGGCGCGGCGGGCCGAACGCTGCTCCCGCCGGTCAGGGTGGCGCCGGGACCGGGGCTGGTCCGGCTGGTGA
>JAHEMI010000151.1 GCA_024643785.1 Burkholderiaceae bacterium
GTGTACCTGCCGCAGACCTGGCCCGGCATTGGCGCGGGCGGACTGCTGGTCTTCATCATCGCGATCGGCTACTACGTGACCCCGGCGCTGCTCGGCGGCGCCGCCGACCAGATGCTGAGCTACTACATCGCCCAGTACGTCAACGTCTACGTCAACTGGGGGCTCGCCTGCGCGCTCGGCGCCCTGTTGCTCGCCGCCACGCTGGTGCTCTACGCGGTCTACCGGCGCGTGGTCAAGACCGAACTGAGCATGGGCTGAGCCGCGATGAAGATGCTGCCGGTATTTCCCGCCTACGCCACGCCGCTCGACAAGTTCGGCTGGTGGGCGCTGCGCGTGTTGTGCGTGGCGCTGCTCGTCTTCATGCTGCTGCCGATCCTGGTGATCATGCCGCTGTCGTTCAGCTCCAGTTCGTTCCTCGCCTACCCGATGCCCGGCTGGTCGCTGCAGTGGTACGACAACCTGTTCACCTCGCCCGAGTGGCTGCGCGCCACCAAGAACAGTTTCATCGTTGCGCCGTCGGCGGCGTTCATCGCCACCGTGCTCGGCACGCTCGCCGCAGTTGGACTGGCCCGGGTGCAGTTCTTCGGCAAGGGCCTGCTGATGAGCATCCTGATCCTGCCCATGGTGGTGCCGGTGGTGGTGGTGGCAGTGGCCACCTACCTGGTGTTTGCCCGCATCGGGCTGGCCGACAGCTACACCGGGCTGATCATCGTGCACGCCGCGCTCGGTGCGCCGTTCGTGCTCACCACCGTGATGGCCACGCTGCAGAACTTCAACCAGAACCTGGTGCGCGCGTCGCGCAGCCTCGGCGCCGGGCCGGTCGAGACCTTCTTCCGGGTCACGCTGCCGGTGATCGCGCCCGGCGTGATCTCCGGCGCGCTCTTTGCGTTTGCGATCTCGTTCGACGAAGTCGTCGTGACGCTGTTCCTCGCCGGTCCCACCCAGACCACCTTGCCGCGGCAGATGTTCACCGGGATCCGCGAGAACATCACGCCGACCATCGCGGCGGTCGCGACGCTGCTGATCATCTTCACCACCAGCCTGATGCTGGTGCTCGAGTGGATTCGCCGGAGACGGCATTGAACGAATTGAACCAGCCGCTCTCGGGCAACGCGATGCCGCGCTTCGGCGGCATCGCCTCGATGATGCGCCTGCCGGTGGCGGAGTCGGCCGCGGGGCTCGATGCCGCGTTCATCGGCGTGCCGCTCGACATCGGCACCAGCCACCGTCCCGGTACGCGCTTCGGGCCGCGCCAGATCCGCGCCGAATCGGCGCTGCTGCGCCCCTACAACATGGCCACCGGCGCGGCGCCGTTCGATGCACTCCAGGTCGCCGACCTCGGCGACGTGCCGATCAACACCTACTCGCTCGAGAAATCGGTGGCGATCATCACCGCCTTCTACCGCGAGGTGCTCGCCACCGGCTGCACGCCGCTGACGCTGGGCGGCGACCACACCATCGCGCTGCCGATCCTGCGCGCCGTGGCCGAACGCCACGGCCCGGTCGCACTGGTCCATGTCGATGCCCACGCCGACATCAACGACGACATGTTCGGCGAACGGATCGCCCACGGCACGCCGTTTCGGCGCGCCGTCGAGGAAGGGCTGCTGAAGAACGATTGCGTGTTCCAGATCGGGCTGCGCGGCAGCGGCTACGCCGCCGACGATTTCGACTGGCCGCGCGCCCAGGGCTTCACCGTGGTTCCCGCCCACGAGCTCTGGTACCAGTCGCTGGCACCGCTGATGACGCGGGTGCGCGCCCAGGTTGGCGAGGCACCGTGTTATCTGAGCTTCGACATCGACGGTATCGACCCGGCCTTCGCCGGCGGCACCGGCACCCCCGAAGTCGGCGGCCTGACCGTGCCGCAGGCGCTCGAGATCATCCGCGGTTGCCGGGGGCTGAACCTGGTGGGGTGTGATCTCGTGGAGGTCTCGCCGCCCTACGATCCGAGCGGCAACACTGCGCTGCTCGCCGCCAACCTGCTCTACGAGATGCTCTGCGTGCTGCCGGGGGTGCCGCTCAGGTGACGGGGCCGGGATTGAACAGCGCCAGTGCGTTGTGCAATCCCCAGCGGTCCGCCCAGACCTGCTTGCGACCGCTGGCAACCTCCAGGATCAGCTCAAAGAGTTCCCAGCCGACCGTCTCGATGGTGGCGTCGCCGGTGGCAATGCGCCCGGCGTCGAGGTCGATCAGGTCGTGCCAGCGCGTGGCCAGTTCGGTGCGGGTCGACACCTTGATGACCGGCGCTGCCGCCAGCCCGTAGGGCGTGCCCCGGCCGGTGGTGAAAACCTGCAGGGTGATGCCCGAAGCCAGCTGCAGCGTGCCGCAGACAAAGTCGCTTGCCGGCGTGGCCGCGAAGATCAGGCCCTTCTGGCTCGCCCGTTCCCCGGGCGCGAGCACGCCGGTAATCGGGCTGGAACCTGACTTCACGATCGACCCGAGCGCCTTCTCGACGATGTTCGCCAACCCCCCGGCCTTGTTCCCGGGGCTGGTGTTGGCGCTGCGATCGGCCTCGCCGGCGGCCAGATAACCGTCGTACCACGCCATCTCGCGAATCAGTGCCCGCCCGACCTCCTCGTTGATTGCCCGCGTAGTCAGGAGCTGAACCGCGTCGCGCACTTCGGTGACTTCGGAAAACATCACCGTCGCGCCGGCTCGCACCAGCAGGTCGGCGGCAAAACCAACCGCAGGATTGGCCGTCACGCCCGAGAAGGCATCGCTGCCGCCACACTGCAGTCCGATCACCAGATCGCTCGCCGGGCAAGTCTCGCGGCGGCGCCGATTGAGCACCTCGAGGCGCTGGCGGGCGAGCGCCAGCGCGCCCTCGACCATCTCGCCAAAGCCGGTGAAGCGTTCGTCCTGCATGGTCACGATTGCCGGGCGCTCCTGCTCCAGTGCGATCGCGCCGGCGGGCAGCAGGCGCTCGGGGCGCAGCTTCTCGCAGCCCAGCGCCAGCACCATCACCTCGCCGCCAAAGTTGGGGTTGAGCGCCAGGTTCTGCAGGGTGCGGATCGGCACGATCGCGCCGGGAGCGTTGATTGCCACACCGCAGCCGTAGGTGTGGTTGAGCGCCACCACGTCGTCGACATTGGGATAGTGCGCCAGCAACTCGTCCTTGATCCGGCGCACCACGAAGT
This sequence comes from Burkholderiaceae bacterium, assembly GCA_024643785.1. GTDB lineage: Bacteria > Pseudomonadota > Gammaproteobacteria > Burkholderiales > Burkholderiaceae_E > JAGXFR01. Next base: position 3,138 of record JAHEMI010000151.1, read on the forward strand.
CGGCCATGCCGGCAACGCACTGCACGCTCGAACTGATCGCGAGGATGTTGCGCGTCCCCACCGATCCGTCGGCGTTGCGGTAACCCTCGAAGGTATGGCCCGCGAGCGGCGGCTGCGGCGCTGGCACCCGCGTGGCCAGCTCCATGCGCTCGAGCGCCGGCGCCCGCGGCAGACTTACCAATGACTCCTCGACCCAGCTGCCGCGAACGATGTCCCGCACCGCATTGCCGATCACCTCGCCGTAGCGCCGGATCGGCTCGCCCTGGGCGATGTCGCTCAGCGCCACCTTGTGGCCTTGCGGCACTGGCCCGGTGAGACGCAAGCCGTCGGCGAACGCCGCGCCCCGCGGCAGTCCGCCGTCATTGACGACAATGGCGACGTTGTCGCTCTCGTGGAGCCGGATGTAGCGCGGCTGGTTCATCGCCGAACGACCCTGCGGTTCAGGCCTTCTGCCCAACCTCGAAGTTGGCCATCATCTCGAGCGCCCGCACCATGCCGGAGTGATCCCATTCGCGTCCGCCGTGGGCAGCGCACATGTTGAACAGTTCCTGGGCCAT
>JAHEMI010000006.1:0-11670 GCA_024643785.1 Burkholderiaceae bacterium
CGAAACGGCTGGTGCGCTGCAAGTACACGGCGATGACTCTCCCAGTCGTTGGGCAGGCCCTGGACATCGGGCAGATCCCAGCGAGCCAGCCCGATCACCGGCGGCGTCTCGGCAATGTCGGCGTCGTACTCTGAAACGAATACCAGGCGATGAGCGACATCGGTCTCCCACGACCAGTCCGAAGCCAGTCCGGCCAGCTTGCTGTGGCGCTCCTCGCTTCGCGCCAGCCGCTCCTCGGCGGCAATCCTCAGCCCCTCGGCCTGGGCGAACGCACGCGCGGTTGCGGCGTTGGTCTCTTCCAACGCGGCAAGCCTGCGGCGCAGTTGCTCCAGCTGCGCGTCGTCGTCGTCCCAATGTCCTGGAATATCTTCCATCGACCTCGCCATCTAGGGGCGCAGACTGCTCCACAGCCTGCGGCCGAATCTCCTGTCGGCAGTATCTTAGCGGCCATTGAGCGCAGCGCAATTCGGCCGGCCCGGCGGCGCGGCGCGACCGGCGAATGGTCGCTTCCGGCCCTCTGCGGCACTCAAGTATGATCGCGGTTCACTCCCCAGCAATGGCACGAGAGGTCCCATGTCGAGCACCGCACGCGCGCAGTTCATCCGTTTCGCCATTGATTCGGGAATCCTGCGCTTTGGCTCGTTTCGCACCAAGGCGGGCCGGATGTCACCGTATTTCTTCAACGCCGGCCTGTTCCATGACGGTGCGATGCTTGGCCGGATCGCGGGGTTTTATGCCGATACGCTGGCGGCGGCGGAACGCGACGCCGGTCTAGGCTACGACCTGCTGTTCGGCCCCGCCTACAAGGGGATCACGCTGGCCTCGGCGACCGCGGTCGCGCTCGCCCAGCGCGGACGCAACGTCGGCTTCGCCTACAACCGCAAGGAAGCCAAGGACCACGGCGAGGGCGGCACGCTGGTAGGCGCTCCGCTCGCTGGACGGGTGGTGATCGTCGATGATGTGATTTCGGCAGGAACGTCGGTGCGCGAATCGGTCGAGCTCATTCGCGGCGCGGGCGCCGAACCGGTGGCGGTGCTGATCGCGCTCGACCGCCAGGAGCGCGGCGGGACCGCCGAGGCGCCGACCGAGCGCTCGGCGGTGCAGGAGGTACAGGCGCTCTACGGCATCCCGGTGTTCTCGATTGCCAGCCTCGCGGACGTGCTCGAGTTCCTCGAGTCCGACCAGGGCGGATCGTCCGGGCTGGCGTCCTGGCGCGCGGAGGTCGCCGCCTACCGGGCGCGTTACGGGGTCGCTGCCGGCGACTGATCGCCGGCGCGCGGCGCGCGTCCCGGGTGGTTCAGCCGCCGAGCTTGCGGCGGAGCAACTCGCTCACCTGCTGCGGATTGGCCTTGCCGCGGGTGGCCTTCATCGCCTGTCCGACGAGCGCATTGAACGCCTTGTCCTTGCCGGCGCGGAACTCCTCGACCGAGCGCTGGTTGGCCGCCAGCACCTCGTCGACGATGCGCTCGAGTTCCGAGCTGTTGCTGATCTGGCGCAGGCCCTGGTCATCGATGATCCGGTCGACGATCGTGGCATCCGCACCCGCGTCGTTGGCGGCGTAGATGGTGGCGAATATCTCCCGGCCGATCTTGCCCGAGATGGTGCCGTCGGCGATCCTGCCAACCAGCGCCGCGAGTTGCCCGGGCCGCACCGGGCTGTCGGCGAAGCTGATCCCGTCGCGGTTGACCGCCGCCGCCAGGTCGCCGGCGACCCAGTTGGCGGCGAGCTTGGCCGCCGCCGCGCCCGAGGCCGCCAGCACGTCATCGAAATACCGTGCAATGTCGCGCGATCCGGTCAGCAGCCGGGCGTCGTAGTCGCTCAGCCCATGGACGGCGGTCAAGCGCGCGCGCATCGCCGCCGGCAGTTCGGGCATCGCACCGGCGACCTGCGTGATCCACTCAGCGTCGATCACCAGCGGCGGCAGGTCGGGGTCCGGGAAATAGCGGTAATCGTGCGCGTCTTCCTTGCTGCGCATCGAACGGGTTTCGTCACGGTCGGGGTCGTAGAGCCTGGTCTCCTGCACCACCGTGCCGCCGTCCTCGATCAGTTCGATCTGGCGGCGCACTTCGAATTCGATCGCGCGCTCCAGGAAACGGAACGAGTTGAGGTTCTTGATCTCGCTGCGGGTGCCGAGCTTTTCCTGGCCGCGCGGACGCACCGAGACGTTGGCGTCGCAGCGAAACGACCCCTCCTGCATGTTGCCGTCGCAGATCCCGAGCCAGACCACCAGCGCGTGCAGCGCGCGTGCATAGGCTACGGCCTCGGCCGCCGAGCGCATGTCGGGCTCGGTGACGATCTCCAGGAGCGGGGTGCCGGCGCGGTTGAGGTCGATCCCGGTCATGCCGTGGAAGTCCTCGTGCAGCGACTTGCCGGCGTCCTCCTCGAGGTGGGCGCGGGTCAGTTGCACGGTCTTGGTCTGCGGGCTGCCGCCCTCTTCCCAGGAGATCTCGAGGGCGCCGCCGACCACCACCGGCAGCTCGTACTGGCTGATCTGGTAGCCCTTGGGAAGGTCGGGATAGAAATAGTTCTTGCGCGCGAATACCGAGCGCGGCGCGATGCGCGCGCCCACTGCCAGACCGAAGCGGATGGCGCACTCGGCGGCGGCGCGGTTCATCACCGGCAAGGTGCCGGGCAGGGCCAGGTCGACCGGGCAGGCCTGGGTATTGGGCGCGGCGCCAAAACGGGTCGGCGCGCCCGAAAATATCTTCGAGCTGGTCGCGAGCTGCGCGTGCGTTTCCAGACCGATCACGACTTCCCAGTGCATCTTCGAACCTCTCTGAACTTTGACCTGCCTGGCGCCATGCGCCGTGACTGCTAGGGGCGCGCACAACCCCCGGTTGCCGGATCGAACATCACCGGCCAGGCGCTGTCGTAGATCCCCGGTGTGCAGCGCGCGGCACAGTCGGCGTGGGCCAGCGTGATCCGGCGCTCGTCACGCCAGATCATGAGCTTGCAGCCGCTGCCGTCGCGCGCCAGCAATTCGATATGTCCCCGGCTGCGCGTCTGGGTGAAGGCGCTCTGCTCGAAATGACACGAACCCCGGCGGCCAACCTGCAGGTCCCAGGTCAAGGCCTCGACCCGGCTGTCGTGCACCACGAGCGTTGCGTCCTCGCGAAACCCGTCGATTTCGAGCTGCGCGCAGTGGCCCTGGAGGTCGATCGCACGGTCGGCGATCGGCGCCCGGGGCGCCCCCGCCGGCGCGCGCCACGGTGCCGGCAGCTGGCCGCAGGCGGCGAGCAACCCCGTCAGCAGCACCGCGACCAGTGCCCGCACCCACACCTTCACTCCCCCGGACGCCGCAGGTGCCAGTCGCTGCCCTGCTGGAACCGGTGGGCGACCTCGAGCAAGCGCGCTTCCGCAAAATAGTTGCCGATCAACTGCAGCCCGACCGGCCGGCCGAGTGCGCCGAAGCCAACCGGCAGCGAGATTCCCGGCAGGCCCGCGAGCGATGCCGGCAGCGTGAAGATGTCGGCCAGGTAGTTCTGCACCGGGTCGTCGGTGCGCTCGCCGATGTTCCAGGCCACCGTCGGCGATACCGGTCCGGCAATGATGTCGACCTTGCCGAACGCGGCGCGGAAGTCCTCGGCGATCAGGCGCCGCAGCTTCTGCGCCTGCAGGTAATAGGCGTCGTAGTAGCCGTGCGAGAGCACGTAGGTCCCGATCAGGATCCGGCGCTTGACCTCGGCACCGAAACCCTCGGCCCGGGTGCGCTGGTACATGTCGGTGAGGTCGCCGTAATCCGCCGCCCGGTGGCCGTAGCGCACGCCGTCGAAACGCGACAGGTTGCTCGAGGCTTCGGCCGGCGCGATCACGTAATAGGCCGGGATCGCGAGTTCGGTCTTGGGCAGCGAGACCGGGACGCACTCGGCGCCCAGCGCTTCGAGCGCGCCCAGCGCGGCTTCGATCGGGGCCCTGACATCGGCCGCCAGGCCGGGGCCGAAGAATTCCGCTGGAATGCCGATCCGCAGCCCGCGCAGCGGCTGCGAGCCCGAGACCGGCGCGTCGAGCACGGCCGCGAAGTCCTCGGGCGCCCGCTCCAGACTGGTCGAGTCGCGCTCGTCGAAACCGGTCATGGCGCCGAGCAGCTGCGCGCAGTCGCGCGCCGAGCGGCCGAACGCGCCGCCCTGGTCGAGGCTCGAGGCGAAGGCGATCATCCCGTAGCGCGACACCCGCCCGTAGGTCGGCTTGATCCCGGTAATCCCGCACATCGCCGCTGGCTGGCGAACCGAGCCGCCGGTGTCGGTGCCGGTGGCGATCGGCGCCAGGGCAGCAGCCACCGCCGCCGCCGAGCCGCCCGACGAACCGCCCGGGATCGCTGCCTTGTCCCAGGGATTGAGCACCGGGCCGAAGTACGAATTCTCGGTCGATGAGCCCATCGCGAATTCGTCGCAGTTGGTCTTGCCCAGGCAGACCGCCCCGGCCGCCTCGAGCCGCGTCACCACGGTCGCATCGAACGGGCTGACGTAATCCGAGAGCATCCGCGAACCAGCGGTCGAACGCCAGCCGCGGGTGACGAAAATGTCCTTGTGGGCCAGGGGAATGCCCAACAGGGGCGTACGGTCTTTCGCCGCCAGCCGGGCATCGGCGGCGCGCGCCTGCGCCAGGGTCAGTTCCGGGCGCACGTCGATGAACGCGTTGAGCCGGTCGGCGGCGATCCGCTCGAGGAAGTGGCGGGCCAGTTCCTCGGCGCTGAAGCTGCCGGAGTCGAGCCCGGCGCGCAGTTCGGCCAGGCCAAGTTGGTGCGCCACGCTCATTCGATCACTTTCGGCACGAGGTAGAGGCCGCGCTCGTGGGCCGGCGCCACCGCCTGGCACTCGCTGCGCCGGTCGGGTTCGGTGGGTTCGTCAGGACGCAACCGCAGGGCCATTTCCTGGGGGTTGGTCATCGGCGCCACGCCGGCGGTATCGACCGACTGGAGCTGCTCGATCAGCCCGAAGATATCGTTGATCTGCGCATGCATGTGCTGCGCCTCGGCGGGATCGAGTTGAATCCGGGCGAGGTGCGCGATGCGCTCGACCTCGGGTAGGGTCAGGGACATGAGCGTTTCTGGGTCGCCGTGCGAGCCGCTCGGGATCGCGCCGACAGCCCTGGTCTGGTCAGGTGGATGCGGGATTATAAGGTATCATTAGCCGCTGATTTACGAGGCTTTTTTCGCCTTTTCCAACGGAACTCGCATGCTCGGTTTTCTGCGCAAGTACTTCTCCAATGACCTGGCGATCGATCTCGGTACCGCCAACACCCTGATCTACGTCCGCAACAAGGGCATCGTTCTCGATGAGCCCTCGGTCGTGGCCATCCGCCAGGAAGGCGGCCCGAGCGGCAAGAAGACCATCTCGGCGGTGGGCAGCGAGGCCAAGCAGATGCTCGGCAAGGTGCCGGGCAACATCGAGGCCATTCGCCCGATGAAGGACGGCGTGATCGCCGACTTCACGGTCACCGAGCAGATGCTCAAGCAGTTCATCCGGATGGTCCACGAGTCGCGGCTGCTGTCGCCCAGCCCGCGGATCATCATCTGCGTTCCCTGCGGGTCGACCCAGGTCGAGCGCCGCGCCATCCGGGAATCGGCGATCGGCGCCGGCGCTTCCCAGGTGTTCCTGATCGAGGAGCCGATGGCGGCCGCGATCGGCGCCGGGCTGCCGGTCTCGGAGGCCTCGGGGTCGATGGTCGTCGACGTCGGCGGCGGCACTACCGAGGTCGGCGTGATTTCGCTCGGCGGCATGGTCTACAAGGGTTCGATCCGGGTTGGCGGCGACAAGTTCGACGAGGCCATCGTCAACTACGTCCGGCGCAACTACGGAATGCTGATCGGCGAGCAAACCGCCGAGGCGGTCAAGAAGAAAATCGGTTCGGCCTTCCCGGGCGCGGAAATCCGCGAGATGGAAGTCAAGGGGCGCAACCTCTCGGAAGGAATTCCGCGCGGTTTCACGATCTCCAGCAACGAGATCCTCGAGGCGCTGACCGACCCGCTCAACCAGATTGTCTCGGCGGTCAAGATCGCCCTCGAGCAGACCCCCCCGGAGCTGGGCGCCGACATCACCGAACGCGGCATCATGCTCACCGGCGGCGGAGCGCTGCTGCGCGACATCGACCGCCTGTTGATGGAAGAAACTGGTCTGCCGGTCTTCATTGCCGAAGACCCGCTCACTTGCGTGGTACGCGGCTGCGGGATCGCCCTCGAGCGGATGGAAAAGCTGGGCGCAATCTTCACCAACGAATGACGCGCCTGGCGCGGCTGGAGCCGGCCCGCGGCCCGGTCTGAACGATGGAACACAGCCCGCCGCCATTCTTCAAGCAAGGTCCGTCGGCTAACGCGCGGCTGGCCTTCTTCGCCCTGCTGGCGATCGCGCTGCTGGTTATCGACGCCCGCACCAGCATGCTCGCCACCATCCGCCAGGGTATCGGCGCCGCGCTCTATCCGCTGCAACGCACGGTGCTGGTGCCGCGCGACACCGCGCGCGTTGTTGGCGACTACTTCGGCGGTATCGCCCGGCTGCGTGACGAACGCGCAGAACTGGCCCGGATCGAGGCCGCCAACGCCCGCACCCTGCTGCAGGTCGAGCAACTCGCCGCCGAGAACATCCAGCTGCGCCGGACCATCGAGATGCGCGACCGGCTGGCGATTCGCTCGGTCGTCGGCGAGGTGCTCTACGAAACCCGCGACCCCTTCACCCACCGGATCGTGCTCGACCGCGGCCTGCAACACGGCATCGCGCTCGGCCAGCCGGTGATCGACGCCACTGGCGTGATCGGCCAGGTGACGCGGGTGCTACCGCTCTCGAGCGAGGTCACCTTGATCAGCGACCGCAATACCACGCTGCCCGTCGAGATTTCGCGCACCGGCCAGCGGGCGATCAGCTTCGGCGGTCCTGATCCCGGCCACCTCGAGCTGCGCTACCTGCCGACCAATTCCGACGTCGTGGCCGGCGATGTTGCGGTTACCTCGGGGCTTGATGGCGTGTTCCCGGCAGGCCTGCCGGTGGGCCGGGTGGAACGGTTCGACCGCGAGAGCGGGGGCTCGTTCGCCAGCGCGATCATGACCCCGGTGGCAGGAGTCCACAGCAGCCGCCTGCTGCTGGTGCTCCTCACCGAGCGCACCAGCGCTCCGCCCGGCGCCCCTGCTCAACCGCCCCGGGCGACGCCGCGCTCGCGCGCGCGAACGGGGAACTAGACCATGGCAAGGCGCCGCGAATATCTGCTCGCACCGGCCAACCGGGCTTTCATCACGTTCACCATCGTGGTGGCGTTCATCCTCAACGTCCTGCCCTGGGGGAGGATGACCGGCACGCCGGACTTCCTCGCGCTGACGCTGGTGTTCTGGAACGTGCGCCAGCCCCGCATGGTCGGGATCGGCATCGCGTTCCTGTTCGGCCTGCTGATGGACGTCCACGATGCCGCGCTGCTGGGCGAGCACGCCCTGATCTACAGCCTGCTGTCCTATGGCGCGATCAGCCTGCACCGCCGCATCCCGTGGTTCGGCATGCCGGCCCAGATGGCCCACGTGCTGCCGCTGCTGTTCGCGGGACAGGTCGTCGCGCTGGTGCTGCGCATGGCGCTCGGCGGCGGCTTCCCGGGCTGGCTCTACTTCCTGCCCAGCGTCACCGGAACGCTGCTCTGGCCGATCGCCGAGTGGCTGCTGCTCGCGCCCCAGCGGGTGGCTGTCGAACATGACGAAAACCGTCCGCTCTGAGCTCCGGCAGCGATGACCGAGGTGCGTGACACCGGCAGCGACCTGCACCAGATGCGGGTCCGGCTCGGTCTTGGGCTGGCATTCGTGCTGCTGATGTTCGGGCTGCTGGTGACGCGGCTGCTCTACCTGCAGGTCTGGCGCTATGAGGACTACCAGGCGCAGGCCGAGGACAACCGCATCTCGCTGGTCCCCGAGACTCCGGGCCGCGGCCTGATCACCGATCGCAACGGCATCGTCCTGGCCGAGAACGTCTCGGCCTTCACGCTCGAACTCGCGCCGGCGCAGATCGCCGACCTCAACGCCACCATCGAGCAGCTGGCAGCGATCATCGAGGTCGATCCGCGCGACCGGCGCCGCTTCCAGCGCATCCTCGAGGACTCGCGCAACCTCGAAACGATCCCGCTCAAGGTCCGGCTCTCCGACGAGGAGGTGGCCAAGATCGCGGTCGCGCGCTATCAACTCCCCGGGGTCGAGATCCGGGCACGGCAATTCCGCAGCTATCCGCTGGGCGGCAGCGCGGCGCACCTGCTCGGTCATATCGGCCGGATATCGGCGAAGGACCTGGAGCGCATCGAGGCGGCGGACCAGGCCTCCAACTACGCCGGCGCCACCCACATCGGCAAGACCGGCGTCGAGCTGAGTTACGAGGACCGGCTCCGCGGCATCCCCGGGGTGGCCCGCGTCGAGGTCTCGGCCGGCGGCCGGGTGGTGCGCACGCTCTCGCGCACCCCGCCCAAGCCCGGCGACAATCTCGTGCTGTCGATCGACGTCCGGCTCCAGAAGCTGCTCGAAGATCTCTACGGCGATCGCAAAGGGGCGCTGGTCGCGATCGAACCGGAGAGCGGCGAGGTGCTGGCCTTCGTCTCGCGGCCGACCTTCGACCCCAACTCGTTCGTCGACGGCATCGATTTCGCCAGCTGGAACGCGCTCAACGACGACCCCGACAAGCCGCTGCTGAACCGGCCATTGCGCGGCACCTACCCGCCGGGCTCGACCTACAAGCCGTTCATGGCGCTGGCGGCGCTGGCCAGCGGCGAGCGCACGCCCGATTTCGCGATCCAGGATCCCGGCTACTTCCAGCTCGGCAACCGCCGCTTCCGCGACTCGCGTCCGGAGGGCAACGGCACGGTCAACCTGCGCAAGTCGATCGTGGTCTCGAGTGACACCTACTTCTACCGCCTGGCCTACGAGATGGGTCCGGATAAGATCCACGACTTCATGGTGCCCTGGGGCTTCGGCCAGCTCACCGGGATCGACCTCGACAACGAGGCGAGCGGCATCCTGCCCTCGAGCGCCTGGAAGCTGAAGCGTTTCAAGCAGAAGTGGTACCCGGGAGAGAGTCCTTCGATCGGCATCGGCCAGGGCTACAACTCCTTCACCATGCTGCAGCTGGCCCACGCCACCGCCACGCTCGCCAACAAGGGGCTGGCGATTCGCCCGCACGTGGTGCGCGGGATCATCGACCCGCTCACGCGCGCTGACGTCCCGATGGCGCCGCCCGCGAGCCACCAGATCAACGTCAAGCCGGGCTACCTCGAATTCGTCCGCGATGCGATGGTCGACGTGAGCCGCGAGGGCACCAGCCGGCTGGCGTTTGCCGGCGTCGAATATTCCGTCGCCAGCAAGACCGGCACGGCCCAGGTGATCGGCATCAAGCAGAACGAAAAGTACGATGCCCGGCGCATCGCCGAACGTTTCCGCGACCATTCGCTGTTCATCGCCTTCGCGCCGGCCGAGAAACCGCGCATCGCAATCGCGCTGATCGTCGAGAACGGCGGCTTCGGCGCCCAGGCCGCTGCCCCGATCGCGCGCGCCGGATTCGACTTCTACCTGCTGGGCAAGCTGCCGCGCAATTTCGACACCAGCGGGATGCCCGGCCTGGATGGCGACGCCGGGCTGCGCGACATTCCCGAGGATCTCGATTCCCAGCAAAGCGCCCCTGCCGATGCCAAGGAGCAGCAATGATTTCCAGTCCGCCGCTGTGGCAGCGCATCCGCCCCTACGTGATGGTCTTCGATCCCTCGCTGACGGTGACGCTGGCGCTGATCGCCGGCCTGAGCCTGGTGACGATGTACTCGGCGGGGATCGACTATCCGGGCCGCTTCGAGAGCCACCTGCGCAACCTCGCGCTGGCTTTCCTGGTGATGTGGGTGAGCGCCAACGTCACGCCCTCGGTGCTCATCAGGGTGGCGGTGCCGATCTTCGTGGCCGGCGTGGCGCTGCTGGTGGCGGTGGCGATCTTCGGCGACGTCTCCAAGGGCGCGCGGCGCTGGCTCGACCTGGGAATCACGCGGGTGCAGCCCTCGGAGCTGATGAAGATCGCGATGCCGATGATGCTCGCCTGGTACTTCCAGCGCCGCGAGGGCGTGCTGCAATGGCTCGATTTCGTGGTCGCCGGGGTCTTGCTGGCAATTCCGGTGGCACTGATCGCGCGCCAACCGGATCTGGGCACCGCGATCCTGGTGCTCGCGGCCGGGGCCTTCGTGATCTTCTTCGCCGGCCTGCGCTGGAAGGTGATCGCCGCGCTGGCTGCCGGCGTGATCGGTGCGCTGCCATTGCTGTGGTCGCAGCTCCACGACTACCAGCAACAGCGCGTGCTGATGCTGCTCGACCCCAGCTCCGATCCGCTCGGCAAGGGCTTCCACGTGATCCAGTCGAGCATTGCGATCGGCTCGGGCGGCGTGTGGGGCAAGGGCTGGCTCGAGGGCACCCAGGGGCACCTCGACTTCGTTCCCGAGCGCACCACCGACTTCATCTTCAGCGTCTTTGCCGAGGAATTCGGCCTGATCGGCTGCGGCCTGCTGCTCGCGCTCTACGCGCTGCTGATCGCGCGCGGGCTGGTGATCGCCGGCCAGGGCGCCAATCCGTTTGCCCGACTGCTGGCCGGCGCGATCACCATGATCCTGTTCACCTACATCTTCGTGAACATCGGCATGGTGTCGGGAATCCTGCCGGTGGTCGGGGTGCCGCTGCCACTGATGTCTTACGGCGGCACCGCCATGGTCACGATCGGCCTGGGTATCGGGATGCTGATGAGCGTGCGGCGCAGCCGCCACCTCGTGCAATCCTGAGCCGGGCGCGCGAGCGCGCCCGGAACCTCACGACTCGCCGGCCACCCGCAGCAGGATCTTGCCGATGTGCTGCGAGGATTCCATCAGTTCGTGCGCCGCCGCGGCCTGGGCGAACTCGAATACCCGGAAGATTTGCGGCACGATCGCCCCGCTCGCCACCAGCGGCCAGATCTCGCGCCGCAGGGCGTCGGCAATCGCCGCCTTTTGCGCCGCGCTTTGCGGCCGCAGCGTCGACCCGGTGAAGGTGAGCCGGCGCACCATCAGCGCCAGCCAGTCGACCTCGGCCTTGGAGCCCTGCAGGAACGCGATCTGGACCAGCCGCCCGTCGAACGCCAGGCAGCGCAGGTTGCGCCCGATGTATTCGCCGCCCACCATGTCGAGCACCACGTCGACACCGCGCCCATCAGTGAGCCGCGCGATCTCGGCGACGAAATCCGCGCTGCGGTAATTGATCGCCGCGCTGGCGCCGAGCGCCACGCAGGCCTGCACCTTCTGTTCGCTGCCGGCAGTGGCGTACACCGTCGCGCCGCGCGCGCGCGCCATCTGGATCGCGGTCACGCCGATGCCCGACGAGCCGCCGTGCACCAGGATGCTCTCGCCGGCACCCAGACGGCCGCGCTCGAACACGTTGCTCCAGACCGTGAAGAAGGTCTCGGGCAATGCCGCCGCCTGTTCGAGCGAGAGCCCGGCCGGGATCGGCAGCACCTGGCCGGCCGGCGCCACCGCGTACTGGGCGTAGCCGCCGCCATTGGTCAGCGCGCAGACGCGCTCGCCTACCCGCCAGGCGGTGACCCCGGCGCCGAGCGCCACGATCTCGCCGGACACCTCCAGGCCGATCAGCGGCGAAGCCCCGGGCGGGGGCGGATAACGGCCGCTGCGCTGCAGGATGTCGGGACGGTTGACCCCGGCGAA
>JAHEMI010000006.1:11770-52817 GCA_024643785.1 Burkholderiaceae bacterium
GCCGCGGCGTTCTGGATACTGGCCACCTACTGGAGCGCGCAAACCCTGATCGCACTCTCGGTGCCGCGCGAGGACCTCGACTGAGGGCCGCGCCGGCCCCATCGACCATCGCCAATGAGTTCAGCAGACCTGGTTCGTGCCGCCCTCGAACTGCGCTCCGCGGTCGCGCCGCTCGCGTTCTCGGCGCCGGTGGCCCACGTCTACAACCCGCTCGATTACGCCTGGCCGGTGCACCAGGCGTATCTCGAGCGCTTCGGCAGCGGACGCAAGCGGGTGGTGCTGGTCGGCATGAACCCGGGGCCCTACGGGATGATGCAGGTCGGCGTCCCGTTTGGCGAAGTCGCCGCGGTGCGCGACTGGATGCTACTGACGGGCACGGTGACGCCGCCCGCGCAGATGCACCCGAAGCGGCCGATCGAGGGCTTTGCCTGCCAGCGCTCGGAGGTGAGCGGCCGGCGGCTCTGGGGCTGGGCGGCAGCGCGCTTCGGTAGCGCCGCGGAGTTCTTCGGCGAGTGCTTCGTGCTCAACTACTGCCCGCTCGCCTTTCTGGGCGAAACCGGTCGCAACCTGACCCCCGACAAGCTTCCGGCGGCCGAAATTGCGCCGCTGATGATGGCCTGTGACCGCCATCTGGCGGCCGCGCTGGCGGCACTCGAGCCGCAGTGGGTGCTCGGGATCGGCGGCTACGCCCGGGAACGGATCGAGCAGGTGCTCGGCCCCGCGCCGGTGGCCCGCATCGGCCAGATTCTCCATCCCAGCCCGGCCAGCCCGGCCGCCAACCGCGGCTGGGCCGCGGCGGTCGATCGCCGCCTGGCGGAGCTCGGCGTCTTCGGCTGACGACGGCGCGCCCGGCGCCGCCAGGCTCAGCCGGCGTCGCCCCCCGGAGCGAAGCGGATTACGCCGTCGGCACCGGTGTCGCGGCGCAACTCGCCCGCATACCAGAGCGCATGAAGGTGCGCCAGCGCCTCGCCCATCGCGAAGCTCAGCTGGTGGGTGTCGAACTCGCGCCTGAACATGATCGGAACGATTTCGGCAGCGCTGCGCGGCGCCTCGCGGCACGCCTCGCGCACCTCCTCGAGCCGCTCCTGGTGATGTTCGTGGAGTTGGCGCAGGCGCTCGTGCAGACCGCGAAACGGCCGGCCATGCGAGGGCAGCACCAGCGTTTCCTCGGCGCAGGGCTCGAACCGGCGCAGGCTGTCGAGATACCAGCTCACCGGATTCGACTCCGGCTCGGCTTCGAAGACCGAGACGTTGGTGGAAATCCGCGGCAGCACCATGTCTCCCGAGAGCAGCAGCGGGCCGTCGGCCCCTTCGGCGCTGTAGAGCGAGGCATGCTCGGGTGAGTGCCCGATGCCGACGATCACCCGCCAGCTGCGCTCGCCGATCACGAACTCCTCGCCATCGCGGATGCGGCGAAACGAGGTCGGGGTCGACGGCACCAGTGCGGCGAAATGGCGCGCGCCGCGCTCGCGCACAGCCTCGAGGCGGGCTTCGTCGGTGATCCCGTGGCGCCGGAAATGGTCGGCGGCCGCGGTCCCGTCAGCGCCCCGCAGGGTCGCCGAATAGACCCGCGCCAGCGCGTATTCGGCCACGGTCATCCAGACCTTGACCCCGAAGCGGGTCGCGATCCACTCCGCCAGCCCGACGTGGTCGGGATGCATGTGGGTGCAGATCACCCGCACGATCGGCAGGCCGTCGAGCTGCTCGGCGAAGATCTGCTCCCATAGTTCGCGGGTCGGCTGCGACCCGATCCCGCAATCGACGAGCGTCCAGCCGTCGCGGCCGGCGTGGTGGTCGCGCAGCAGGTAGAGGTGGACGTGGTCGAGCTGGAAGGGGAGCGGCATGCGCACCCAGAGCACTCCGGCGGCGACCGGGACCGGCCTGGCCGGGGCCGGCAGCGTCGGTCCGAGAGGGTACTGGAGCGCCTGTTCGTTGGGATTCATCTGGGATCCGGTGAGGATTTGCCCTATCTGCCATGCCACCCTGGTCCGGCGGCTCACACTCGGCAGTTGACGTAAACGTAAAGTGTGGACGAAGATTCGCACATGGCTACCTTCTCCATCTCCGAACTGTCGCGCGAGTTCAACGTAACCCCGCGGACCATCCGATTCTACGAGGATCAGGGCCTGCTCGCCCCGGAACGCGCCGGCGCCGGCGGCAAGCAGCGCGTCTACCGGGTCCGCGACCGCACCCGGCTGAAGCTGACCCTGCGGGGCAAGCGCCTCGGCCTGTCGCTGGCCGAGGTCCGCTCGCTGATCGACATGTACGAGTCGCCCGCCGACTCCGCGCCGCAACTCGAACGCTTCCTTGAAGTGCTCGAGCATCATCGCAGCGCGCTCGAACGCCAGCTCTCGGATTTGCGCCTGACGCTGGATGAAATCGCCGAACACGAAGCGCGGGCCAGGAACCTGCTCGCCAAGATCGGGCAAAATTGACGTTTACGTAAACGTCATTCAACTGCTCACCCGGACAGGAAGGACCAGATGGACCAGGACGCCATTGCACAGCGCATCAGCGCGAGTTTCGCGCTCCAGCCGGCGATGTCCCTGATCGGCGCCCGCCTCGAGCGCGTCGCCAGGGGCAGCGTCGAGATCCACCTGCCGTTTGCCGCCGCGATCACCCAGCAGCACGGTTTCCTGCACGCCGGGCTGCTCGCCACGGCGCTCGACTCGGCCTGCGGCTACGCGGCGCTCACCACGATGCCCGCCGACGCCGGTGTCATGACGATCGAATTCAAGGTCAACCTGCTGGCGCCGGGTGCCGGCGACTGGTTCCGGCTGCTGGGCAAGGTGCGCAAGTCCGGGCGCACGATCGTCTTCTCCGAGGGCGAGGCCTTTGCGGTCAGCGCCGGGGGCGAGAAGCTGATCGCGACCATGACCGCAACCATGATGTGCATCCAAAACCGCGGCAACATCCGCAACTGAACCACTTTCGGGGGAAGAACTCCATGATCAATCTGCCAGGGCTGATTTTCGATCTCGGCGAGGACATCGCGCTGCTGCGCGAGGCCGTGCAGCAATTCACCGCCGCCGAGATCACGCCGCGCGCCGGCGAAATCGACCGCAACGACCAGTTTCCGATGGACCTCTGGCGCAAGTTCGGCGAGATGGGCCTCCTGGGGATGACGGTTCCCGAGGAATTCGGCGGCACCAATCTCGGCTACCTCGCGCACATCGTCGCGATGGAGGAGATTTCGCGCGGCTCGGCATCGGTGGGCCTGTCCTATGGCGCGCACTCCAACCTGTGCGTCAACCAGGTCTATCGCAACGGCACCCCCGAGCAGCACGCCAGGTATCTGCCCAAGCTGGTCTCGGGCGAGCACGTCGGAGCACTGGCGATGTCGGAGCCCAACGCCGGCAGCGACGTGATCTCGATGAAGCTGCGCGCCGAATTCAAGGGCGACCGCTGGTTGCTGAACGGCAACAAGATGTGGATCACCAACGGCCCCGACGCCGACGTCCTGGTGGTCTATGCCAAGAACGACTTCGAGGCCGGGGCGCGCGGGGTCACCGCGTTCCTGGTCGAGAAGGGCTTCAAGGGCTTCTCCACCGCCCAGAAGCTCGACAAGATGGGAATGCGCGGCAGCCACACCTGCGAACTGGTGTTCCAGGACTGCGAGGTGCCGGCCGAGAACGTGCTCGGCGGGCTGGGCCGCGGCGCCAACGTGCTGATGAGCGGGCTCGACTACGAGCGCGCCGTGCTCTCGGGCGGTCCGCTGGGGATCATGGCGGCCTGCATGGACGTGGTGGTGCCCTACGTCCACGAACGCAAGCAGTTCGGCCAGCCGATCGGCGAGTTCCAGCTGATGCAGGGCAAGCTGGCCGACATGTACGCGGTGATGATGGCCACCCGCGCCTACGTCTACGAGCTCGGCCGCCAGTGCGACCGCTCGCGCGCCGGCAAGATCGACGTGCGCACGCTCCGCAAGGACGCCGCCGCGGCGATCCTCTACTCGGCCGAACGCGCCACCTGGATGGCCGGCGAGGCAATCCAGTGCCTCGGGGGCAACGGCTACATCAACGAGTATCCGACCGGGCGGCTGTGGCGCGACGCCAAGCTCTACGAGATCGGCGCCGGCACTTCCGAGATCCGGCGAATGCTGATCGGCCGCGAGCTGTTTGCCCAGACCAGCTAAGGTGAGCTCGCAACAAGTCGCCCTCGCGCCGGCGGTTGCAGCTGCAATCCTGGCCGGCTTCGAACGCCACTACGGGCGGTTCCGCTACCACGCGCAACTCGCCAAGTCGCGTTTCGAGGCGGGCGACTTCCATGGCATCCGGCGGCTCGCCCGCGAGCGCATCGCCTTCTACGACCAGCGGGTTGCCGAGACGCTCGAGCGTCTGGTCAGCGAATTCCGCGCCGGCGAGCAGGGCGACGCCGTGTGGCAGGAGATCAAGCGCCACTACGTCCGGCTGCTCGAGCGCCACAACCAGCCCGAGCTCGCCGAGACCTTCTTCAATTCGGTGTGCTGCCGCATCCTGCACCGCAGCTACTTCCACAACGACTTCATCTTCGTGCGCCCGGCGGTGGCCACCGACTATCTCGATTCCGAGCCGCCCTCGTACCGCGCCTACTACCCGCTGGCACAGGGCTGGCGCGAAACCCTGCGCGAGATCGTCATCGACGTCGGGCTGGCCTGCGCCTTCGTCGACATCGAACGCGACATCAGCTTCGTCGGCGCCGCCGCGCGCGCGGAGCTGCCGGCCGACTTCACCCCCGCGAGCGACTGCCAGATCCACGTGCTGCGGACCCTGTTCTTCCGCAACAAGGGCGCCTACCTGATCGGCCGCTTCGTCAACGACGGCGAGGTGCTGCCGTTCGCGATCCCGATCCTGCGCGATTCCAATCGCCGGCTCTACCTCGACACGGTCCTGATCGGGACCGAGCGCTTCGAGGCGATCTTCAACTTCTCGCGCGCCTACTTCATGGTCGACATGGAGGTGCCATCGGCCTATGTGCGCTTCCTGCGCTCGCTGCTGCCGAGCAAACCCGACGCCGAGTTCTACACCATGCTGGGCCTGCAGAAGCAGGGCAAGACGCTCTTCTACCGCGACCTGCTCGATCACCTGCGCCACTCCAGTGACCAGTACCAGATCGCGCCCGGGATCCCCGGACTGGTGATGGGCGTGTTCACCCTGCCGTCCTTTCCCTACGTGTTCAAGTTCATCAAGGACCGGCGCGGCAAGGACGTGAGCCGCGAGTTCATCAAGAGCCAGTACCAGCGCATCAAGCTCCACGACCGGGCCGGGCGGATGTCCGACACCTGGGAGTACACCGGGGTGCAGTTCCCCAAGGCGCGCTTCGCTCCCGAGCTGCTCGCCGAACTGCGCCGCAGCGCCCCGTCGCTGCTCGAGGAGGACGGCGACACGGTGGTGATCCTGCACCTCTACATCGAGCGGCGCATGATCCCGCTCAACCTCTACCTCGAACAGTCCAGCGCGGCCGAACGCGAGCACGCCATCATCGAGTACGGGCGGGCGATCAAGGACATGGTTGCCGCCAACATCTTCCCCGGCGACATGCTCTACAAGAACTTCGGCATGACCCGCCAGGGGCGCGTGGTGTTCTACGACTACGACGAGATCGCCTACATCACCGATTGCGTGTTCCGCGACATCCCCGAAGCGCGCACACCCGAGGACGAAATGGCCTCCGAGCCGTGGTACCCGGTCGGGCCGCACGACGTCTTCCCCGAGGAATTCGCCACCTTCCTGCTCGGCGACCCGGGGATCCGCGCGACCTTCATGCACCACCACGCGGAACTGCTGGAATCGGCCTACTGGCGCGACAAGCAGCAGCGAATCCAGCGCGGTATCCTCGACGATATTTTCCCGTATCCTGATGGATTGCGCTTCCGGCACCGCCTCGCGCAAGCACCAGGAGCCCTCCCAACTGAACCAGGAGCAGAAAGCCATGAGTGATCCAGTCGTCATCGTATCCGTAGCCCGGACCCCGATCGGGGGCATGATGGGCGACCTCTCCGCGCTCGCCGCGCACCAGCTCGGATCGGTAGCGATCAAGGCCGCGGTCGAACGCGCCGGCCTCAAGCCCGAACAGGTGCAGGAAGTGATCATGGGCTGCGTGCTGCCCGCCGGCCAGGGCCAGGCCCCGGCGCGCCAGGCGACGCTCAACGCCGGCCTGCCGGCCTCGGCGGGTGCGACCACGATCAACAAGGTCTGCGGCTCGGGCATGAAGGCGGCGATGTTCGGCCACGACCTGATCATGGCCGGCAGCCACGACATCGTCGTCGCCGGCGGCATGGAGAGCATGAGCAATGCGCCCTACATGGCGCTCAAGGGCCGCGGCGGCTACCGTTATGGCCACGCCACCCTGTTCGATCACATGGCCTACGACGGGCTCGAGGACGCCTACGAGAAGATGCCCAATGGCGGCGGCAAGTCGATGGGCAACTTTGCCGAGGATTGCGCCGCCAAGTACACCTTCACCCGCGAGGAGCAGGACCAGTTCGCGATCACCTCGGCGCTGCGTGCCCGCACCGCCAACGAGGATGGCAGCTTCGCCTGGGAAATCGCGCCGGTGACGGTCGCCGGCCGCAAGGGCGACACCGTGATCGACAAGGACGAGAGCCCCTTCAAGGCCAACCCCGACAAGATCCCGACGCTGCGGCCCGCGTTCCGCAAGGACGGCACGGTCACGGCCGCGACCTCGTCGTCGATTTCCGACGGCGCGGCGGCGATGGTGCTGATGCGCAAGTCGATGGCCGACAAGCTTGGCCTCAAGCCGATCGCCAAGATCGCCGGCCACGCCACCCACTCGCAGGAGCCGCAGTGGTTCACCACTGCACCGGTGGGCGCGATCCAGAAGCTCTACCAGAAGACCGGCTGGAACACCGCCAGTGTCGACCTGTTCGAGATCAACGAGGCCTTCGCGGTGGTAACGATGGCGGCGATGAAGGAACACGGCCTGGCCCACGACAAGGTCAACGTCCACGGCGGGGCGTGCGCGCTGGGCCATCCCATCGGCGCCTCGGGTGCGCGGCTGATCGTCACCCTGATCGGGGCCCTGCGCAAGACTGGCGGGAAGAAGGGCGTGGCGTCGCTGTGCATCGGTGGCGGCGAAGGCGTTGCCATTGGCATCGAGATGATGTGATACCTGCGGCCGGCGGCCACCGCCGCCGGCCAGCCTGGGAACCAGACCATGATCCTGACCGAAGACCAGCGGATGATCCGCGAGGCGGTGCGCGACTTCGTGCGCGCCGAAATTGCGCCGCATTCCGCTGGCTGGGACCGCACCGCCACCTTTCCCAGGGAGGCGCTCGCCGGCCTGGCGGCGCTCGGCTGCTACGGGATCGCGGTGCCTGAGCGCTGGGGCGGCGCGGGACTGGATTACGCGACCCTGGCGCTGATCATCGAGGAGATTGCTGCCGGCGACGGCGCGACTTCGACGGTCGTCTCGGTCAACAACTGCCCGGTCTGTTCGATCCTGATGGCCTGGGGCAACGACGGCCAGAAAGAGCAGTGGCTCACGCCGCTGGCGCGCGGCGAGATGCTGGGCGCCTTCTGCCTGACCGAGCCACACGTCGGCTCCGATGCCGGGGCGCTGCGCACCAGCGCGCGCCGCGACGGCGGCGAGTACGTGCTCAATGGGGTCAAGCAGTTCGTCACCTCGGGCAAGAACGCCGACGTCGCGATCGTGATGGCGGTCACCGACAAGGCGGCCGGCAAGTCCGGAATCTCGGCCTTCCTGGTGCCCACTGCCAGCCCCGGCTACCGCGTCGCCCGGATCGAGGAAAAACTCGGCCAGCACGCCTCGGACACCGCGCAAATCGACTTCGAGGACTGCCGGATTCCCGCCGCCAACCTGATCGGCACCGAGGGCCAGGGCTACCGCATCGCGCTCTCGGGGCTCGAGGGCGGGCGCATCGGCATTGCCTCGCAATCGGTCGGCATGGCGCGTGCGGCATTCGTCGCCGCGCTCGCCTACGCCAAGGAACGCGAGGCTTTCGGCAAGCCGATCTTCGAACACCAGGCGGTCCAGTTCCGGCTCGCCGACATGGCCACCCAGATCGAGGCGGCGCGCCAGCTGATCGCCCACGCCGCGGCGCTCAAGGACAGCGGTGCGCCGTGCCTGCGCGAAGCTGCGATGGCCAAGCTGTTCGCCTCCGAGATGGCCGAGCGGGTCTGCTCGGATGCGATCCAGATCCACGGCGGCTACGGCTACGTCGGCGACTTTCCGGTCGAGCGGATCTATCGCGACGTGCGCATCACCCAGATCTACGAGGGGACCAGCGACATCCAGCGGCTGCTGATCGGTCGGGCACTGGCGCAGAGCGAGGAGTAGACTCCTCCCGGCAATGACCGGCCGAGTCTGGAAGATGGTCGGCAAACCTCTGGGGATTTGATGCAGATTCAGTCGATGATGCCGCGCTCACTGCAGACGCGCTTCGTGCTGCTGGTGGCGCTGGCGGTGGCGCTCGTCATGGTGCTCGCATTCGCGACGGTGCACTGGTATGCCGACGACATCATCGCCGTTGCCGGCAGGCAGTATGCCGAGCGCAACGCCGCCTACGAGAAATCGCGATTGGTGCAGGTGATCGCCCGCGAACTGACGCTGAGCAAGAAAATGGCCAGTTCGCCAGTGCTCAAGGAATGGGTGGCCAACGAGTTCGACCAGGCGCGGCGTGCCCGTGCGGTTGCCGAACTGGAAGACTATCGCGAATTCTTCCGCAGCCGCAGCTATTTCTTCGCGATCCGGCAATCCGGCAGCTACTACTACAACGACGCCGATGGCGGCCATGAGCCTGACCGGCCGAGCTATGTCCTGAGCCAGTCGATTGCCAAGGACACCTGGTTCTACGCCACGCTCGATTCCCCGGTGGATCAACTGCTCAACGTCGACACCGATCGGCATCTCGGCGTGACTCGGGTGTGGGTCAATACGTTAGTGCGCGACGCCCAGGGCCGCGCCGTGGCGGTGACGGGGACCGGGGTGGACCTCTCGGAATTCCTCGCGACCGTAGTCTCCAGCAAGCGGCGCGGCGTCGAAAACCTGCTGCTCGACCAGGAAGGGGCCATCCAGGCCCACTCTGACACCGCGGTCATCGACTACGCTTCGATTCGCAAAGAGCGGACCCAGGAAGAGCGCAGTACGGTCTTCGGGCTGCTCGCTGACGCTGGTGACCGCCAGAATCTCAAGATCTTGTTGGAACAAATCAGGAACGGCGACCACGATTCAGGCTCGATCCTGGTGCACGTCAAAGGCGAAAGGCGCTTGCTGGGGGCAACCTACCTGCCGGAAATTCGCTGGTTCGTGGTCAGCCTGGTCGATCCTGTCATGGGCACCGAAGACCGCTCCCTGCCGTACTGGTCAATGCTCACACTGGCGGCGCTGATCGCTGCGCTCGGTGTATTGGCGATTCGCTTCAAGAGCCAGGTGATCGTCCGGCTGTCACTGCTCAACCGCTTTGCCGAGCGTTTCGGCGCCGGCGATCACAGCGCAGTCCTGCCCGATCCTTCGTCCGACGAGATCGGCCAGCTGACCCGCACAATGCAGGCGATGGGGCAAAAAATCGCGGCCCATACCGAAACGCTGGAAGCGACGGTGGCGGCGCGCACCAGCGAACTCCAGCAACTCGCCCGGACCGACTACCTGACCGGCCTGCTCAACCGCCGCGGCATGGCCGAGCGCCTGGACATCGAGCAGCGCCGGCTGGCGCGCAAGGATGGTCAGATCGGCCTGCTGCTCATCGACATCGACTGGTTCAAGCTGGTCAACGACAACTACGGCCACGAGGTCGGTGACAAGGTCATCATCATGGTCGCCAGCCGGATCGCAGCCAGCGTCCGCTCGTATGATCTGTGCGCGCGCTGGGGCGGCGAAGAGTTCCTGGTCGCAATCCCGGAAGCGGCTGACCGGGATGAAATCACGCGCATTGCCGACAAGCTGCTCGGTGCGATCCGCTCGCAGATCGTGGAGTTGCCGGTAGCGGCCCATCGCGCAAACGCCACGACGGTGGCAGTCACGGTCAGCATTGGCGTCAGCCTGGGCGCGGCCGATGAACCGCTCGACGCCTTGATTCTGCGCGCCGACAAGAGCCTGTATGCCGCCAAGTTCGCCGGTCGGAACCGGGTGGGCGAATTTGCTCCCAATCAGTCGGGAATCACGTAGTTCTCTTCGGAAAACAACTTCAGGCAAGCGTCCACCGCCGCCGAATCGTAAAGAGTGCCTCGTCCGGACGCGATTTCCTCCAGAGCTGCTGCGATCCCCCGGCCCGGACGGTACGGGCGATGAGACGACATCGCTTCGACCACGTCGGCCACTGCAATGACGCGGGCCTCGAACAGAATCTCTTCACCATGGAGGCCCTGCGGGTAGCCGCTGCCGTCCAGTCGTTCGTGATGCTGGAACGCCATCTGTGCCAGCGGCCAGGCGCATGCAATATTAGAGAGGACGTCGCAACCGGATTGACAATGCTGGCGGATGATTTTCCACTCGATCTCCGAGAGCTTTCCGGGCTTGGCCAGGATCTCCGCCGGAATGTTGATCTTGCCGATGTCATGCAGCAGGGCGCCAACCCGCAAGCCCTTGAGCCGATCCTTGTCGAATCCCAGCTCGGCGCCAATCGCCACCGCCATCGCCGCGACCCGGCGCTCATGCCCGGCGGTGTACGGGTCGCGCATTTCGCCCAGGGTCGTGGCCATCATCACGGTGCTCATGAACGCCTCTTCCAGTTCCGCGACGTGGCGTTCAATCTGCTCCCTGGCGCGCCTTCTCTCGGTTATGTCCTGCACCATTCCGACTGTCGCAGCATCGACATCGACTTCCGAGAAGTTGGCCGCCAACTCGAGATCAATCAGGCCGCCATCGCGGCGGCGGCCGCGCGCTTGTAACGGAGGTCTTGAGGAATCCCGATTCTCGACCTGGACCAGCAACTCGGGCAAATCCTCCGCCACAATCACGTCGGCAATATGGACTCCGAGCAATTCCCCCGCACCGTAGCCAAACATCTGTTCCAGACGCCGGTTGCAGTACAGAAATACGCCGCGTTGAAGAATGTAGACGCCGACCAGCGATCGCTCTATCAGGCCGCGAAAACGCCGTTCACTCTTTTCCAACGCCTCCTGCGCCCATTTCCGGTTGGCCAGCTCGCGGCTAAGCTCGTCAGTCCTCTCGCCAACCAGGCGCGCCAGTTCCTCTTTCTCCTGACGAACGAGCCGATTGGCGGCCTTGATCTTGGCCATCGCCCGGACTCTGACGACCAGTTCGACATCGTCGAAGGGTTTGGACAGGAAAGCTTCGGCGCCAACCTCCACGGCTTTGACGCGACTGTCGCGATCATCTCGCAGCGCGGTAAGGAAGACCACCGGGATAGCCCTAAGACGGTGGTCTTCCTTCAATTGCCGACAAACCGAGTAACCGTCCATTCCCGGCATGATGATGTCCAGCAGGATCACATCCGGGTCCTCGGCCCGCGCCAGTGCGATCCCACTCGGGCCGTTGGAAGCCGTCGTGAGCCGGCACTCTGGCAAGGCATCGCCCAGGACCGCTTCAAGCGTCAGCAGGTTGTCAGGGCTGTCGTCGATTGCCAGCACTTTGATGGTGGCGGTTTCCACGGCGTCTCCTCTCCCTATCCCAGGACGGCGTTAAGCGCCTGCGCCAGCAAATCGGGGTCGATCGGCTTGGAGAGGTAAGCGTTGAATCCCTGGGCCAGAATGGACTCCCGGTCCCCCGTCATCGCGCTGGCAGTGAAGGCGACCACCGGGATGTCGCGCAGGGCGGAGGTCTTGCGCAACTCCCACAAGGCCTGAACACCATCCATCACCGGCATCGAGATATCCATCAGAATGACGTCTGGGCGGTGGGCTGTCGCCATCTCGATGCCGGCACGGCCATTTTCGGCCTCGAGAATCCTGTATTCAGCCGACAATAGCGCCTTCGCGGCCAACCGGCTGTCGGAATGATCGTCGACGATCAGTACCAGCGGACGGTCAGGGCGTCGCCGGCCCGTGATCTCGGCCACCGGCGCGGCCGTGGTCAACGACTTGTCCTCCAGCGGCTGCAGAGCCACCATCCTGGCTACCGCCGCCAGCAACTCCTCCCGGTCAACGTCGCCCTTGTGGATCAACTGCTGGACGTTGTTGCTCGTCAGGAAACTCAGTTCGTCCTTGGTAACGTGCTTTGCGGTCAGGATCAGAACCGGCAATCTGGCGGTTTGTTCCATGCCGCGAATGGCCTTGAGCACCTTGAAGCCGTCGACCTCGGGCATCATCAGGTCGAGGATCATCGCGTCTGGTCGCGACTGCCCAATCATCGCCAGCGCTTCCCTGCCGTTGCGCGCCACCGACAATAGATATCCCTGCCGGCCAAGCACATCGGTAAGCTGTACGATGGCCGGCTCGCTGTCCTCGACGATCAGGATGCTCTGGCCCTGCGCGCGCGGCGCCGGCGCGGCTACCGCCGCGCGCTTATGGAAGCGTCGCTCGACGTCGGCGTCCGACACCGCCTCCGAAGGCCGATCACCAAGCGGTAACCACAGGGTGAAGACCGAGCCCTTGCCCAGTTCACTGGTAACGGTAAGGGTACCGTCGAGCAGCAGCGCACATTTGCGGGCAATGGCCAGCCCCAGCCCGGTCCCGCCGAAACGCCGCGAGTTGCCATCGTCCGCCTGCCGGAACTCGTCAAACACAAACGGTATCTGATCAACAGCAATGCCAATTCCGGTATCGCGTACCGCCACGCTGACACCGTCGCCGACGCGTGCAATCGCCACCTCTACCCGGCCGGTCTCCGTGAACTTGACCGCATTGGCCACCAGATTCTGGATGATGCGCAGGCACTTGTCAGGGTCGGTGTAAATCGGTGGCAATTGGTCGCCGGAAACCGTCAATTCGATGTTCTTGTTGCGTGCTTGCGGCCCAAGCGTCTCGTTGACGCTCTGCACCAGCTCGTGAAGCGAGAAACTGCGCGGATTGACGTCGTCGTGACCCGCCTCGATGCGCGAAAGATCCAGGATGTCGTTGATCAATGCGAGCAGCGCCTTGCCATTGCGCTGGATCACGTCCAGATATCCGCGCTCTTCCTGGGAAACGGTCTTTTCCAGTCGCCGATGCAGCACTCCCGACAGCGCGATCACCGAGTTGAGCGGCGTGCGCAGTTCGTGGCTCATGTTGGAGAGAAACGCACTCTTCAGCCGGCTGGCCTGATCCAGTTGCGCCTTCTGGGCTTCAAGCTCGATGTTCTGCTGGTTCAGTTCGCTCTTCTGGGCCATCAACTCGTGCTTCTGGGCATCCAGTTCGCGGTTCTGGCGCTCCAGTCGCCGTGCCAGTTCCTCCGTCTCCCGGGCGGCCAACACGCCGTTCAAGCGGGCGGTCAATACGCTCCAGACATCATTCACCAGGCGGACCACTGCTTCGTCGTAGGGACGGACGCTGGCCAGCGAGATGACCGCCACGGCGCCAGCGCCGGCAAGCACCGGAATCGTCAGGATCGCCCGCGGCACGAAATCGCCGCTCGCGGCCGCGAACGTGAAACGGGAGTCGCTGGGAATGTCGCTCAGATGCTGTATCACCCCGGTAGCCAATGCCGCGCCCACCTCCCCGTCGAGGGTGGTCGCGGAGAAGGCCTCCCGACCGGCACCACCCATGCCAATAGAATCAAACAGTTCAAAAGACGTACCGGCAGCGTTCAGGAAATAGGCTGCCCCGACCTGGGAACCGGTTCCAGAAAGCAGCACCTTGAGCAGTTCGCGGCAGAAGCTGGCGAGTTCCGTTTCGCGCAGCATCACGGCCGCGATCTGGGTCGCCAGTTCATGGCGCCTGGTTTCATCCTGGATCGTGGCGGCCATGGCATTGAATGCCCTGCCGAGACTCCCCAGTTCGTTGCCTGCGTCGTACGAACTACGCGCCGCCAGCCGGCCCCGCTGGAACTGCGCGACCACATCGGTGAGGTCCCTGATCGGGTCCTTGATCGATTTCAGGAACAGCCAGGAAATGGCGGTCGACAGCAACACGATGACGCCGAACAGAATTGCCAGTTCCTGGCTGCTCTCGTTACTGACCACTTCGGATTGACGGTAGAACTCATCGGCCTTCTTGCGGGCGAATTCCTGCATCCGATCGAGCCTGGCTCGCAGTTGTTGTCCGATCCGCTGGCCACCAGCTCCGGTCGTAATCCGGTACACCGCTTCGGCGGTCTTCCCGTCTTGATAAAGCCGGGCGCTCTCCTCATGGTAGCTGGTCCACCGGGCAAATTCGGTTGTCAGTTCATTGACGTCTTGAATCGGTCCGAGATATTCGTTGCGCACGATGGTCAACTGTCGCTCGGCCTCATTCTTGCGGCTCGCGATCAACGGCAGGACCTCGCTTGTCGGGTTGATCCCGCCACCCAGGGCCAGATCTCTCATGTCGACGCGAATCAAGAGAAAGATGTTTTCCAGTTCGCCGAGGGCGCGGCTGACCTGAAACGGATGCCGATAGAGATTGTCGGTCTGGCGCCACAGCCGGTCGGTCTGGAGCCACGCGACGGCGCCGAGAGTCAGTACCAGCGCCAGGATGATGCCCAGGCCGAGGCGCAGTTGCCGAGAGATACTGACGTCCCCTAGTCTCATGTCCTAATTCACCTTTTGAAATACTGACGGTGCCGGCACCAACGCGCGAAGTCCGCGGTGGCGCCCGACGGCCTGCCGCTCTGTGTCGTCAACGATCAGGTACCCGGCGGGAGCGAGCGAGCGCAGCAATCTGTCGAGGATCAACCGCTGTGTCTCGGCCCGGTAGTAGAGGAGCACGTTGCTGCAGAACACCACATCAAACCCGCCATAGATGCTGGCCGCCGGCGCGCTGGCCCTCGCATCGAGCAGATCATGGTGCGAGAAGGAAACGTTGGCATGCAACCTGGGCACGATCGCGTAGGTGTCGAGCTGGCGCGAAAAACAAGCCTCCAGCTGCCCGACGCGCACCTTGGCCACGCTGGCGACACTGTAGACACCGGCGCTGGCAAACCCCAGATCCGCCTCCCCAATGTCGGTGCCGATGATGCGGTATGGGATCGGGCGCTCCAGTGCCCGACGCATTTCGTCGAGCAGAATGGCCAGCGACCAGACCTCCTGCCCAGTTGCGCAGCCCGCCGACCAGATCCTGATTTCGTCGCCCCGGGAAACCCGCTCCTGCCCCGCCAAGTCAGGCAGGATGTGTTGCTCCAGCAGGGCAAAGGCCGTCGGATTGCGAAAGAACTCGCTGAAGCTAACCTGCAGCGACCGGAGCAGCGCGTCGGCCTCGGTTCGATCGGTTGCCAGGCGTCGTGAGTAGCTCTCGGCGTCAGCGCTGGCAAACGCCGGGCGGTTGCTGAGGGAGCGGAGCAGGAAGCCCGGTTCAAACGCGGCCAGATCATGGCCCCAGGCCTGACGCATCGCCGCAACGACCTGCTCCAGCGCCGGCATGCCGGGTGATTGCTGTTGACCGGTGTCGCCGGGCCGAGAAGACTTCATTCCCGTCTGCGCCTCTGAGGGAGTATCCACAACGCCTGGAAGGATAACCCAGCGCGGAAGGGGCGGCTATGAGGGGGTCGAAGATTTCGCAGCCCGTCGCAACACGCGCGCGCTGGCCGGAGTTGCCAAACATGACTGGAGGGTGACCAGAGCGCCCATTCATGCTGCCCCGGCACGCTCCCAGCGGCGGCGACTGAGCCACATCAGGGCGGCAATTGCCACCACCCCGGCCACCAATCCGAGGACGTGCGGATAAATCGCCAGCAGTGCGACCGCCAGCCACGCGGCGCAGTCCGCCCAGCGATTGCCGGTGATGCGGGCACCGCCGAAGAGATGGGCAAAGCTGATCACGAACACCAGGCCGGAGAGCGCCGCCTCGAGATACTGAAGCACCGAGCTCGGAGTCAGCATCCCGGGATAGAGCAGGAACAGGAAGGGGATCACGTAGGTCACGGCACCGAGTGCCACGGCGCGGCGCGCCACAGCAGTCCAGGCGACCCCGGCAATTCCAGCCGCGACAAACACCGCGACGCACACCGGCGGCGTGATCACCGACAAGGTCGCGAAGTAGAACACGAACATGTGCGCCGCGAGCGCGCTGATGCCGACCTTGACCAACGCCGGCGCCAGCGTCGCGGCCACCAGCACGTAGGCCGCGGTGGTGGGGATGCCCATGCCCATGATCATGCAGATAAGTCCCACTATCAGGCCGACCACCAGCACCGAGCTGGCGCCATCACCGATGATCATCGTGGACAGCGTCACCCCTATGCCGGTCAAATTGATCATCGACACCAGAATCTGGGCGCCAGCCAGGAGAATGCCAACCACGACCAGGCTCCTGGCGCCATCATTGAGCGCGGAGCGCAGCAAGTCGGTCACGGGCGGCTGGTCGTCCCGGTCGGCGCCCCGCAGCTGCAGCAGGCGCCCGAGGCCCAATCCGATCAGTGTGCCGACGATGCCGAAGAAGGCTGCGGTCTGGATCGAGTTGCCATTGAATATTCCATAACCGAGTCCGGCGAAGGCGCAAATGATCGGAGCCAGCCGGTGCGGTTTCAAGACCGATGCCCAGGACGGGATCTGGTCATCAGGCACCTGGCCAAGCCGTTCCTCGCGGGCGGTCAAGTGCACCGTGGCAAACACCCCGACATAGAACAACAATGCGGGCAGGATCGCCGCGATGGCGATCGTGACGTAATTGACGTTGATTATCTCGGCCATGATGAAGGCCGCGGCACCCATGATCGGTGGCGCAAGTTGGCCGCCCGTCGAGGCGACTGCCTCGACTGCCCCCGCCAGCGCAGCGGGGTAACCCAGCCGCTTCATGAGCGGGATCGTGAATGTGCCGGTGGTAGCCACGTTGCCAACCGCACTGCCGCTCACCATGCCGAACAGTCCCGAGGCGATGGTGGCGATTTTTGCCGCACCGCCGGTCGAACGTCCGCTCACCCGCAGCGCGACGTCCATGAAGGCCGCGCCGCCGCCCGAATGCAGCAGGAAGCTGCCGAACAGCGAGAAGACCGCAATGATGGTCGCCGCCACCCCGAGCAGTGCCCCCCAGACCCCGATGTCGCTCAACAGCAGGGTCTCAGTGACAAAATAGATATCAAAGCCCCGATGTCCAAGCGCTCCGGGGACGTAGTTGCCGAACAGCGCATACATCAGACCGACGGTCACCATCAGCGGGAAGATCAACCCGATTGCGCGCCGTGACAGCTCCAGGATCACCAGCACCAGTGCGAAGGCCATCGCGATTTCAAGGGGCCCCGCGGTGGGCAGCGAGTTCATGATCGCGTCGGCCTGCCACGCAATCCGCGCACAGGTGCCGACCGCGATCGCGCCCAACACGAGATCGCACAGCAGCCCGGCGGGTCGCCAGGATTTGCCCGCTCCTAGCGGATAGAGCAGCAGGGCGAGGACGATCACCAGCGCCAGGAATACCGAGCGCTGGACCAGCGCCTCCAGGACACCGAATGCCGAGGTGTAGAGCACGAACAGGCCCAACACCAGGGCGACCGCAGTGGCCGCCCCCTCCCGCAGGATACGCACTGAGCCGACCTTACTTCGCGATCAACCGGTCGGGAACCTGAAGGCCGCGCTCACGGAAGTAACGCACCGCGCCCGGATGCAACGGCGAAGCGGCGTATTTGATCGTCATCTCCGCAATGTCGACGCCGGCAACATCGGCGAAGGCTGCGGCCTGGGTTGCCTTGTCCTCGCACACCGCCTTGACGATCTCGTAGGCGGTCTGCTCGCTCATCGCGGATGACGCCGCAGCACCGACACCGAACCCCCAGGTCGTGTAGGCCGGTATACCGGAATCAGCTGGGACGTCAACGATCGAAAGTTCGGGCATCGCCGCCATGATCTTCGATTTTTGAGCAGCATCGATCCCGAGCACGGCGATCGGCGTGAACGTCCCGATCTCCCTGGTCGACGCATCGAGCTTGAGGCCGGCGCCGGACTTCACGTAACCAACCGCGCGGTTGTCCTTTACCGCAGCGACGATCTCTCCGGTAGATCCGCGCAGCACATCGACCTTGAGGCCAAGAAGCCCGAAAACTGCGTCGGTCGTCTTCTCGGTTGCGGATCCCTTCAGCCCAGTGTTGAACTTCTTGCCGGCGAGTGCGGCGATTGACTTCACCCCGGAGTCCTTGCGCACGACCGTGTTCTGCGGGGCGATCGAATAGATCCACAACAGCCGGCTGGCAACTGGCTTGCCGGCAAAATCGCCCGTTCCGGCATTGGCATGGTGCATGACGTTGGTGGTGACGAGCCCGAAATCGACCTGGCTGCGCTCGAGCCTGCGCAGGTTGTCCATCGTGGCGCCGGTCTCGACCACAGCGGTGTCGACCGCCGTGACATTCTTGTTGATCAGCTGCGACACAGCTACGAAATAGCCGTAGTGGCTCGACGAAGATGACGTCGTGCCAATCAGGAGCTTCTTGGCCTGGGCATGGGCTGCCCCAGCCGAGAACGCCAACCCCACCGCGCACACCACCAAGGCGAGACGCCCTGCAAACCGGAATCCATTCTTCATCATTGTCTCCTTAGATTGTTACCAAGACCCCGCCACGCAGCGACGCGGCACCATCACCGGCATCGAGAGCAACAGGTAGGACAAACCCTTCCCATGACGATCGAGGGTCAGGCTGTTGTTCACGCCGCCGGCCAGAACATCGTCAATGACAAAGTTGCAGGCGGCAAGTTTGGGCAGCAGGTAGCGCCGCACCGCGCTCGGGCGGCGATGGGCGTAACACGATAGAACGAAGTCCTCGGTCACCTGCGCCACCAGGTGGGGGTAGGCCTCGTCCCGGTAGCAGATCAGAGAAACGTTGATGCGATTGCCCTTGTCACCGGTGCGGGCGTGGGCAACGCGGTGGAGCGGGACTTGAACGATCTCGCCGGGATTCATGCTCGTCCCTCAATGATGGCGACCTGCGATTCAAACCTGCCGCGATCCACGAAGACCGAGGTTGAGTTCATCGCGGGCGTAATCGTCGCCCGCACTCCGCCGCCGCCGGCCGGGCCATTTGTGTAGAGGCCCTCGACCTCCCGTATCGCCCGCTCAACCAGGCGACGATCCTGGCTTCCGGCGGCCAGGCGCACGCGCACCTCCGGTGGCTCGGGCGCCGCGACCTGATCAAGCCACTCGCCGCGTTCGTCATTGAAGACGCTGGCAACGCCAATCAGATCAAAGTGACTGTCGACATTCAGTCCCAATGCGGCCAGGCGTTCCTTCAGGACCGCTATCGCAAGCAAGCCGCGGGCCTTGCAGTTGGGTCCGGCGTAGGAAATTTCGCTCTCGCCGATCCAGCCGCCGTCGAAGCACACCGTCCCCTTCAGGGTCGTCGGTCGCGACGTGCCCCGGGCGCCACGAACCAAGACTCGATCGACGCCGATCTGGCTTACTGAGACTTCCGTTAGATCGAGCGTCACGTCCGGGGTGAGGTAGGACCCCGGATCGTGAATCTCGTAGAGCAGCTGTTCCTTTACGGTGGCCACCGAGACCGTACCACCCGTACCAGCCGGCTTGGAAATGATGATTTCGCCAGCCGCGTTGACCTCGGCAATCGGATAGCCGACGCGCGCCAGCTCCGGGACATCCTTGAATCCCGGATCGGCAAAGTAGCCGCCGGTTACCTGGGTGCCGCATTCCAGAAGATGACCCGCCAATACCCCTGCTGCGACCAGATCCCAGTCGTCGGGGCGCCACCCGAAGTGGTGCAACAGCGGTCCAAGTGCCAGCGACGAATCGGCTACCCGCCCGGTAACGATCACGTCCGCCCCCTGGGCCAGCGCGGCGACGATGCCGTCGGCGCCCAGATAGACGTTGACTGCGACAAGTGCCTGCGGCTCGATTGCCGTCGGCGGATCGAAAGGCATGCCCAGGAGTTCAGCCGCTGGCATCTGCGCCAGTAGATCATCACCTGTAACGGCAGCCACCTTGATCGGCCCGCAGCCCAGCGCCCTGGCAATCTCCAGCACCCGCTGCGCGGCCCCGACTGGATTGGCCGCGCCGAAATTGCCAATGATCGGGATATGGTGCTCGAGGCATGGGCGCAATATCGGCGCGAGCAGTTCGTCGAGTTCGACAAAGTACCCGTTGTCGGGATTCTGGCGTCTGCGCAACTGTGCCAACGCCAGGGTGCGCTCGCCGAGGGTCTCGAACACCAGACAGGCCGGTCCGCCGCCCTTTACCAGTTCCTCGACCACCGGTAAGGCCGCGTCCAGACGGTCGCCGGTAAAACCCGAGGCGCACCCGATGCGTAGCGGCTTAACTCCCACGATAGTCGCGCCCCCGGCTGAATTGACTCATTGGAAGCATTCAAGCAAAGTTCCGCATATTAGACAATTTGCTTGATCGGAACCATTTATTGGCTAATCGTATTAATTGGGAGGTACGACAGTTCCAGGCGCTGGTCGCCATCGCCGAGGAAGGGAGTTTCTCGGCCGCGGCGAAGCGCGTATTCATGTCGCAGCCGGCGCTGAGCCTGCTGATCAAGCAGATGGAGCAGCGGTTGGAGCTGAAACTGTTTCATCGCACCACCCGCAAGGTCGAAACAACTCCGGCGGGCCAGGAATTGCTGGTTACCGCGCGCCGCGTCATTGCCGAAGTAGAAGAGGCGCTGGCCCAACTGCGCGATTACGCGGATTGCCGCCACGGTCGCGTCGCGGTCGCAGCCTTGCCGTCACTGGCCTCGACGTTCCTGGCCGAAGCGGTCTCGGGCTTCAGGAAACAGTTTCCGGGAGTGCGGGTGGCAGTCATTGACGGGGTCGCCAGTACAGTAGTTGAGTCGCTCAACGCCGGCGAAGTCGACATGGCGCTCGGCCTGGAGATGCAGCCCGGGAATGAGCTCAGCGTGAGCCATCTGCTGACCGATGAGCTGGTGGCGATCGCCCACCCCAGCCAGTTCCCGATCAACCAGACCTCGCTGACCTGGACCGAGCTGGCGCGGCACCCCATCGTGGCCATGGCCCGTGGCACCAGTATTCGCCGCCTCGCCGATCAGGCCTTCGGCCGTGTCGGAATTGATCCCGAGCCGGCCTATGAAGTGTCGTTCATGACCACCGCGATCGCGCTGGTCGAAAATGGTGAGGGCGTTACGGTACTTCCCTCGAGCGCACTTCCAGCCCTCCTGCCACCGCACCTGATCCGACTGGCGCTGGAATCACCTAGAGTTGAACGTCAGATTTGCATCCTGGAGCGGCGCGGGCGTCATCGCTCACCAGCCGCGGAGAACATGATTGAACATCTGAAGCGGGTTGCGGCAAATTGGAGCCCGACGAATCGCCTCTGATGCCCCCCTGCCATGCGGTGGTGGCCTGCTCCCGGCCCTGTGCCAGAATTGCGGATGCTCGCAATCCTCAACGTCACCATCCCGTTCTTCGCGCTGGTCGCCTGCGGCTACGTCGCGGCGCGCGCGCGGCGCGTTCCGGGCAGTGCCGTGGGGGCGCTCAACACCTTCGTACTGTATTTCTCTCTGCCGGCGATGCTGTTCCGCTTCGCCGCCGGGGCGCCGATCAGCGCGATCGCCAACCCGCCGGTAATCGCCGCCTACGGCCTGACCGGGATGCTGGTGCTGGCGCTCACCGCGTTCGGGCTGCGCTGGGGCAACCGCGACAACTGGGCTGACGCCGCCTTTGGCGCGATGGCGGCGGCCTGGTCGAACTGGGGCTACATGGGCTTTGCGCTGCTGCCGGCGTTGCTCGGACAGCGCGCGATCGCGCCGCTGATGGCCGCGGGCATCACCGACTTCGTGCTGGTCGTATCGGCGGCATTGGCGCTGGCGGCGCGCGCCGACCGCGACCACGGGTCGGTCTTCGGCGCGCTCGGCAATGCGCTGGGCGGGGTGGCACGCAACCCGCTGATCTGGGCGATCGGCGCCGGGATGGTGGCCTCGGCATTGGAACTGCGGCTACCGGTGGCGCTTGATGAGTTCCTGCGGCTGCTGGGCACCGCTGCCGGTCCGGTGGCGCTGTTCGCAATCGGCGTCTCGCTCTACCGTCCGCACAATGCTCCGATCGGCGGCGAGACCGTAATCATGGTGATCACGAAACTGCTGATCCATCCCCTGCTGTGCGCGGCAATCGCGATCCACCTCTTCGGGGTCGGACGCCTGGAAGCACAGGTTCTGATCCTGATGGCCACGCTGCCGGCGGCCGGCACGGTGTTCCTGTTCGCCGAGCGCCAGGGTGCGAACCACGAGCGCATCTCGGCGGTGATCCTGCTCTCGACGGTGATCGCGTTCTTCAGCTTCACCGCCTTCGCGGCGCTGGTGGCTGGAACCCGCTGACGCGCAGGCTCCAGCGCGGCCAACAGCGCGCGACCGGCCTTGCGGCCTCAGAGCGACGCGTACACCGCGCGCTCGAACTCTCCGTAAACCTGCGTGAACGGCGCTTCCACGAACGGCAACGTCTGGGTCATGATGGTGGCGGCGACATTCCTGGCAGGGTCGAACCAGTAGTGGGTGTTGAGCAACCCGGCCCAGCCCTGAGAGCCCGCCGAACGCATCCCCGGCACGTCCTCCTCGGTGCGCAGGAACCCGAAGCTGTGGGTCTTGGGAGTGCCCGGGAACAGCTCACAGTCCGCGGTGATCGTGGGGGCCACGGTAACCAGTTTGCGCACCCGCAGGTCGCCGATCTGATTGGCCAGCATGGTGTCCACGGCTGCTTCACTGAGCAAACGCTGGCCGGAAAGGGTGCCGCGGTTGAGGAACATGCGCATGAAGCGCAGGTAATCGCCCGCCGTCGAATAGAGTGCGTGCCCCATGCCGTAGAACTCGGGGTGCGGCGGCGGGGCGATGTCGAACGGCGCGAGCTTGCCGTCGGCGCCGCGCGCGGCAACCGCGGTCAGGCGCTCTGCCATGGCTCCTTCACATTCGAACGCCGTACTGGCCATGTCGAGCGGCACGAAGATTTCATCGTGACAGAACTGGTCGATGCGGCGACCCGAAACGGCCTCGACCACCTGTCCCAGCCAGTCGATTCCGATGCCGTAGTCCCAGCGTGCGCCAGGGTCGAACATCATCGGGTAGAACAACGATGACTTGAGCCCGGTGAGAATTCCGGGCGCGCCGGTTGCCGCCAGCCAATGCGTCACATCGGGGTTCCAGAGGTCATAGGTGAAGCCCGAGGTATGCGTCGCCAGCTGGCGAATGGTCGCCTGCGACTTGGGCGCGCGCAGGCGCGGGACATCGCCGTCGAACCCTTCGAGTACGCGCACTTTGGAGAACTCCGGGATGATGCTTGCGACGGTGGCGTTGAGCTCGAGCTGACCACGGTCGATCAGCATCATCGCCGCGGTGGCACCAACTGCCTTGGTCATCGAGTAGATCCGGAATACCTTGTCGAGCGTCATCTGACGGCCTGGTGCTGCGTCGCCGGCGACGCCGCTCCAGGTGACCCCGGTCGCATTGCCCACCATCGCCACCAGCCCGGGAACGGCCCCCGTCGCCACGCCTCTCGCCAGAACGTCGTCCAATGCGCCCATGCCAGCTCCCTCCCTTGTCGGCTGATTGACTTAAATTGCATCAAGGATGATCCATCAGATTACACCAGCGCACCACTGCCGTGGTCCGCGCCGATCGGCGCGGCACAACAGGGCGGGACGCCGATCCGATAGAGATCCGTCCTGCCCGCGCCATGAGGCCGGACCCAAGCTTGACTTAACCTACTAATTAAACGGTCAACTGTTCAATTAATTGGGATATACTACGCATCCCGGGACTCCCGATCGACGACGCGCCGATGGCTCGCACCACTGGATCAGAAGGAAGCCGCACCGAGGAAGCGATCCGCACTGCCGCGGTCGAGCTGATCGCTGCCCATGGCTTCGAGGCGATGACCATGCGCCAGCTCGCCGACCGCGTCGGGGTGCAGCCCGGTTCGCTCTACCGCTATTTCCCCAGCAAGGGACAGCTGCTGGTCGAGCTGCTGGTCGAGCATCTCGAATTCCTCGTCTCGCGCTGGGACTCGGAGCAACCGGAAGATGCCGATCCGCGCGTGCGGCTGCGCGCGTTCGTCGATTTCCACGTCCGCTCGCACACCCTGCGCCGGCGCGAGGCATTCGTCGCCAACATGGAGTTGCGCAGCCTCGCCCCCGGCGACTACCGCCGGGTGGTCGCCTTGCGGCGCAACTACGAGAACCTGCTGACCGCGATCCTCAGCGACGGCATCGCGGCGGGCTGCTTCCGGCTGCCCGACGCGCGGGTGGCAACCTTCGCGGTGCTGGCCATGCTTACCGGCGTCGGTTCCTGGTATCGCGATGCCGGCCGGCTGGGCAAGCGCGAACTTATCGAGATCTATACCCAGATGGTGATGCAGTGCGTTGGCGCCCAATGAGCGCAGTTTGAAGGAGAGTGGCTTGAATACCCTGCAAAGCAAACTAGACTCCCGCGATCCCACCTTCGTGGCCAATGCCGCGGCCCTGCGCACGCTGGTCGAGGACCTGCGCGCCAAGGTGGCCGAGGCAGCGCTCGGCGGCGGCGCCGAGGCCAATGCCCGCCAGAAGGCGCGCGGCAAGCTGCTGCCGCGCGAGCGGGTGCAGATGCTGCTCGACCCCGGGACGCCGTTCCTCGAGCTCTCGCCGCTCGCGGCGCACGAACTCTACGACGGCGAGGGGCCGTGCGCCGGGATCATCACCGGGATCGGCCGGATCGCCGGCATCGAGTGCATGGTGGTGTGCAACGACGCCACCGTGAAGGGCGGCTCCTACTACCCGCTGACCGTCAAGAAGCACCTGCGGGCGCAGGAGATCGCGGGCCAGAACAACCTCCCATGCGTCTACCTGGTCGATTCGGGCGGCGCCAACCTGCCCAACCAGGACGACGTCTTTCCCGATCGTGAGCACTTCGGCCGGATCTTCTACAACCAGGCCAACCTCTCGGCCGCCGGGATCCCGCAGATCGCGGTGGTGATGGGCTCATGCACTGCGGGCGGCGCCTACGTGCCGGCGATGAGCGACGAAGCGGTGATCGTCAAGGAACAGGGCACGATCTTCCTCGGCGGCCCGCCGCTGGTGAAGGCCGCCACCGGCGAGGTCGTGAGCGCCGAGGACCTCGGCGGCGGCGATGTCCACACCCGGCTCTCGGGCGTCGCCGACCACCTGGCGCAGAACGACCCCCACGCGCTGGCGATCGCGCGCAACATCGTCGCGGGACTCAACCGGCGCAAGACCCCCGACATCGTGCTGCGCGAGCCGGTCGCGCCGCTCTACCCGGCCGAGGAACTCTACGGCGTCATCCCCACCGATACCCGCAAGCCCTACGACGTGCGCGAGGTCATCGCGCGCATCGTCGACGGCTCGGAGTTCGATGAATTCAAGGTCCGCTACGGCACCACGCTGGTGACCGGTTTCGCGCACATCCACGGCGTTCCGGTCGGGATCGTCGCCAACAACGGCATCCTGTTCTCGGAGTCCGCCAACAAGGGCGCGCATTTCGTCGAGCTGTGCGCGCAGCGCCGGATCCCGCTGGTGTTCCTGCAGAACATCACCGGTTTCATGGTCGGGCGCAAGTACGAGAACGAGGGCATTGCCCGGGCCGGGGCGAAGATGGTGATGGCGGTAGCCTGCGCGCAGGTGCCGCGCTTCACCGTGATCATCGGCGGCAGCTTCGGCGCCGGCAACTACGGCATGTGCGGCCGGGCCTACTCGCCGCGCTTCCTGTGGATGTGGCCCAACGCGCGCATCAGCGTGATGGGCGGCGAACAGGCCGCGTCGGTGCTCGCCACCGTCAAGCGCGACGGCTACGAGAGCCGCGGCAAGAACTGGAGCGCCGAGGAAGAGGCGGCGTTTCGCGCCCCGATCCTCGAGCAGTACGAGCGCCAGGGGCATCCCTACTACGCCACCGCGCGGCTGTGGGACGACGGCGTGATCGATCCCGCCGACACCCGCACCGTGCTCGGACTGGCACTGTCGGCGTCACTGAACGCGCCAATCCCCGAAACGCGCTTCGGCGTGTTCCGGATGTGAGGAGCAAGGCAATGGCTTACCAGACCCTGGAAATCGAAATCCGCGCCGGCGCCGGGTTCCTGTGGCTCAACCGCCCGGACCTGCGCAACGCGATGAACGACGTCATGATCGGCGAACTCGCAACCGCGATCGCCGCGCTCAACGCCGAGCCGGCGGCACGGGTCATCGTACTCGGCGGCCGCGGCAAGGCATTCTGCGCCGGCGCCGACCTCAACTGGATGCGCGCGGCGCGCGATTTCAGCCCCGCCGAGGCGCAGGCCGACTCGGCGCGGCTGGCCGCGGTATTGCGCGGACTCTATGACAGTCCCAAGCCGACGCTGGCCCGGGTCCAGGGCGCGGCGTTCGCCGGTGGCATGGGACTGGTGGCGGCGTGCGACCTGGTGATCGCCAGCGCCGAGGCGAAATTCTGCCTCTCCGAAGTCCGGCTGGGACTGATCCCGGCAATGATCAGCCCCTACCTGTTGCGCGCGATCGGCGAGCGCCAGGCGCGGCGCTACATGCTGAGCGCCGAGGTTTTCGACGCCGCCCAGGCCCGCCACATCGGGCTGGTCCACGAGATGGTCGCCGCCGACACGCTCGACGCCACCGTTGCCGCCATGGTGACGGCGCTGGCAGCCGGCGCCCCCGGCGCGCTGGGCGAGACCAAGCGCCTGATCCGCGACGTGGTCGGACGCCCGATCGGCGACGAGGTGGTCGCCGACACCGCCGCCCGGATCGCGACGGCGCGGGCCTCGGTCGAGGGCCAGGAAGGGATGGCGTCGTTCTTCGAGAAGCGCCATCCGGCATGGTCGCCGGCAGCACCCCGGTGAGCTCGGTGGCCATGATCGCCTCGCGGGTGCCGGCGGCATGAACGGTTTCGCTCCCGGCGACCCGCGCCGCGCCACATTGGCCCGGGCGCTGCTCTGGATCACCCCGGCGATGTGGAGCGCGAACTTCATCGTCGCCCGCATGGCGGTGGGCGTCGTCGAGCCGCACCTGCTGGCGCTGCTGCGCTGGACCATGGCGAGCGCGATGATGCTGCCGCTCGCCCTGCCCGGACTGAGGCGTCATTGGCCACAATGGCGCCGCGAGTGGAAGGACCTGCTGCTGATGGGCGGGTTCGGGATGTGGATCTGCGGCGCCTTCGTCTATATCGGCGCCGCCAGCACCAGCGCCACCAACATCGGCCTGCTCTACGCCGCCGCACCGGTGCTGATCGCAGTGGGCTCGGCGCTGTGGCTCGGCGAGCGGCTGAGCAAGCGCCAGGTTGCCGGGGTCGCGCTGGCGCTCAGCGGCACCACCATGATCGTAGTCAAGGGCTCGCTCGACAACCTGCTCGGGTTCCGGCTCAACGTCGGCGACCTCTGGATCATCGCCTCGGTACTGTCATGGGCGGCCTACTCGCTGATGCTGCGCGGCCGCGCTTCGGTGCTCGATCCGTTCGCGCGGCTCACCGCCATCG
Organism: Burkholderiaceae bacterium; assembly: GCA_024643785.1. Taxonomy (GTDB): domain Bacteria; phylum Pseudomonadota; class Gammaproteobacteria; order Burkholderiales; family Burkholderiaceae_E; genus JAGXFR01. The sequence continues at coordinate 39,125 of JAHEMI010000006.1, forward strand.
CGATCGGCGGCGTGATCGTGCTGATCCCGTTCACAATCGCCGAGATCGCGCTGACCGGCCCCCCGCAGCCTAGCGTCGCCATGTTCACGCTGGCCTTCGTCGCCGCGCTGCTGCCGGGCTTCCTTTCCTACCAGGCCTATTCGTTCATGCAGCGCGAGCTCGGGGTGGCGCGCACCGCGCTGGTGATGTACCTCTCCCCGATCTACGCCGCTTTTGTCGCCTGGGCGCTGCTGGGCGAAGCTCCGCAGTGGTTCCACGGCGCCGGCGCACTGTTGATCCTTCCGGGTATCTACCTGGCCACCCGCAATCCCGCCAAGATTCCGCCACGAGGTTGAAGCCATGTTCACCAAGATCCTGATTGCCAATCGCGGCGAAATCGCCTGCCGGGTCGCCGCCACCGCGCGCCGGCTCGGCATCGCCACCGTTGCGGTCTATTCCGACGCCGATGCCAACGCCCAGCACGTCGCCGCCTGCGACGAGGCGTACTGGATCGGGCCGGCCGCGGCGGCCGAGTCCTACCTGCGCGCCGACCGGATCCTGGCGATCGCCCAGCGCAGCGGCGCCGAGGCGATCCACCCGGGCTACGGCTTCCTGTCCGAGAACGAGGGCTTCGCCAAGGCCATCGCCGCCGCCGGACTGGTGTTCATCGGACCGCCCGCCAGCGCGATTGCCGCCATGGGCAGCAAGTCGGCGGCCAAGGAGCTGATGGGCGCTGCCGGCGTCCCGCTGGTGCCGGGTTACCACGGCGCCGAGCAGGAGGCCAGCTATCTCCAGGAACAGGCCGATGCGATCGGCTACCCGGTGCTGATCAAGGCCAGCGCCGGCGGCGGCGGCAAGGGCATGCGCATCGTGACGAACACCGGCGAGTTCGCGGCCGCGCTGCAGTCGTGCCAGCGCGAGGCGCGGAATTCCTTCGGCGACGATCGGGTGCTGATCGAGCGCTACGTGCAGCAGCCACGCCACATCGAAATCCAGGTCTTCGCCGACAGCCAGGGCGGCTGCGTCTACCTCTTCGAGCGCGACTGCTCGGTGCAGCGCCGCCACCAGAAGGTGATCGAGGAAGCTCCCGCCCCGGGGATGACCGCCGCACGCCGCCAGGCGATGGGCGAGGCGGCGGTGGCCGCGGCCCGCGCCGTCGGCTACGTCGGCGCCGGCACTGTCGAGTTCATCGCCGACCAGGCGGGCAACTTCCATTTCATGGAGATGAACACCCGGCTTCAGGTCGAGCACCCGGTGACCGAGATGATCACCGGCTACGACCTGGTCGAGTGGCAGCTGCGGGTGGCTGCCGGCGAGGCGCTGCCGGTTACCCAGGAGCGGCTTGCGGTCCACGGCCACGCCATCGAGGCGCGGATCTACGCCGAGACGCCGCTCAAGAACTTCCTGCCGTCGATCGGCCACCTCGCCCACCTGCGCACCCCCCAGGCGAGCAGCTTCGCCGGCCAGGGCAGTCCGGCGTGGCCCGGCGGCGGCCGCGCAATACTGCCCGAGAGCGTGCGCATCGACAGCGGGGTGCGCGAGAACGACGACATCACACCCTTCTACGACCCGATGATCGCCAAGCTGATCGTCTGGGGTGCCGACCGGCAGCAGGCGATTGCGCGCATGAAACAGGCGCTGGCCAGCTACGAAGTCGGCGGGCCGGGCACCAACGTCGAGTTCCTTGCGCGGCTGATGCGCAACGCCTCCTTTGGTGCCGGAAAACTCGACACCGGGCTGATCGAGCGCGAACGCGCCGACCTGCTCCCCGAACCGGTCGCACCGGGGCTGCGCACGCTGGCAATCGCGGCCGCGGCGGTCCTGGCCAACGAGGCCAACGCCGTCCGGCGCACCCCGGGGTCGGGCGCCGCCGCGGACCCGGCGCTCGAGCGCCAATCAGACTGGCCCGATCCGTTTTCGGCGCCGAGCGGCTGGCGCAGCGCCAGCATGCTCGCGCGGCTGCTGCCATTTACCGATGCCGCGGGCAGCTACGCGGTCGAAGTCGACTACCACCGCGACGGCTACCTGGTGCGGCTCGACGACGCGAGCATCTGCCTGGCCGACGTGCGGCTCGATCCCGCCACGCGCCGGCTGCGCTGCCGCTGTGGCGACGAAGTGCTCGAAGTCGGCTGCGTGATCGACGGCGAAACCATCGACCTGTTCCTGCCCGAGGGTCCGCAGGCGATCGGCTACGCCCCGCCGCTGGCCCACGCCGGCGCCGAAGCCGCCGACCCCGGACGCCTGACCGCACCGATGCCCGGCAAGGTGATCGCACTGCTGGTGGCCGCTGGCGATCGCGTGACCGCCGGCCAGCCGCTGGTGATCATGGAAGCGATGAAGATGGAGCACACCATCGCCGCCCCGCAGGACGGGGAAATCCGCCAGATCCTCTACGCCGTCGGCGACCAGGTGGTGGAAGGCGCGCGGCTCATCGAGATGGGCACGGCATGACACTGCCCGCCAGCCCCGCGGCACACCGGGCGTGAACATGCGCATCGTCGTCGCCCACCCCGATGCCGCCACCCGGCAACAGTGGTGCTCTGAAATCAGCGCCCAGCTGCCGGGCGCAACCGCGTTCGGCTGGCAGCCCGGCGACTCCGGCGGCGTGGCCGACTACGCCATCGGCTGGCGTCCGGGTGCGGAACTGTTTGCGGCGGTCCGTGGCCTGCGGGCGTTCTTCAGCACTGGCGCCGGCGTCGACAACGTGCTCGGCCAGGGCGGCCTGCCGGCCGACCTGCCGCTGATCCGCCTCGAGGATGCCGGGATGGCCCAGCAGATGGCCGAGTACTGCAGCTACGAGGTGATTCGCCTCTACCATCAGCGCGCGCGCTACGAGCAGCAGCAGCGCGAGCACATCTGGCGCGAACTCGAGCCGCCGGCGCGCGCCGGGTTCGGGGTTGGGGTAATGGGACTCGGGGTGCTGGGTGCGGCCGTCGCCGGCACGCTCGCTGGCTTCGGTTACCCGGTGCGCGGTTACTCGCGCAGTCCGCGGGACATCGCCGGTGTCACCTGCTTCAGCGGTGCAGCCGCGCTGCCCGGATTCCTGGCTGGTTGCCGGGTGCTGATCCTGATGCTGCCGCTGACCCCCGCCACCACCGGCCTGGTCGACGGCGACTTCCTCGCGCGGCTGCCCCGCGGCGCGTACCTCGTGAACGTCGCCCGCGGCGGACTGGTCATTGAGGACGACCTGCTGGCGGCGCTCGATAGCGGTCGGCTCGCCGGCGCAACGCTCGACGTCTTTGGCCAGGAACCCCTGCCCAGCGGCCACCGCTTCTGGGACCACCCGCGGGTGCGGGTCACCCCGCATATCGCCGCGATCACCCTGGTTGCCGAATCGGCGCGGCAGGTCGCTGCTAAGATCAGGCAACTGGAGCTCGGAGAGCCGGTTACCGGCCTCGTCGATCGCTCGCGAGGCTACTGAGCCCGCCGGCAGCGGCGCGCTTGAGCCAGGACCACGCATCAAGGAGACGGCGTTGTCGACGACAAAACTTCCCCAACGGGTTTCGATCACCGAAGTCGGCCCACGCGACGGGTTGCAGAACGAAGCCCAGATGATCCCGACCGAGATCAAGGTCGAACTCTGCGAACGCCTGCTCGCCGCCGGCGTGACCAATCTCGAGGCCACTTCCTTCGTATCCCCGAAATGGGTACCGCAGATGGCCGACGCCGCCGACGTGATGGCGCGGGTTCCGCGCCTGCCCGGGAAGCGCATTTCGGTGCTGACGCCCAACCTGCGGGGCCTCGAGGGCGCGCTCGCGGCCGGCGCCGACGAGATCGTCATCTTCGGCGCCGCCAGCGAGGCGTTTTCACAGCGCAACATCAACTGCTCGATCAGCGAGAGCATCGAGCGCTTCAGTCCCGTGGCCCGGCTCGCGAAGGAAAGCGGGGTACGGCTGCGCTCGGCGATTTCGGTGGCGTTTGGCTGCCCCTACCAGGGCGAGGTGCCGGTGGCCGACGTCATCGCGGTGGTGCGCCAGATGCAGGACCTGGGCTGCGACGAAATCGGCATTGCCGACACCATTGGCGTCGGCACCGCCGCGCGGGTCCGGGAAGTATTCGAAGCCGCCGGCCGCGAGGGGCCGCTCGAGCTGTTCTCGGCCCATTTCCACGACACCTACGGCCAGGCCGTGGCCAACGTGCTGGCGGCCCTCGAGGTCGGCGTCACGCGCTTCGACACTTCGATCGCCGGGCTCGGCGGCTGCCCCTTCGCGAAGGGGGCCACCGGCAACGTCGCCACCGAGGACGTCGTCTACCTGTTGCGCGGCCTCGGGATCGAGACCGGGCTTGATCTCGACGCCCTGGTCGACGCCGGACAGTGGATCTCGGGCTACCTCGGACGCAAGAGCAACTCCCGCGCCGGCAATGCCATGACGGCGAAGCGTCCGGCGCCATGACGATCGCGCCGGAACAGCGCTTCGCGCAGCCGATCCGGGGCCACGCCTACCGGCCGCTGACCAGGGTCCTGGCGATGACGATCGCCGTCGCGACGCTGGCCTACGGGGCCAACGTCGCCAGCACCCGCGACGGCGTCTCCGGGGCGCTGCTGTTCATGGTCGTCAGTGCCGGCGTGATCATGGTGTTTGCCTGCTGGTACATCGTGATGGGCCGGACCACCATCGACGCTCGCGGCGTGCACCAGGACTGGATCATGGCCAAGTCCTACGGCTGGGGAGAGATCCGCAGCGCGCGGATCCTGCGCCTGCCGCTGTCGACCCGGCTGATGCTCAATACCGGCCGGCCGCCGTTCAAGGTCATCCAGTCGGGCACACCCGAGATCACCGCGGCCTTCGAGGAGATCGTCGCCTTCTACGCCGCCAAAGCACGCTCCTGAGCGCGGCCCGGCGCCCCTGGCCCCAGAGCGCCGCGAGTACCCGACATCCACCGCTCGAAATGCCCCCGCGACTACAATCGGGGGCTTAAGCGACCACGGAGCAGCCCGAAAAGTGCTCTCCGGTCCAACCCGGATTAAGGTCGCGCTCCAACCTTGACGATGGAGGAGACATGTTCCAGATCCGCATCCACGGACGCGGCGGCCAGGGCGTGGTCACCGGGGCAGAAATGCTCTCGATGGCCGCATTCCTGCAAGGCCGCCACGCACAAGCCTTCCCCAGCTTCGGGTCGGAACGCACCGGTGCGCCAGTGGTCGCATTCTGCCGCATCGACGACCGCGAGATCCGTTTGCGCGAGCCGATCATCGAACCCCACGCGGTGATCATCCAGGATCCCACGCTGCTGCTCCAGGTCGACGTCCTGGCGGGCCTGCACCGGCCCGACGGCTACATCCTGATCAACAGCCACAAGAGCTTCCAGGATCTCGGCTTGGGCGAGTTCGTCAAGGGCATGCGCCCCGAACGCCTGGTGAGCCTGCCGGCGACCGAACTGTCGCTCAAGCATGTCGGACGAGCGGTAACCAACGTCCCGCTACTTGCAGGCTTCGCGGCCGCATCGGGGCTGATCTCCATGGAATCCGTGATCACCGCGATCAACGAGAAGTTCAGCGGCAAGGTCGCTGCAAGCAACATCGCAGCGGCTACCGAGGCCTACCAGATCGTCAGGGACGCCATCAGGCAGAAGGAGGCGAGTCATGCTTAAACAGTGCGAAGGCTCCCATGCCGTGGCCGAGGCCGTGGCGCTGTGCCGCCCCGAGATCATCTGCGCCTACCCGATCTCGCCCCAGACCCACATCGTCGAGGGCCTCGGCGAGATGGTGAAATCCGGGGACATAGAGAATTGCGAGTTCATCAACGTCGAGTCCGAATTCGCGGCGATGTCGGTCGCGATCGGCTCGTCGGCGGCGGGCGCGCGGACCTACACCGCCACCGCCAGCCAGGGGCTGCTGTTCATGGCCGAGGCGGTCTACAACGCCTCGGGTCTCGGCCTGCCGATCGTGATGACCATCGCCAACCGGGCGATCGGCGCGCCGATCAACATCTGGAACGACCACACCGACTCGATGAGCCAGCGCGACAGCGGCTGGATCCAGATTTTCGCGGAAACCAACCAGGAAGCGCTCGACCTGCACATCCAGGCGTTCAAGCTTGCCGAGGAGCTGTCGCTGCCGGTGATGGTCTGCATGGACGGCTTCATCCTCACCCACGCCTACGAGCGGGTCGACATGCCGACCCAGGAGCAGGTCGACGAGTTCCTCCCGCGCTACATCCCCAGGCAATCGCTCGACCCTGAAGACCCGGTGTCGATCGGCGCGATGGTCGGGCCGGAGGCCTTTGCCGAAGTCCGCTACCTGGCCCACGCCAAGCAATTGCAGGCGCTCGAACTGATCCCGCGGATCGCCGCCGATTTCAAGAAGACTTTCGGGCGCGAGTCCGGCGGGCTGCTGCGCCCCTACGAGATGGAAGACGCCGAAACCGTGGTGATCGCGCTCGGCTCGGTGCTGGGCACGATCAAGGACACGGTCGACGAGATGCGTGCCGACGGCCTCAAGATCGGGGTGCTCGGGATCACGTCGTTTCGGCCGTTCCCGCTGGCGGCAATTCGCGAGGCGGTCAAGCACGCCCGACGCATCGTGGTGCTGGAGAAGAGCCTCGCGGTCGGCATCGGCGGCATCGTCGCCACCAACGTGCGCATGGCCATCGACGGACTGGCGATCAAGGTCTACACCGTGGTCGCCGGACTGGGCGGGCGCCCGATCACCCGGGACAGCCTGCACCGGGTCTTCCGCCAGGCGCTGCACGAGCAGCTCGAGCCGGTGCACTTCCTCGATCTGGACATGGGGATCGTCAACCGGGTCCTCGAGCGCGAGCGCCAGCAGCGCCGCACCGGACCGATCGCCGAGGGCATCCTGCTCGAACTCGGCGCGGGCGCACCCAGGAACCGCTGAACGGAGAGACCGGAGACATGGACCAGCAGATCAAGTTCTACCAGACCGGCACCTTCACGGTCGGCAACCGCCTGCTCGCCCCCGAGCAGCGCGCGGTGCAGGCCGACATGGAGCGCGTCAACTCGCTCAATTCCGGCCACCGTGCCTGCCAGGGCTGCGGCGAGGCGCTCGGTGCCCGCTACGCGATCGACGCCGCGATGCGCGCCTGCGACAACCAGCTGATCGCCGCCAACGCCACCGGCTGCCTGGAGGTGTTCTCGACGCCCTACCCCGAGACCTCGTGGCAGATTCCGTGGATCCACTCGCTCTTTGGCAACGCCGCGTCGGTAGCGACCGGGATCGCCGCCGCGATGCGGGTCAAGGGCCGCAAGAACGTCCGGGTGATCGCCCAGGGCGGGGACGGCGGCACCACCGACATCGGCTTCGGCTGCCTGTCGGGGATGTTCGAGCGCAATGACGACGTGCTCTACATCTGCTACGACAACGAGGCCTACATGAACACCGGGGTGCAGCGCTCCTCGGCCACCCCGCCGGCGGCGCGCACCGCCACCACCATGCCGGTCGGGCCCGAGCCCGGCAACGTCTTCGGCCAGGGCAAGAACGTGCCGCGCATCGCGATGGCGCACGCCATCCCCTACGTCGCCACCGCCACCGTCGCCGACCTCCGTGACCTCGAACGCAAGGTCACCAAGGCGATGACGATCCGCGGCGCGCGCTACATCCACATCTTCGTGCCCTGTCCGCTGGGCTGGGGAGCGGCGGCGCACGACACCATCAAGCTGGCCCGGCTCGCCAAGGAAACCGGCATGTTCCCGGTGTTCGAGGCCGAGCACGGCGAGGTCACCGGCGTCTCCAAGATCCGCCGCCGGGTGCCGGTCGAGGACTACCTCAAGCCCCAGCGCCGCTACGCCCACCTCTTTGGCCAGAAACCCGCCGTCGAGACCATCGCCCGGATCCAGGCGATGGCGGACCGCAACATCCGCACCTACGGGCTGCTCGAACCGGAGGCCAACTGAGATGAACAAACCCTTTGCGATCACGCTCGACGTCGGCTCGTCGCTCCTGAACAAGACCGGCTCCTGGCGCACCCACCGCCCGGTCTACCTTGACCGGCTGCCGCCGTGCAACAACCAGTGCCCTGCCGGCGAGGACATCCAGGGCTGGCTGTACCACGCCGAATCGGGCGACTACGAAAGCGCCTGGCGCCACCTGACCCGCGACAATCCGTTCCCGGCGATCATGGGCCGCGCCTGCTATCACACCTGCGAGAACGTCTGCAATCGCGGCCAGGTCGACCTGCCGGTGGGCATCAACTCGGTCGAGCGCTTCCTCGGTGACGAGGCGCTCAAGCGCGGCTGGCAGTTTGCCGCCCCCGCCAGCGAGACCGGCAAGCACGTGCTGGTGGTCGGCGCCGGGCCGTCGGGGATGTCAGCGGCCTATCACCTGCGCACGCTCGGGCACCGGGTGACGGTGGCCGAGGCCGGCCCGATGGTCGGCGGCATGATGCGCTTTGGGATTCCCAAGTACCGGCTGCCGCGCGACGTCCTCGATGGCGAGATGAAGCGCATCACCGACCTCGGGGTGACGCTCAAGCTCAACACCAAGATCGACGACATCATGGCGAGCATGAAGGAAGGCGGCTATGACGCGGCCTTCCTCGCGGTCGGCGCCCACATCGCCAAGCGCGCCTTCATCCCCGCCGGCGACGCCTCCCACGTGATGGACGCGGTCGCGGTGCTGCGCTCGATGGAAGGCGAGGACCAGCCGATGCTGGGCCGGCGCGTGGTGGTCTACGGCGGGGGCAATACCGCGGTCGACGTGGCGCGCACCGCCAAGAGGCTGGGTGCCGATCCGATCATCGTCTACCGCCGCACCCGTGACAAGATGCCGGCGCATGACTTCGAAGTCGAGGAAGCGCTCGAAGAAGGCGTGATGATGAAGTGGCTCTCGACCATCAAGCACACCGACGGCGGCAAGATCCAGATCGAGAAGATGGCACTCGACGACAATGGCCAGCCCCAGCCCACGGGCGAGATCGAGGAGCTGACCGCTGACTCGCTGATCCTGGCACTCGGCCAGGAAGTGGACCTCGGCCTGCTCGACAACGTTCCGGGGCTCGAGATCGCCGATGGCGTGGTCAAGGTCGGTGAGAACATGATGACCGGTCACGCCGGCATCTTCGCCGGCGGCGACATGGTGCCGGCCGAGCGCAACGTCACCGTGGCCATCGGCCACGGCAAGAAGGCGGCCCGCAACATCGACGCCTGGCTGCGCGGCGGCGAAGTCCTGCGTGGCCCCAAGCACGAACTGGCCAGCTTCGAGAAGCTCAACACCTGGTACTACACCGACGCGCCCAAGACCGTGCGGCCGATGCTCGACATCATCCGCCGCCAAAGCACCTTCGACGAAGTCCAGGGTGGCCTTGACGAGACCAACGCGCTCTTCGAGGCCCGCCGCTGCCTGTCCTGCGGCAACTGCTTCGAATGCGACAACTGCTACGGCGTCTGTCCCGACAACGCGGTGATCAAGCTCGGCGGGGGCGACCGCTTCAAGTTCAACTACGACTACTGCAAGGGCTGCGGCATCTGCGTCACCGAGTGCCCCTGCGGGGCGATCAAGATGGTGCCGGAGGAAATCTGAGGGCGGTCCGCCACCGGGGCAGGCGGCCCGCACCATGAGCGCGATCGCGGGCCTGCCGCCGGCGCTGCGCTTCATCCAGCGCGACTGGCTGTCGTGCAATCAGTTGGTGCTGCTCGATCGCGACGGTGCGACCCTCATCGACAGCGGCTACGTCAAGAACGCGGCCGAGACGGTCGCCCTGGTTCGCGCCGAGCTGGCCGCCAGCGGTGCGCCACTGCGCCGCGTGATCAATACCCACCTGCACTCCGATCACTGCGGTGGCAATGCCGCGCTCGCCGCCGCCTTCGACTGTGAGCTGGTCATTCCGCAGAGCAGCGCCGCAGCTGTGGCCGCCTGGGATGAGGAAGCGCTCACTTACAGGGCGACAGGCCAGCGTTGTGCGCGCTTTGTCGCGACCGGGACCATCGCGCCGGGAGAAACCTTCCGCGCCGCGAACGCCGACTGGATCGCCCACGCCGCGCCCGGCCACGACCCCGAGTCGCTGATCTTCCACTGCCCCGAACTCGGGGTGCTGATCTCGGCCGACGCGCTCTGGGAGCACGGCTTCGGGGTGATCTTCCCGGAACTGGCCGGCGAGTCCGGTTTCGCCGAACAGCGGGCGGTGCTCGACCTGATCGAGTCGCTGGCGCCGCAAATCGTGATCCCCGGCCATGGCAGCGCCTTCAGCGACGCCCCAGCAGCGATCGCGCGGGCGCGCTCGCGGCTGGCGGCGATGGCCAGCGACCCCGTGCGCCACGCCCGCAGCGCGCTCAAGGTGCTGGTCAAGTACCGGCTGCTTGATCTCGAGCGCGAGACCCAGGCCGCGATGATTGCCGAGCTGTCGGCCGCCAGCGTGATGGTGGCGTCGGCCGCCCTGCTGGGGGTGGCGCCGGCTACTGCGCTGGCGCGCACCGTCGATGAACTGATCGCGCAGGGGCAACTGCGCCGCGACGGCGCCTGGCTGGTCAACGCCTGAGGCCGGCGCGACTATTTCCTGAAACGCTCGTCGGGCTCGATCTGGTAGCCGATCGCGATCCGGTTGGTGGTCGCAGCGAGCGCGATGACCCGCATCAGCTCGTTGTGCTGCGCCTCGGTCATGCCCTTGGCGCGCGCCGACTCGGTGTGGGTATGGATGCAGTACTCGCAGTTGTTGGCAACGCTCACCGCGACGTAGATCAGTTCCTTGGTCAGCGCATCGAGCGCGCCCGGCGCCATCACCGTCTTCGCCTGCGCCCAGACCGCCGCCGCGTGGGGCGGATCATTGGCCAGCACCCGCCAGAAGTCGTTGATCTGGTCGCTCTTGCGGGTCGCGCGGATGTCGTCGAACACCGCACGCGCCTCGGCACCGGCCTGCTGGTCACTGATCCTGGGCACTATCGCCATCGTCTCGCTCCAATGGTGGTTGGCAACCGCCATAGGTTACGCCAGGCGCAGCCGGCGCGGAGCTAGATCAGGTACTCGGCAGCGTTGTCGTGCCCGAGGATCACGTAGTTGACCCGGCGGATGTCGAAGAGCGCGGTGCCGCCGGCATAGGAAATCGAGCTCTGCAGGTCCTCTTCCATTTCGCGCAGGGTGTCGCCGAGTTTGCCCTTGATCGGCTCGAGGATCCTCTTGCCCTCGACAAAGCTGCGAAAGCCCTTGTTGAACTCCGAGGCCGAACCGAAGTACTCCTTGTAGAGCTTGCCGTCGATTTCGACGGTCTTGCCGGGCGATTCCTCGTGGCCCGCGAACAGGGAACCGATCATCACCATCGTCGCCCCGAAACGGACCGACTTGGCGATGTCGCCGTGCTCCCTGATCCCGCCGTCGGCAACGATCGGCTTGGTGGCCACCCGCGCGCACCATTTGAGCGCCGCCAGTTGCCAGCCGCCGGTGCCAAAGCCGGTCTTCAGGCGCGTGATGCAGACCTTTCCTGGCCCGACACCGACCTTGGTGGCGTCGGCGCCCCAGCGCTCCATGTCCATCACCGCCTCGGGGGTCCCGACATTGCCACCGATGACGAACGCTTCCGGTAGCTTGTCCTTGATGTAGCGGATCATGTTCTTGACCGTATCGGCGTGGCCGTGCGCGATGTCGATCGTCACATAGTCGGCGCCCAGCCCGGTGCTCGCCAGCTCGTCGACCACCTGGTGGTCCTGGGGCTTGACGCCCAGCGAGATCGACACGAACAGTCCGAGGTCGCGCATCCGGCGCGCGAAGGCCACGGTATCGCCGTTGAAGCGGTGCTGGATGTAGAAATAGCCGTTGGCGGCGAGGAACTCGCAGATCCGGTCGTCGACGACAGTCAGCATGTTGGCCGGCACCGCCGGGATCCGGAAGCGCCGGGGACCGAACTCCACCGACGGGTCGCACTCGCGCCGGCTGGTGACGGCGCAGCGCCGCGGCAGCAGCAGGATATTGTCGTAGTCGAAGATTTCCATGCGTCACTTCCACAAGCCGGGCGCCGCGCCAAAGCGGCGCGCATCGGGTGGCACTGTACCGGAATTGGGGTGCGGCCGGGTTGGGGCGGGTTCTGCTTTTGTCGCTGGCCCGGTTTCTTTACGCGCCACGGTCCGATCGGGGCGTTGTCGTGGGCACCCCGGCCCGCACGAGACCAATAACCAAAGCGCTCGCCTGCTCGTGGCGGGCAGGATCGTGGCGGAAAGCGCCCGGATATCGGGCCGGGCGCTCGCCACGAGACGCGCGCTGGCACTGCGCCGGCGCAAGGGGATGGATCGCCGCAGCTTGAGCGCAGTGGCCCGCCAGCGAGCCCTGGTGCCCGAAAGCGCGACGCCGTCAGGCCGACTCACCGAGCCGGTTACGAGCGGCGAATGAGTCGGCCTGACGGCGGCACGCCTCGCAGTATCGATGAGCGCGGCGGCTACCCGCAGCACCCGTGCGGCTACTGGTAACTGCGGGCGTCGTCGATGACCTTGCCGTCGTTGGGCAACGAGCCTGGCGCCACGAACTCGACTTCGCCGCGCAGCTTGGTGACGTCACGAATGGCCTCCGCAATCCGTGCCGCCAGCCCTTCTTCAGGGCTCGCCAGTTCGACGCGCAGCATCATCTGGTCGTTGGCCATCTCGCCGCTCACCACCAGCCGGGCGCGGCCCAGTTGCGGGAAGCGGCTGGCGATCTCGGCCACCTGTCCCGGTTGCACGAACATTCCGCGCACCTTGGTGGTCTGGTCGGCACGCCCCATCCAGCCCTTGATCCGGACATTGGTCCGGCCGCAGGGCGAGGGGCCCGGCAACACCGCCGACAGGTCGCCGGTCCCGAAGCGGATCATGGGGTAGACCGGGCTGAAGTTGGTCACCACGACCTCGCCGACCTCGCCATCCGCGACCGGTTCGCTGGTCCCCGGGCGGACGATCTCGAGAATCAGGTCCTCGTCGAGAATCATCCCCTCCATCGCCGCGGACTCGTAGGCCACCATGCCGAGATCGGCGGTGCCGTACCACTGCAATACCGTCTCGACGCCCTGTTCGTGGAACCACGAACGCAGGCTCGGCGGCAGAGCTTCGGCGGCGAGCAGCGCCCGGCGCAGGTTGCCGATGTCGGCACCCGACTCGCGGGCCTTCTCGATGATGATCCGCAGGAACGACGGCGTACCGACGTAGGCGTCGGGCTTGAGCGTGCGGATCACGTCGATCTGCTGCTCGGTCTGGCCGATCCCGGCGGGGATCACCGCGCAGCCAAGCCGGCGCGCGCCATGGTGGACCATCCACGCGCCGGGCGTGAGGTGGTAGCCAAAACAGTTCTGGATCACGTGGCCGGGGCGCATGCCGGCAGCGTAGAGTGCGCGCACCGTGCGCCAGGGATCATCGCCGCGGCCTTCGGGGTCGAAGATCGGGCCCGGCGACATGTAGAGCGCGCCAAGTTCTCCGGGCGCGACAGTGGTGAGCCCGCCAAACGGCGGCTGCTGTTCCTGCAGCTCCTTGAGTTCCGATTTGCGCAGCACCGGCAGGGTCGCGAGCGCCTTGCGCGAACTCACCGCGCGCGCGTCAGCCCCCTTGAGGCGGCGGGCCCAGCCCGGGGCGGTCATCGCCCGCTCGATCAGGGCTGGCAGCCGGGCCATCAGTTCCCCCTCACGCTGCTCGGCCGGGCGCGTCTCCAGTTCGTCGAAATACTCGCTCATCCATCAACCTCCACCGGTGCCGGTTGCCTAGAGCCAGCGTTTGCGGCGGCGATAGGACTTGATATCGCGGAACGACGTGCGTCCCTCTTTGGCGACGCCCAGGTAGAACTCCTTGACGTCCTCGTTGTCGGCCAGCTCCG
>JAHEMI010000007.1:0-21556 GCA_024643785.1 Burkholderiaceae bacterium
CCGAGAGATTGATCGAGCACTTGTGGGTGCGAGCGAGCGCCTCCGGATTGGCCGCCAGCCACCCGAACACGCGCTTGATGACGCCGCGGTCCATCGACGGGGTCATCTGCGCCTGGACCGCCAGCGAGAGGAATTCCGGCGGATGAATCAGGCTGCCGTCGCGGTCGATCAGCCGGATCAGCATCTCATAGGAAACCTTGCCGGGCGGGGCCTCGGGATCGAGTATTGTCTGGGCGTGCATTTCGAAGCGGTGCTCGCGAATCGATTCGCGAATGTGCTCGATCTTGCTCTGGTGCGCGCGCCGGGCGTCGATCGCGCTCTGCGACAGCGGCTCGACAAAGAGTTGCGGATCACGCACGCTGGCCGCTATGGCCATCGCGTCGGAGAGCGAGAACAGGCAATCCTCGCTGGTGATGCTGGCCGTGCGATCGATCAGGAGCGCGCCAACGCATACCTGGAGGCGAATGCTGCCGTTTTCGGTGTGCAGCACCTGCCCGCTGAGATGCGAGTAGATATCGCGAGCGACAGAGCGCACTGCGGCCAGCGTTTCGGCGTCGATCAGCAGCGCGAAGCGCCCGCCTGAGAGCCTGGCGGCGGCACATATTCCAGGCTGGCGGCGCAGCAAGGCCGCGGCGTCCTGTTCCAGTTGCAGCGTGGGAATCGATCCCGAAAGGTCGTTGAGCGCGTCGAAGTTGGCGAAGTGCAGTCCCAGCAAGCCGTAGCTGGGGCGTTGGGGCGCCGCCAGGCGTTCGCCCATCTCGGCCAGTAGCCCGCGATCATTGAGCAGTCCGGTGGAGAGATCCTGGCGGGCCTGGTGCGCAACCCGCAGCAAGGCCACCCGGCGGTCGGCCGCGATCGCCTGGAGCATCAATGCCACCACGACCGCACAGAACACCAGCACCGATGCCTCCAGCGCCCGGAAGAAGTGGTCCCCGGCGGCGTCGACCTGGTACGAGCGCAGCAGCAACAGCGCCAGGGCGGTGATCGCCAGCGTCGTGGCGGTGCTGCGATAACTGTTCCGAATCGAGATCCAGGCCACGATCGGGAAGTAGAAAAAGGCCAGTGCGTAGGACTGCAGGCCGCCGCCCAGCGAGGTCACCAGCAGGCTGGCGAGCGCTACGGCGAGCGTCAACAGCAGGCTGGGGTGGTCGACCAGCGTGGCTTCGATGCCCGGGTGTTCGGTATGCTCTGCGGGCTCGAGCCAGGCGAGCAGCAGCGGTGCCAGCAGCAGGATTCCCAGTGCGTCGATCAGCCACCAGCCAAAGAGCAGCGGCCAGCCGGTGGGCAACATCAGGGCGGCCGCGGCGCTGGCTGGCACGACCGAGGTCTGACCGATGCTGACCAGGATGGCGTCGAGCGGAGCAGCGATGAACACTGCGCCGATCACCAGCCTTACGGCCGCGTCGAGCCGGTAGTCGGGTGGTTTCCAGATTCCCAGTTGCGCCAGTGCCGTGAGCGCAACCACCGGGCCGATGACGGTGCCCAGCGCGACGATGGGCGCGCTCCAGGGGGAGGGCAGTGCCAGCAACGCCCAGGCGATCACGCCGGGCGCTGCGGCCAGCGTCCATCTGCGCCCGTAGCGCCAGCCGAAAGCGAAGGCGATTCCGCCAGCTGGCCAGATCAGCAGCCGTTCGGTGTGACCGATAGATATGCCCTGGGCCAGCAGGCAGGCAACGAAGCTCAGCGTGGCGATCAGCGCGAGGCGAGCAAATGCTCCGAGCTCCAGTTGCGCTTTAGAGGCTGTGTCGGGCAAGGGATTGCGCCTGTGGATACGCGTCGCTGCAGTGTAATCGATCGCACGGCCGGACGGAACCAGGGCGGCAATGCCGCCCTGCGCCGAGCGCGAGATGCCGCCCGCCTGCCGCGGCAGGCGGGGCACCGTAATGGCTCAACCAGCCAGCAACTCGCGCAGCACGAACGGGAGAATTCCGCCGTGCAGGTAGTAGTCGACTTCGATGGCCGTGTCGATCCGCGACAGCAGCGTGATGCTGCGGGTCGCGCCGTCCTTGCCGCGCACCGTCATGACCACGTCCTGTTGGGGCTTGATCTCGGCCGGCACCTCGATGTCGAACTCCTCGTCACCCGTGATGCCCAGCGACTGCCAGGAATCGGCGCCCTTGAACTGGAGCGGCAACACGCCCATGCCGACCAGGTTCGAGCGGTGGATGCGCTCGAAACTGCGGGCCACGACCGCCCGCACACCCAGCAGTTGCGTGCCCTTGGCCGCCCAGTCGCGCGACGAACCGGTGCCGTATTCCTCGCCAGCCAGGATTACGCTCGGGGTGCCGGCGGCGATGTAGCTCATCGCGGCGTCGTAGATGAACGCCTTCTTGCCGCTCGGCTGTTGCAGCGTCCAGCCACCCTCGACCCGCGAGCCGTCTTCGTTGGCCGGAATCATCAGGTTCTTGATCCGGACGTTGGCAAAGGTGCCGCGCATCATCACGTCGTGATTGCCGCGCCGTGCGCCGTAGGAGTTGAAGTCGGGTTTCAGCACGTCGTGGCCGATCAGGTACTGCCCGGCGGGCGAGGATTCCTTGATCGCGCCGGCCGGCGAAATGTGGTCGGTGGTAATCGAGTCGCCGAACAGGCCGAGCGCGCGCGCGCCCTTGATCGGCTTGACCGCCGCCGGCTGCATCTCGAAGGACTCGAAGAACGGCGGCTCGGCGATGTAGGTCGAAAGCGGCCAGTCATAGACCTGGCCGGTCGCGGCCGGGACCGCATTCCACATCGTGTGGTCCTTGGTCAGGTTGCCATAGAGGCGCTTGAAGGTGGCCGGGTTCATCGCCAGCTTCATCAGTGCCGCGACTTCCTCCGAGCTCGGCCAGATGTCGCCGATGTAGACGTCCTTGCCCTTCTTGTCTTTGCCCAGCGGCTCGGTCATCAGGTCGACCTGGATGTTGCCCGCAATGGCGTAGGCCACCACCAGCGGCGGCGAGGCCAGGAAGTTGGCGCGCAGGTTGGGGTGGATCCGGGCTTCGAAGTTGCGGTTGCCCGAGAGCACGGCGGCACACACCAGGTCGTTGGCGCTGATCGCCTCGTTGACGTCCGGCGTCAGGTCACCGGCATTGCCGATGCAGGTGGTGCAGCCGTATGCCGCGACCGAGAAGCCGAGCTGCTCGAGGTAGGGCAACAGCTTGGAGCGGGTGAGGTACTCGGTCACTACCCGCGATCCCGGGGCCAGCGAAGTCTTGATGGTCGGCTTGACCGTCAGGCCGCGGGCGACCGCCTTTTTGGCGAGCAGGCCAGCGGCGAGCATCACGCCGGGGTTGGAGGTATTGGTGCAGGAGGTGATCGCGGCAATCAGGATGTCGCCGTTGCGCATCTGGGTGCCGGCGCTGGTGGTGTAGACCTTGTCGAGCTCCTCCGCCTGCTTGTTGAAGCCGTTGTCGGCCGCCGGTTTGGAGAACAGGTCCGCGAAGGTCGAGCGGACCTTGCCGATCTCGATGCGGTCCTGCGGACGCTTCGGGCCGGCCAGCGAAGGCGCGACCTTGCCGAGGTCCAGTTCAACGACCTTGGTGTAGTTCAACTGCCCGGCCTTGGGAACGCCGAACATTCCCTGGGCCTTGAAATAGCTCTCGAAGGCGTCGACCTCGGCGGCGGTGCGGCCGGTTCCCTGCATGAAGGCAACGGTTTTCTCGTCGACCGGGAAGAAGCCCATGGTCGCGCCGTATTCGGGCGCCATATTGGCAATGGTCGCGCGGTCGGTCACCGACAGGCTGCTGGTACCCGAGCCGAAGTATTCGACGAACTTCCCGACCACCTTCTCCTTGCGCAGCAGTTCGGTCAGTGTCAGCACCAGGTCGGTTGCGGTACAACCCTCGCGCAGCTTGCCGGTCAGGTTCACGCCAACGACGTCGGGGGTGAGCATGTAGACCGGCTGGCCCAGCATCGCGGCTTCGGCCTCGATGCCGCCGACACCCCAGCCGACCACACCGACACCGTTGATCATCGTGGTGTGGCTGTCGGTCCCGACCAGTGTGTCGGGGTAGTACACGCCGTTCTTGTGGTGGACACCGCGGGCCAGGTATTCGAGGTTGACCTGATGAACGATGCCGATTCCCGGCGGCACGACCTTGAAGGTGTCGAATGCCTGCATGCCCCATTTCATGAACTGGTAGCGTTCCTGGTTGCGGGCGAACTCGAGCTTCATGTTGAGTTCAAGCGCATTGGGGGTGCGGAAGTGGTCGATCATTACCGAGTGGTCGACCACCAGGTCGACCGGAACCAACGGCTCGATGACCTTGGGGTCGTTGTTGGTGCGGGCTGCGACGCTGCGCATCGCCGCCAGGTCGGCAAGCAGCGGCACGCCGGTAAAGTCCTGCAGCACCACCCGCGCCACCACGAACGGGATCTCCTCGACGCGCTTGCCGTTGGCGGCCCAGTTGGCGAGCTGCTCGACGTGGGCGAGGGTTACCTTCTTGCCATCGACATTGCGCATGACGGCTTCAAGGACGACGCGCATCGAAAGCGGCATCTTCTTGACGTTCGGAAACTTGCGCGCCAAGGCTGGCAGCGAGTAGAAAGCGCCAGTCTTGCCCGACTTCGTGCTGAAGTTCTTGCGGGTATTGAACGGATTATTGGCCATTGCGGTTCTCTT
Organism: Burkholderiaceae bacterium; assembly: GCA_024643785.1. Taxonomy (GTDB): domain Bacteria; phylum Pseudomonadota; class Gammaproteobacteria; order Burkholderiales; family Burkholderiaceae_E; genus JAGXFR01. The sequence continues at coordinate 4,598 of JAHEMI010000007.1, forward strand.
CCTGGGTGGAAATGAGTCATGGCGCCGCGCAGGCGCGCGGCGCACAGATCTTGTGCTCTTTTAAATTCTCAGGCGAAAAGGAAAATTGTAGTGTAGAAGGCCGGTCGCCGTCAGAGGCGGCACTCATTGGCCAACTGTTTTCCTTTGCTGGTGTCGAGCAGCATCGCCTTGGCGGGGATGACTATCCACACCAGGCCGCTGGCATTGTCCTCGAAGCGCAAGGCTCCCGATTGGGTGGTCACCGCCAGCATGGTGTAGTCCTTGCGGCCCCACTGGAGGTCGACCGAACGGCGATCGGGGGTAATTCCTCGGATATTGACGCTGCGACCAAGCTCGCACTTGTAGGTTCCCGCTTCAAAGGCGATGAGGGCCGGGGCGCGTGCCGGCGCCGGGACCGGTGCGGCTGGCACTGCCGTGGCCGGGTCGATGGCCGCGGTGGTCATCGGGGGTGCGGTGGTGGCGCTGGCGGTTTCGGCGGCCTGGATCGGCCCGGTCAGCGTCGCGACTCCGGCGAAGGCCAGCGCAGCGCCGGCTCTTGAGAAAGATGTTCTTTTCACTTCGCTGCTCCGAAAGGCGTGCGTTGCAGGTACCAGTCGCATGTCCCGCAGCGCATCAAGCTGGAACCAGACCTGCTCATCCCGGTGGCATTTAGCCGCTATGTCCAGGTCCTCTCCGGGGATGCCCCTGGAACGTCATCCTAGCCCCTTTGGCGGCTGAGTGTTCCCTTATCCGCTCCAAGCCGACCAACGGCCCATCCCCGCCGCTATTCGGGCCTGGCGAACAGGGCGTCGAGCCGCTGCTCGTATTCCCAATAGCCGATCGAATCGTAGAGTTCCTGGCGGGTCTGCATCTGGCCGACTACCGCCTGCTGGCTGCCGTCCCGGCGCAGGGTCTGGTAGACCACCTGCGCCGCCCGGTTCATGGCCCGAAACGCAGACAGCGGGTACAGGGCCATTGCCACCTCGGCGCAACGCAGTTCCTCCAGCCCGAACAGCGGCGTATTGCCGAACTCGGTGATGTTGGCCAGCACCGGTTTGCCGGTGGCTTGGACGAAGCGCTGGTACATGCCCAGTTCGGTCATGGCTTCCGGGAAGATCCCGTCGGCCCCGGCCTCGGCACAGGCAGCGGCGCGCGCCAGGGCGCTCTCCAGCCCCTCGACCGCAAGGGCGTCGGTGCGGGCGATGATGAAGAAATCGGGGTCAGTACGGGCGTCGACGGCCGCCTTGATCCGGTCGACCATTTCCTGCTGGCTGACGATCTCCTTGCCGGGACGGTGGCCGCAGCGTTTCGCCCCGACCTGGTCCTCGATGTGCAGGGCGCCGGCGCCGGCCTTGACCAGCGAACGCACCGTGCGGGCGATGTTGAATGCCGAGGAGCCGAAGCCGGTGTCGACGTCGACCAGCAGCGGCAGGTCACAGACGTCGGTAATGCGCCGGGCGTCGGTGAGGATGTCTTCAAGATTGGAGATCCCGAGGTCCGGCAGTCCCAGTGACCCGGCCGCGACCCCGCCACCGGAGAGGTAGATGGCCCGGAACCCCGCCCGCTGCGCGAGCAGGGCGTGGTTCGCGTTGATCGCCCCGGGGATTTGCAGCGGACGTTCAGCTGCCAGGGCTGTCCTGAACCTGCTGCCAGCGCTTGGTGTCATGCGGTGCTCTTATGGCGATGGAATGTCCGCCACCGTAGCAGAGAGCGGGCGGCAGGAAAAGAAGCGGCCGGATCGTCGTGCGCTCGGCGAGCGCTTCCGATCCGGCCATGGCCTGCGACAGTCAGCACGCAGCCAGGCGCGCCGACTTGTGCTGTTACTTGAGCAGCGGGGCGACCGCGTCACGCTCGCCGATCAGCTCCTGGAGGGTATTGTCCATCCGGGCGCGGGAAGGCGCGTCGATCGGCAGGTCGCGGACCATCTTGTACTCGCCGTTGGCGCAGGTCACCGGGAAGCCATAGATGATGCCCTCGGGGATGCCGTATGAGCCATCCGAGGGAATCCCCATCGTGACCCATTTGTCGCCGGTTCCGAGCACCCAGTCATGCATGTGGTCGATCGCGGCACTGGCCGCCGATGCCGCCGACGACGAGCCACGCGCTTCGATGATCGCCGCGCCGCGCTTGCCGACGGTGGGCATGAACACGTCGTTGTTCCAGACTTCGTCGTTGATCATGTCCTTGACCGACTTCCCGCCTGCGTTGGCGAAGCGGTAATCGGGATACATGGTCGGCGAGTGGTTGCCCCAGACCGCCACCTTCTCGAACGAATCCACCGCCTTGCCGGTCTTGGCAGCAAGCTGCGAGAGGGCCCGGTTGTGGTCGAGGCGCAGCATCGCGGTGAAATTCTTGGCCGGCAGGCTCGGGGCCGATTTCATCGCGATATAGGCGTTGGTGTTGGCCGGGTTGCCCACCACCAGCACCTTGACGTCGCGGCTGGCGACGGCATCGAGCGCCTTGCCCTGAACCGTGAAGATCGCGCCGTTGGCTTCGAGCAGATCCTTGCGCTCCATTCCCTTGCTGCGCGGGCGGGCGCCGACCAGCACCGCGTAGTCGACGTCCTTGAAGGCCACCATCGGGTCATGGGTGACAACGACACCCTTGAGCAGCGGGAATGCGCAGTCGTCGAGCTCCATCACCACCCCGCGCATCGCCGGGACCTGCGGTTCGATGTCGAGCAACTGAAGAATTACGGGCTGATCCTTGCCGAGCATGTCGCCATTGGCGATCCGGAACAGGATGGCATAGCCGATCTGGCCGGCGGCGCCAGTGACTGCGACGCGTTTGACTGGTTTGTTCATGGTTTCCTCATCTGGGATGGAGCTGGAAGGACTTGAAACGAACCCCGGCAAACAGCCCCCAAGGGGTCGCGGCAACTGATAAGGGAGTCTAGTTTTAGCCCGATGTACTGTCAACTAGTGATAATCAATGTTATAAGACATAAGCCCCTAGACTTCGGGGCTCTTGCATGATTCAATGCGTTGAACAGTTGCGCCAACCCGCAAGCGGAAACAATGGCCGAACAGGTTCCAAGCGACGAGGGTACGAACACGGTGGGCGGCGCCCAGGTGCCGACATTCGCACCGCTGTATCGTCAGATCAGGGCGCTGATCCTGCGCAGCCTGAAGGAAGGAGAGTGGAAACCGGGTGACATGATCCCCAGCGAGACCGAGTTGGCGATCCGCTTTGGAGTCAGCCAAGGCACCGCGCGACGGGCGATCGACGAGCTGGCCGCGGAGAACGTGCTGGTGCGGCGGCAGGGGCGGGGAACCTTCGTGGCGTCGCACCTGCAGCGTGTGAACCAGTTTCGCTTCCTGAAATTGCGGCCGGACGATGGTGAACTCGAGGCCCTGGGCGGCAACGTCCTGGAGTGCCGGCGGACCCGGCCCGCCGCGTCCCTGACCCGCCAGTTGCGATTGCGGCCGGGCGAGGCGGTGATATTGACGCGGCGGGTGCTGCGATTTGGCGACCAGCCCACGGTTCTCGATGAGATCTGGCTTCCCGCCGAGCGGTTCAAGGGTTTCAGTGCGGAAGGGTTCGAGAGCTACCAGGGGCTGCTCTACGGCTACCTGGAGGCCGAATTCGGGGTCCAGATGCTGCGCGCCGAGGAACGCCTGAAGGCGGTCCTGGCGCAGCCTGAACAGGCCGAGGTGCTGGGTGTCGAGGTTGGTACACCGCTGCTGCAGGTAGACCGGGTGTCGTTTACCTTCGAGGAGCAACCGGTCGAGGTAAGGCGCGGTTACTACGTTACCGCGAGCCACCACTACCTCAACCATCTTGGCTGAGGCCGGGTTGAGCGGGTCATGGCTGGCGGCGCAGGCGTGAAAGGGCAGGATCCAGATCCGGGATCGGGCCGGCAGGCAGCCGATGCGGCCGCTCCCGGACTGGCTGAACGACGTTTGCGGTTGCGTTGGCGGGCGCGGCGTGGTTTGTTGGAGAACGACATTGTGTTGGGTAGGTTTCTTGATGTGCACCAGGACCTGCTTGGCGAAGAAGAAGTCGCCGGGCTGGAGCGTTTGCTCGACTGCGGCGACAAGGAGCTGTTCGAACTGATTCGAGGACATGGCGAACCAGGGCAGGGTCTGGACGACCCGGCGACGCGCCGCGTGCTCGCAATGCTGAGACAGCACTGATCGCAGTTTCGCCTCGGGGGGGGCGGAACAACCGGAGATCGAACCATCCCCGTATTTATCGAAGAAGAGGAAGCGAAAATGAAAAGTGAACACAAGGCAACGCTGAGTTTCAGCGATGGAACCCCGTCGATCGAAATGCCGATCTACAAGGGAACCGTTGGTCCCGACGTCATCGACATCCGCAAGATTTATGGGCAGACCGGTAAATTCACCTTCGACCCGGGCTTCATGTCGACGGCGGCGTGCGAGTCCAAGATCACCTACATCGACGGCGACAAGGGCGAGCTGATCTATCGGGGCTATCCGATCGAGGTGCTGGCCCAGAACTGCGACTATCTCGAGACTTGCTACCTGCTGCTTTACGGTGAACTGCCGACTGCCGCCCAGAAAGAGAATTTCGTTGCGGAAGTCACCGACCACTCGATGATTCACGAGCAGCTGCACTTCTTCTTCCGCGGTTTCCGGCGCGATGCGCACCCGATGGCGGTGCTCGTCGCCGCTATAGGGGCTCTGGCGGCGTTCTACCACGACGCACTTGATATCGAAGATCCGGAATCACGGCGCATCTCGGCGATCAGGGTGATCGCCAAGATCCCGACGCTGATGGCGATGGCCTACAAGTACTCGGTCGGCCAGCCGTTCCGCTATCCCTGCAACAAGGAATCGTTCGCCGGCAACATCATGCAGATGATGTTCGGCACCCCGTGCGAGGAGTACAAACAGAGCGAAGTGCTGGTGCGGGCGCTTGACCGGATCCTGATCCTGCACGCCGACCACGAGCAGAATGCCTCGACCTCGACCGTGCGGCTGGCTGGCTCCTCGGGGGCCAACCCCTTCGCCTGCATCTCGGCCGGAATCTCGACCCTGTGGGGGCCGGCACATGGCGGCGCGAACGAAGCCTGCCTGGTGATGCTCAACAAACTGCTCGCCGAAGGCGGGGTCGCGAAAATTGGCGAATTCATCGCCAAGGTCAAGGACAAGGATTCAGGCGTCAAGCTCATGGGCTTCGGCCATCGGGTCTACAAGAACTATGATCCGCGTGCCAAGCTGATGCGTGAGAGCTGCCACGAAGTCCTCGGCGAACTCGGCCTGCAAAATGACCCGCTGTTCGCGATCGCAATGAAACTCGAGCAGATCGCGCTCGAAGACGACTATTTCGTGTCGCGCAAGCTCTACCCGAACGTCGACTACTACTCGGGCATCGTCCAGAAGGCGATGGGCATCCCGGTATCGATGTTCACCTGCATGTTCGCGGTTGCACGGACCGTGGGCTGGATCTCGCAATGGAACGAGATGATCTCGGAACCCGACCAGAAGATCGGCCGGCCGCGTCAGCTGTTTACCGGCTACCAGACGCGCGAATTCGTCCCGATGGCCAAGCGTTAAGCCAGCAGCACGCAGCGTAGTACCAGTCGAGCGCGCCGCCGGGGGAGTTCCTCCGGCGGCGCGCCCGTTTTTGGGGCTCTGCATCGGGGCCGCAACGGGAGCGGCGAGGAAGACCACGCAGCTAGGATGGGTAATCCGATCGGCGCTTGCGCCGTGCCTGGCGGCGTAGTTTCAAGGGTACGACCAACTCGGCCGCGATTGGAGCTTTGCGCCGTTCGCGAGTATCCTTGTGCGGTTCGCCGAACGTGCCTATGAACTGACCAATACCATTAAATCCATGCATCGCGGGCTGCGTCACTGAAAACCGGTGGCAGGCCTGTGGACCGGCCGTAAGGCTGCGGTCCTGGCATCTTCGACGAGAAACTCGTCCTGAAAGGTGAAGCGCACATGATGAAGACTTTTGCGTCGAACTCCTATCTGTTCGGCGGCAACGTTCCGTACATCGAGGAACTCTACGAGAGCTACCTGCAAGATCCTGGCTCCGTGGCCGATGTCTGGCGGCAGTATTTCGACAACATGCAGGTCGTCCCGGCGTCGGACGGAAACCAGCACACCCACGATGTTCCCCACGATCCGGTGGTGCGTTCGTTTGCGGAACGCTCGCGGGAAGGAACGCTGCGGCCCCAGGTGGTCGGCGGTGACGCCGATGCTGCGCGCAAGCAGGTCTTTGTGCAGCAATTGGTGTCGTCCTATCGTTTCCTCGGCTACCAGTGGGCCGATCTCGACCCGCTGAAACGCCGCCAGCGCCCGGTGATCCGGGAACTGGAACCTGAGTTCTACGATTTCACCGAGGGCGACCAGGCGCACATCTACTCGGCCGCGAACACCTACCTCGGATTTGACTCGGCATCGCTGCGCCAGATCATGCGGGCGCTGCGCGAGACCTATTGCGGCACGATCGGCGCCGAGTTCATGTTCGTCAACGATCCGGCGCAACGGCGCTGGATGCAGGAGCGCCTCGAGGGTTCGCGTTCGCGCCCCGATTTCGACGCCGACAAGAAGAAGGAAATTCTGGCGTCACTGACCGCTGCCGAGGGCCTCGAGAAATACCTCCACACCAAGTACGTGGGCCAGAAACGCTTCTCGCTCGAGGGCGGCGAGAGCTTCATCCCGGCACTGGCCGAGGTCATCGAGCGCGCCGGCCAGCAGGGGGTGCAGGAGATCGTCATCGGGATGGCCCACCGGGGACGCCTCAACGTGCTGGTCAATACGCTCGGCAAGAGCCCCAAGGACCTGTTCGCGGAATTCGAGGGCCGGCACGCCGCCGATCTTCCCAGCGGCGACGTCAAGTACCACAAGGGCTACTCGAGTGACGTCTCGACGTCGGTCGGCCCGGTCCATCTGACGCTGGCTTTCAACCCCTCGCACCTCGAGGTGGTCAACCCGGTGGTCGAAGGGTCGGTGAAGGCGCGCCAGGAGCGGCGCGGCGACGACGATGGTGTCCAGGTGATGCCGGTGCTGGTCCACGGCGACGCTGCGATCGCCGGCCAGGGCGTGGTCATGGAGACGCTGAACATGGCGATGACCCGCGGCTACGGCACGGGTGGAACGGTCCACATCGTCATCAACAACCAGATTGGTTTCACCACCTCTGATCCGCGTGACCGGGGCTCGACGCTCTACTGCACCGATGTGGTCAAGATGATCGAAGCGCCGGTGCTGCACGTCAATGGCGACGATCCCGAGGCGGTCGCGTTTGCGGCGGCGCTGGCGGTGGATTTCCGCACCAAGTTCCGCAAGGACGTGCTGCTCGACATCGTCTGCTACCGGCGGCTTGGCCACAACGAACAGGACACCCCGGCGTTCACCCAGCCGCTGATGTACAAGCGCATCGGCGCGTTGCCGACGACCCGCCAGATCTATGCTGACCGGCTGATCGGGCAGGGGATCATCACCAAGGAAGGTGCCGACGAAATGGTCGCTGCTTTCCGGGCGGCGATGGATGCCGGCACCCACTCGTCGGGCCCGGTGCTGTCGAACTTCAAGAGCAAGTACGCGAGCGACTGGAAGCCGTTCCTGAATCGCAAGTGGACCGATCCGGCGGATACCGCCGTGCCGCTGGCCGAACTCAAGCGCATCGGCCAGCGCATCACCACCGTGCCGGATACCTTGCGCCTGCATCCGCTGGTCGAGAAGGTCTTGCGCGATCGAGCCGCGATGGCGGCGGGCGAGGCATCGCTCGACTGGGGCATGGGCGAGCACATGGCCTTCGCAACGCTGCTGGCCAATGGCTACTCGATCAGGCTTTCGGGGCAGGACTCGGCGCGCGGCACCTTCACCCATCGCCACGCGGTGCTCCACGACCAGGCGCGCGAGGAGTGGGGCAAGGGCAAGTACATTCCGCTCGAGCACGTCGCCGAGAGCCAGGGCAAGTTCAACGTCATCGACTCGGTGCTCTCCGAGGAGGCGGTGCTCGGTTTCGAGTACGGGTACTCCACCACCCGGCCGAACACCCTGGTGATCTGGGAGGCCCAGTTCGGCGATTTCGTCAACGGCGCCCAGGTCGTGATCGACCAGTTCATTTCCTCGGGCGAAACCAAGTGGGGCCGGATTTCCGGGCTCACCCTGCTGTTGCCCCATGGCTACGAGGGCCAGGGCCCCGAGCATTCGTCGGCACGGCCCGAGCGCTTTCTGCAGCTCTGCGCCGAGAACAACATCCAGGTGTGCCAGCCGACCACACCGGCACAGTTCTTCCACATGATTCGCCGGCAGATGATCAGGCTCTATCGCAAGCCGCTGGTGGTCATGTCGCCCAAGTCGTTGCTGCGCAACAAGGCGGCGGTCTCGCCGCTGTCGCAGTTTGCGCGCGGTGGATTCCAACCCGTGATCGGGGAAACGGATCCGGCGATCGACCCCAAGAAGGTCACCAGGGTGGTCGTCTGCACCGGCAAGGTCTACTACGACCTGCTGGCGGCGCGCGCCGAACTGGTCAACCAGAATGTTGCCCTGCTGCGCGTTGAGCAGCTCTATCCGTTCCCGCACAAGGCGTTCGAGAACGAGATGCGCTCCTTCAGCAATGCGCAGCAGGTCGTCTGGTGCCAGGACGAGCCGCAGAACCAGGGGGCCTGGTTCTACATCCAGCACCATATCGGCGAAGCGCTGGCTGCCGGACAGCAGTTGAGCTATGCCGGGCGACCGGCGTCGGCTTCCCCGGCGGTGGGCTATTACGAGAAGCATTTCGCGCAACAGCGAGATCTGGTCGCTGCGGCGCTCGGCGAAGGCAAGCGTACGTCGAAGAAGAAGAACGCCTGACCGGCACCGACGCCCGCAACTCATATCCGGAGTACCAACATGGCATTGCTCGAAGTCAAGGTCCCGCAGCTGTCCGAGTCGGTCGCAGAGGCGACGCTGCTGCAGTGGCACAAGAAGGTGGGCGAAGCGGTCGCCCAGGATGAAAACCTGATCGATATCGAGACCGACAAGGTCGTTCTCGAACTGCCGGCGCCAGCCGCCGGGGTCCTGCGCGAAGTTCGCAAGGGCGACGGCTCGACCGTGGTCGCCGACGAGGTCATCGCAATGATCGACACCTCGGCCAAGGCCGAGGCCGGCGCCAGCCCCAAGGAAGCCAAGCCTGAGCCGGCCCCGGCACCGCCGCCGCCAAGCGGCACCGGCGGATTCCAGGCGCCCGGGATCAGCGCCGTACCGGCCCCTGCCGGGGGCGACTCCAAGGGCGTGGCAATGCCGGCGGCCGCCAAACTCATGGCAGAAGCGGGCCTGGGACCTGGCGACGTGACCGGCACCGGGCGCGACGGACGGATCACCAAGGGCGACGTGATCGAGGCCATGGCCCAGGGCAAATCGCCACCGGCAGCAGCGCCGGCTCCGGCCGCGCCAGCGGCCGCCGCGCCGCGCACTGCGGCCCCGGCGCTGCCCCAGGTCAAGGCGCCGGTGGACCTCTCCAAGATTCTCGAAGGACGCCCGAGCCAACGGGTGCCGATGTCGCGGCTGCGCCAGAGGGTCGCTGAGCGGCTGCTGCAGTCGCAGTCCAGCAACGCCATCCTGACGACCTTCAACGAGGTCAACATGGCGCCGGTGATCGAGCTGCGCAAGCGCTACGTCGACAAGTTCGAGAAGGAAAACGGCGTGCGCCTCGGCTTCATGTCGTTCTTCGTCAAGGCTGTGGTGCATGCGCTCAAGAAGTTCCCGCTCGTGAATGCATCGATCGACGGCAACGACATCGTCTACCACGGCTTCTTCGACGTCGGGGTGGCGGTCGGCTCGCCGCGCGGGCTGGTGGTGCCGGTTATCCGGGACGCCGACCAGCTGAGCTTTGCGCAGGTCGAGAAGACCATCGCCGACTTCGGCAAGCGGGCCCAGGAAGGCAAGCTCGGCATCGAGGAATTGACCGGCGGCACCTTCTCGATCAGCAACGGCGGCGTGTTCGGCTCGATGCTGTCGACGCCGATCATCAACCCGCCACAGTCGGCGATCCTGGGGGTCCACGCGACCAAGGAACGTGCCGTCGTCGAGAACGGCGCTGTGGTTGTCCGCCCGATGAACTATTTCGCGCTGTCCTACGACCACCGCATCATCGATGGCCGGGAAGCGGTGCTGTTCCTGGTGGCCATCAAGGACGCGCTCGAGGATCCGGCGCGGCTGCTGCTCGACATCTAGGGGAACACGAATGGCGCAAATCTACGACGTTCTCGTCATCGGTGCCGGACCGGCGGGGTACGTGTCGGCCATCCGGGCCGCGCAACTCGGATTCAAGGTCGGCTGTGTCGAGAAGTGGGTCGACCCGTCGGGAGCCCCGGCGCTCGGCGGCACCTGCCTCAACGTCGGCTGCATCCCGTCGAAGGCGCTGCTGGCATCTTCCGAGGAGTACGAGAAGGCCAGTCACCACCTCGGCGAGCACGGCATCGATGTCAAGGGCGTATCGTTCGACCTGAGCCGGATGATGGCCCGCAAGGACGCCATCGTCAGCAAGATGACCAAGGGGATCGAGTTCCTGTTCCGCAAGAACAAGGTCACCTGGCTCAAGGGGCATGCCCGTTTCGTCGGCTCGGGCGACGACGGCTACCGGGTCGAGGTCAGTGGCACCGGTGAGGCCGAGGTTGTGGCGGCCCGCAATGTGGTCATCGCGACCGGGTCGCGTGCCCGCCACCTTGATGGCATCGAGGTCGACAACAAGATCATCTGCGACAACGAAGGCGCGCTCATGCTCTCCGAGGTGCCAAAGCGCCTCGGAGTGATCGGTGCCGGCGTGATCGGCCTGGAACTTGGCTCGGTGTGGCGGCGCCTCGGCTCCGAGGTGACCATTCTCGAGGCCTTGCCGAGTTTCCTGGCGGCTTGCGACGACGCCGTTGCACGCGAGGCCTGGAAGACCTTCACCAAACAGGGCCTCAAGATCGACCTTGGCGTGGCCATCGGCAAGGTTCGCAAGACCAAGAAGGGCGTTACGGTTGCCTATACCGACGACAAGGGGGAGGCGCGCAGCCTTGAGGTCGACCGGCTGTTCGTTTCGGTTGGCCGGGTCCCAAATACCGATGGCCTTGACCTTGCAGCAATCGGCCTGGCCACTGACGAGCGCGGGTTCATCCCGGTCGATCAGCATTGCCAGACGCCGCTGCCGGGGATCTTTGCGATCGGGGACGTGGTGCGCGGTCCGATGCTGGCGCACAAGGGCGAGGACGAGGGCATGATGGTTGCCGAGCGGATCGCCGGGCAGAAGAGCCACATTGACTACGACTGCATCCCCTGGGTGATCTATACCTCGCCGGAAATCGCCTGGGTGGGAGCCAACGAACGCCAGCTCAAGGCGGCAGGCCGGGCCTATCGCAGCGGACAGTGTCCGCTGGCGGCCAACGGCCGGGCGCTGGGGATGGGCACGCCGGAGGGCTTCATCAAGGTTCTGGTCGATGCCAAGACCGATGAGTTGCTGGGGGTGCATATCGTCGCGGTATCGGCGTCCGACCTGATCGCCGAGGCGGCCCTGGCGATGGAATTCAAGGCGTCGGGAGAGGATATTGCCCGGACCTCGCATCCGCACCCGTCGCTCTCGGAGGCCATGCGCGAGGCGGCGCTGGCGTCCGACAAGCGCGCGATCAACCTCTAGTGGCCTCCAGGAGCGCGTCGCACCCACGAAATCCGGGTGCGCGCGCGCCTAGCATGAGCGGGCAATCGATAACAACTGCTGCCCGAGCGGATCAATAGCCGACTTTTATTGAACCGCAGGGTCGCGCGCAGTATGATGTAATCTCTTCCAACCATGGGTCGGATCGGTCGAGTTCCGGCCTGACCGATTGAGCCATGAAAGCAGCCAACGAGTCGGATTTGGAACCAATAAAGCGTAGGATCGCCGAGCTGCAGCTCGAGCACAGGGGGCTGGACGCCGTTATCGATGCGATCGGACAGCAGCCCAATTTTGACGAGTTGCAACTGCGGCGATTGAAGAAACGCAAACTGCAGATCAAGGACGACATCATGATTCTGCAGATGCAGCTGGTGCCAGACGTGCCCGCCTGAGCAAGAGCCGGTACGTTTGAGCGGATACGCTGAGGCAGTCGCCGCGGCATTTGGCGGCGACGGCGCCTTGGGGCGCGCCCAGACCGGGTTCCTGCCCCGTCCTTCGCAACAAAGCCTGGCGGTGGCGATCGCGGATGCCATCGCCAGTTGCGATTGCCTGATTGCCGAGGCCGGTACCGGAACCGGCAAGACCTTCGCCTACCTGGTTCCCGCCCTGCTCGCCGGTGGCCAGGTGCTGATCAGCACCGGCACCAAGACCCTCCAGGACCAGCTGCTGGCCCGCGACCTGCCGACAGTGGCCCGCGCCCTGGGGCTCAACCCGCGGGTGGCGGTGCTCAAGGGCCGGGCCAACTACGTCTGCCGCCATCATCTCGAGCGCAACCTCGTCGACGGTCGTTTCGAGCGCCGCGAGGACGTGGCGCTGTTGCGCCGGATCGAACGCTTCGCGGCAATCACCGCGAGCGGCGATCGCGCCGAGGCCATCGGGGTTGCCGAGGACGCCCCGGTCTGGTCGATGGCGACCTCGACGCGCGAGAGCTGTCTCGGTCAGGAATGTCCGCAATGGAGCGAGTGTTTCGTGGTCCGGGCGCGGCAGGCGGCGCAGCACGCCGACGTGGTGATCGTCAATCACCACCTGTTCTGCGCCGACCTGGCGCTGCGTGACGAGGGCGTCGCCGAGTTGCTGCCGAGCGCCCAGGCGGTGATCTTCGACGAGGCCCACCAGTTGCCGTCAGTGGCGACCAGGTTCTTTGGCGCCGCTCTGTCGACGCGCCAGCTGGTCGAATGGGCGCGCGACCTGCGCCGGGTCGGATGGGCCGACGCCCGCGACGGCGCTGACTGGATGGCGCTTGGCGACGGAGTTGAGCGCGCGGTGCGCGAACTGCGCATGGAGGCGGGCGGCCCTGGCCGACTGGACCAGGAGCGGGTCGCGCGGATACCAGGCTTTGGCCGGGCCCTGGACATGATCAGGGTGGCTCTTGGCAGCGCACAGGCGGCGACGGCGATCAGCGCCGAGCGCTCAAGCGATCTCGAGCGCCTCGACCAGCGCGCCCGGGAGCTCTCGGCTGCACTGGACGGATGGATCAAGGCGGTGATTGCCGTTCCCGGCCAGGAGGAGGTCGTTGACCGGACCGGGTCGGACGATGACGATGAACCGGCCCCATTGGAAGCCGTGCGCTGGGTCGAGGTCATGAGCGGCGCGGTCACTCTTCATGCCACGCCGCTGTCGGTGGCGGGGCCATTTCGTCGGCATCTGGCAGGAGCGCCGCGGGCGTGGATATTCGTCTCGGCCACGCTGTCGGTCGCGGGCCGCTTCGACCACTTCCAGCACGCCCTGGGTCTCGAGCAGGCGCGCACCGAGCGCTGGGAGAGCCCTTTTGACTACGCCAGCAATGCGTTGCTTTACGTGCCGAGCGGCTGTGGCGAGCCTGCGGCGCCGGGTTTTGCGGAATCGCTCGCAAAGGAGATCTGGCCGCTGCTCCTGGCCAACCGGGGCCGCGCATTCGTGCTGTGCACCAGCTTGCGGATGGTCGAGCGGATCGCCGGCCTGCTCGGCGAGCGCCTCGCTGGCGAAGGCGGCGACCTCGAGTTGCTGGTCCAGGGCAGCGCCGCCCGCCCTGAATTGCTCGCCAAGTTCCGGGCGGCAGCGGCGCCGGTGCTCATCGGGAGCGCCTCGTTCTGGGAAGGGGTGGATGTCGTGGGAGACCAGCTGTCACTGCTGGTAATCGACAAGCTGCCGTTCGCGCCGCCCGACGATCCGGTGATTCGTGCCCGGATCGCGGCGGCTCGCCGTGAGGGGCGCGACCCCTTTCGCGAGCATCAGCTGCCGGAGGCCGCGACCGCACTGCAGCAGGGCGCCGGCAGGCTGATCCGTTCGGAAACCGACCGCGGGGTGCTGGTGGTCGGCGACGAACGTCTTGCTACCAGGTCCTACGGGCGGCGACTGGTGGCGAGCCTGCCGCCGTTTCGCCGCACCCGGGAGCGCGCCGAGGTGCTGGAATTCATCGATTCAGGTACCGAACCCGCGGTCGCGGACCGGCCGCCAATGCCGGCCGTTCCGGACGGGGACTAGCGCCAGATTTCCCACCAGTGATAGGCGCCGCTACGGATGCCCTGCGCCATGTAGACGCTGTTCGGGAAATTCTTGTCCAGCACGCGCTGGGCGTCGGCGCTTTGGGCGTCGAGGCCGAGATATTCGAACGAGCGCGCCATGATGTAGAGCGCCTCTTCGACTGCCGGCGAGTCGGGATATTGCCCGACGATGCCCTGGGCACGGTTGGCGGCGGCGACGTAGGCGCCGCGCAGGTAGTAGTGCCGTGCGATGTGCAGTTCGCCGCCGGCCATGTTGTTGATCAGGTAGCGCAGGCGCGCCTCGGCGTCGGGCGCGTACTTGCTGTCCGGGAAACGCTTGACGACTTCCTTGAACGCGTCGAACGCCTCCACCGATGCCTTGAGGTCACGTTCCGACAAATCCTGGCCACCGAAGCGGGCGAGCAGGCCCTGCTGTTCATTGAAGTTGACCAGTCCCTTGAGGTACAGGACGTAGTCGAGCGCCGGGTGGTTGGGGTGCAACTTGATGAACCGCTCGATTGCGGTCAGCGCCAGTACGCGCTCGCCATCCTTGTAATTGGCATAGGCGATGTCGATCTGCGCCTGCTGCGCCCAGCGCCCGAACGGGTAGCGCGACTCGAGACGCTCGAGCTGCTTGATCGCCACGGTATAGTTGCCCGAGGCCATTTCATCGCGGGCGTCTGCATATAATTGCTCGGGAGTCCAGTTGATGGTCTTGTCTTGCTCCTTTCCCAGCCCGCATCCGCCGAGCGCGATGGCGGCCAGCAGCGTCAACAGACCCAGCAGACGATTCAAATACGGGGCAGCGGTCATATCGTGGCAGGAATGATTAGGAACATCACCGGTAACGGCCCGGTCGCCGCAACCCACGCGACACCGGCAACGCCTGCGTCCGCGGATCAGGACCAACGCGCCGATTATATCGAAGCGGTGGAAGGTGACGCTGGCGGCGAGTTTATTCCGCTCTTGCTGGACGCCGCCGGCGCCGCCGGCGAGCGGCTCGACCGGTTTCTCGCGACCAGGCTGCCGCAGTACTCGCGCACCCGCCTGCAGCGCTGGATCGCGCTCGGCGCGGTCTACAGCGACGACCGCGTGTTGGCCGCCAAGACCCGGCTGTCCGGGCTGGAGCGCATCGTGGTCGAGCCGCAGCCGCTCGAGGCCGAACGCTCGTTTTGTCCCGAACCAGTCCCCCTGGTGGTGGTCGCGGAAGATCGCGATCTGATCGTGCTCGACAAGCCGGTCGGACTGGTGGTGCACCCCGGCGCCGGTAACTGGAGCGGCACGCTGATGAATGGGCTGCTGCATCGCTGGCCTGAACTGGCGCAGTTGCCGCGGGCGGGAATTGTCCACCGTCTCGACAAGGACACCAGCGGGCTGATGGTGGTGGCGCACAACGAGGCGACGCGCGGTGCGCTGATCGAGCAGCTGGCGGCGCGGACGATGTCGCGACGCTACCTCGCGCTGGTCGCGGGGGCGATCGGGGACTCCGGCAGCGTTGCCACGGCCATTGGCCGCGACCCCGGGAATCGCCTGCGGATGGCGGTGGTCGACGAGGCTCGCGGACGCCCGGCACGGACCGATTTCCAGGTGCGCGCCCGCGGAACCATCGCTGGCCGGGCGGTAGCGTTGGTGGAGTGCCGGCTCCACACCGGCCGGACCCACCAGATCAGGGTGCATCTGTCCTCGATCGGGCATCCGCTCCTCGGCGACACCCTCTACGGTGGCGTTTCGCTGGGTGCAATCGAGCGGCAGGCGCTGCACGCCTGGCGGCTGGGCCTGATCGATCCGGCAACGAAGGAGCCACGTCGCTGGCAGGCGCTGCCGCCGGATGATCTGTGCGCAGCGATTGCGGCAGCGGGCATCGATCTCGACGCCGCGCTCGCGCACTCCGATTGGAGTGCCTGGCAATGACCGCGACCGGACAGCGGAGCGCGATGATACCGACGCTGGTGCCCGACTGGAGTGCCGGTCGCCGGATAGGAGCGCTGATCACCTTGCGCGCCGGCGGGGTAAGCCGGGGCGATTTCGGAATTGCGGGCGGCGGTGAGGGCGGCCTGAACCTGGGCGTTCACTGTGGCGACGACGCCGCACTGGTGCAAATCAATCGGGCGCGGCTCAGGGAACAGCTGCCTTCGGAGCCATTCTGGTTGCGTCAGGTGCACGGCACCACGGTCCATTATTGCGGCGCGCCGCCAGCACCAGGTGAGCCGGAAGTTACCGCTGATGCCGCGGTCACCGATGTTCCCGGCGTGGTGCTGGCGGTGCTGACAGCCGATTGCCTGCCGGTCCTGCTGGCCGACGCGGGCCGAGCCGTGGTGGGCATCGCCCATGCCGGGTGGCGCGGACTTGCTGGCGGGGTCATCGAGCAGACCATCACCCGTATGTTGCAGCGCGGGGCACGCCGGGAGGGCATCGTGGCCCACCTCGGACCGGCCATCGGACAGGGCGCTTTCGAGGTTGGCGAGGACGTCGTCGCGGCGTTCAATGGCGACGCTGACGCGGATGCCCGCGAGTGCTTCAAGCAGGGCGCCGCGCCCGGCAAATGGCAGGCCGATCTCTATGCGCTGGCGAGGGTGCGGCTGGCCCGCGCCGGGGTGACCGAGATCTCGGGTGGAACGCACTGCACGCATGGCGAACCTGCCCGCTTCTACTCCTATCGTCGTGACGCGATGACTGGCCGGATGGGATCGTTCATCTGGATCCAGTAGCAGTGCTGGCAAGCGGTGCGCGGGCGAGCGAAAGCCCTACGCGTTGACAAATATTTGCCGCAATGCAAAATGACTCAGGCACACTTGGCGCAGATTGGAGAATCAATGGCAACCAGGAAGGACAAGGGCGCTTCCGGTGAGCCGGCGCAGCCGACGCCGGCGGTGAAGAAGGCGGCGGTCAAGAAACCAGCGGTCAAGAAGCCAGCGCTGAAGAA
>JAHEMI010000007.1:21656-45151 GCA_024643785.1 Burkholderiaceae bacterium
GCACCCTCAAGCTCGCGGTCGGCTGCTGGCGAGGCGGGCGCCGCAATGGGATCGGCCCCGATCTGGCTCGACCCCAGCCGCATGGCGCAGATCCAGGGGCAGTACATGGAGCGTCTGCAGGGCTTGCTGGTTCCGGGCAAACCGGTGGTCGAAGATCAGCGTTTCGCCGATCCCAGTTGGCATGGCGGCGATTTCTATGCCTGGAACGCGGCACTCTACGAACTGAACTCCGAATTTCTGCTCAAGATGTCAGAGGCCGTCGAAGGCGAACCCAAGGCGCGGGAGCGGGTGCGGTTTGCCACCCAGCAGATGGTCGAAGCCTTGTCGCCGGCGAATTTCCTGGCGACCAACCCGGCGGCGCAGCAGCGCCTGATCGAGACTCGCGGCGAGAGCCTGCGCGCCGGTATCGAGAATTTGTTTGGCGACCTGCAGAAGGGCCGGATTTCGCAAAGCGACGAGACCGCCTTCGAGGTTGGACGCAACGTGGCGACGACGGCAGGATCGGTGGTCTTCGAAAATGAGCTGATCCAGATCATCCAGTACGCGCCGACGACGGAGAAGGTCGGGGCGCGCCCGATGCTGATGATCCCGCCGGCGATCAACAAGTTCTACGTTCTCGACCTGCAACCGGCCAATTCGGTGGTCGCGGGTCTGGTTGGCCAGGGACACACGGTATTCATGGTCTCGTGGCGCAACATCGGGGAAGCCCAGCAGACCCTGACCTGGGACGATTACCTGGTGCAGGGTCCGATTGCCGCAATTCGCGTGGTGCGCGAGATCAGCGGCCAGGAGCAGATCAACGTGCTGGGCTTTTGCGTCGGCGGAACCATCCTGGCGACCGCCCTGGCGGCGCTTGATGCGCACGGCGAACGTCCGGTGGCGTCCTTGACCTTGCTGACCACTTTGCTCGATTTCGAGGATCCCGGAGTGGTCAACGTCTTCATCGACGAGCAGCACGTGGCCTTGCGCGAGGCCACCATGGGCGCTGGCGGAATCATGTCCGGCAAGGACCTGGGTTCGACATTTTCGATGCTCCGGGCCCGCGACCTGGTCTGGAACTACGTCGAGAAGAACTACCTCAAGGGTGAGCAGCCGCCGGCGTTCGATCTGCTCTACTGGAATGCCGACAGCACCAACCTGCCCGGGCCGATGTATTGCTGGTACCTGCGCCACCTCTATCTGCAAAACGAGCTGCGGATACCGGGGGCGCTGGAATGCACCGGTGTGCCGATCGATCTCGGCGCGATCGGCGTGCCATCCTACATCTACGGTTCGCGCGAAGACCACATCGTTCCCTGGCGCTCGGCCTATGCCTCAACTGGTCTGCTCTCCGGGGACGTGCGCTTCATAATGGGCGCGAGCGGCCACCTGGCAGGAGTCATCAATCCCCCGGCCAAGAATCGCCGCAATTATTGGGTGGCCGACAAGATCTACCCCGAAGCCGACCAGTGGTTCGAGGCAGCCCGCGAGGTTCCCGGCAGCTGGTGGCCGGATTGGTTCTCCTGGCTGGAGGAGTATCGTGGGGAAGAGGTAGCGGCCCCGGGGCGGCCCGGAAACCAGAAGTACCGCCCCATCGAGCCGGCTCCGGGACGGTACGTCAAGGAGCGCCTGGACTGAGTTGCCGCGGCGTGCCTGTGCCCAGCGCGGCGGGCGAGCGAATCAGCGACAAGAACCAACGATTTATGACAGGGGGACTACGATGGACAAGAAGATCGCATACGTGACTGGCGGAATGGGCGGCATCGGCACGGCGATATGCCGGCGGCTGCACGACGATGGTTTCTTTGTCATTGCTGGCTGCGGCCCGACTCGTGACGTGACCCCGTGGCTGGCGGCGCAGAAGGCCGACGGCTACGAGTTTGCCGCTTCGATGGGCAACGTGGCCGACTGGGATTCGACCAAGGCTGCGTTCGACAAGGTGCGCGCCGATTATGGCAACCCGTCGGTGCTGGTCAACAACGCCGGCATCACCCGCGACGGCGTGCTGCGCAAGATGTCGGTCGATGACTGGCGCGCGGTGATCGATACCAACCTCAATTCGCTCTTCAACGTCACCAAGCAGGTGCTCGACGGGATGCTCGAGAAGGGCTTTGGCCGGATCATCAGCATCTCTTCGGTCAACGGCCAGAAGGGCCAGTTCGGCCAGACCAACTACTCGACGGCCAAGGCCGGGCTGCACGGCTTTACGATGGCGCTGGCGCAGGAAGTGGCGTCCAAGGGTATAACCGTGAACACGGTTTCGCCCGGTTACATCTCGACCGACATGGTCACCGCCATCCGGCCCGACGTGCTCGAGAAGATCGTCGCGACGATTCCGGTCAAGCGGCTGGGTTCGCCGGAGGAAATCGCCTCGATGGTGTCCTGGCTCTCGGGTGAAGAATCGGGTTTCGCCACCGGCGCCGACTTCTCGCTCAACGGCGGACTGCACATGGGCTGATTGCCCACCGATAAACCAGGCGCCAACTGGCGCTCAGAGGAAGCAATGGCGACCAAGAACCGCTTGATCAAGAAGTACCCCAACCGTCGGCTCTACGATACCCAGACCAGCGCCTACATCACGCTCGGAGATGTCAAGGCGCTGGTGATTCGGGGCGAGGATTTCACGGTGGTCGATGCCAAGACCGAGGAAGACCTGACCCGCTCGGTATTGCTGCAGATCATCCTCGAGGAGGAAAGCGCCGGTTCGCCGCTGTTTTCGGCGCAGATGCTGGCGCAGATGATTCGCTTCTACGGCAATGCGATGCAGGGGATGATGGGGGCCTACCTCGAGCAGACGATGGAGGCCTTCCAGGAGATCCAGAGCAAGATGCAGGATCCGGCAGCGGCGCTCCAGGGCGTTGCGCCGGCACCGTCGCCCGAGCTCTGGAGCAAGTTCATGTCGGCGCAGACACCCATGATCCAGTCGATGATGAGCAGCTACATCGAGCAGAACAAGAACCTGTTCGTGCAGATGCAGGAGCAGATGCAGCAGGGTACGCAGTCGATGATGCGCAATTTCCCGTTCCCGTTTGAACCGCCGAAGTCCGGCAAGTAACCGATTGTGAGTCGTCGGAAGCGCGAGCCGCGGGTCGGCTTTGTCTCGCTGGGCTGTCCGAAGGCGCTGGTCGACTCGGAACGCATCGTTACGCAACTGCGCTGCGAAGGCTACGAGATCGCCCCCGACTATACCGGGGCGGACCTGGTGATCGTCAACACCTGCGGGTTCATCGATGATGCCGTCGAGGAGTCGCTCGAGGCGATCGGCGAGGCGCTTGCCGAGAACGGCAAGGTGATCGTCACCGGCTGCCTGGGAGCGCGCAGCGGCAGCGACGGCGGCAACCTGGTCCAGAGCGTTCACCCGGCGGTGCTTGCGGTCACCGGGCCGCACGCCCTCGACGAGGTGATGGGGCACGTTCACCGGCACCTGCCCAAGCCGCACGATCCATTCGTCGATCTGGTTCCGGCGGCCGGCCTCAAGCTGACCCCGCGCCACTATGCCTACCTGAAGATCTCGGAAGGCTGCAATCACCGCTGCGCGTTCTGCATCATCCCGTCGATGCGCGGCGACCTGGTCAGCCGACCGATCGGCGAAGTGCTGCTCGAAGCGCAGGCACTGGTGCGCGACGGCGTGCGCGAGTTGCTGGTGATATCGCAGGACACCAGCGCCTACGGCGTTGACGTGCGCTATCGCACCGGCTTCGTCGGTGGCCGGCCGGTGCGTACCAGGATGACCGACCTGGCGCGCGAGCTCGCCCAGCTGGGTGTCTGGGTGCGGCTGCACTACGTCTATCCCTACCCGCATGTCGACGAGGTGGTCGAACTGATGGCGCAGGGCAGCGTGCTGCCTTACCTGGACGTGCCGTTCCAGCACTCCCATCCACGAATTCTCAAGCTGATGAAGCGGCCGGCCTCGGGCGAACGCAATATCGAGCGGATTCGCGCCTGGCGAGCGCTGTGCCCCGACATCACGATCCGCAGCACCTTCATCGTCGGCTTTCCCGGCGAGACCGAAGAAGAGTTCGAGCATCTGCTCGAATTTCTCGGCGAAGCGCGGCTCGATCGGGTCGGGTGTTTCGCCTATTCACCGGTCGACGGCGCCCCGGCCAACGAGCTGCCGGGCGCGATTCCCCAGGAGCTGCGCGAGGAACGCCGCGCCCGCTTCATGGCGGTGCAGGAGGCCATCAGTGCCGAGCGCCTGCAGCGCTTCGTGGGTCGGGAAATCGAGGTGCTGGTCGATGCCAGGGTCCGCGACGCCCAGGGTCGCGAGGGATTCCTCGCGCGCTCGGCGGCGGATGCACCCGAAATCGACGGCGTGGTCCTGCTCGAGCCCAACCCGGCACTGGCGGTCGGTGAATTTGCCCGGGTGCGCGTCACGCAGGCCGACGAACACGACCTCTCGGGCGTCTGGGTCGGTCCGAAGACCTGAAGCAGCCGGTCAGCGTCCCGGCGCAAACAGCCCGACGATCGCGTCCAGCCCGCAGTGACCGATGGCGTAGTCGGCCTGGGCGGCTACTTGCGGCTTGGCGTGGAACGCCACCGAGATGCCGGCAACGCCCATCATTGCGAGGTCGTTGGCGCCGTCGCCAACCGCAATCGCCTGCGCTGGTGAACAGCCGATCCGCTCGCACGTCTGCTCGAGGGCGCGCCGCTTGCCCTGGGCGTTGACGATTTCACCGGCGACCTTCCCGGTGATCTTCCGGTCGGCGATCGCGAGAGTGTTCGCCTGGGTGAAATCGAGTCCCAGCCGGGCCTTGACCCGATCGGTAAAGAAGGTGAACCCGCCCGAGACCAGCAGGGTCTTGAGCCCGGCGCCGCGCGCCGCGCTCAGCAATTCCTCCGCCCCCGTGGTGATCGCCAGGCGTTCGTTCCAGACCCGCTCGAGGACGCTTTCGTCGAGCCCCGCGAGCAGCGCCACGCGCTGGCGCAAGCTCTCGTCGTAGTCGGCGATCTCGCCGCGCATCGCCGCTTCGGTGATCGCCGCGACCTGGGGTTTGCAGCCGGCGAAATCGGCGATCTCGTCGACGCACTCGATCGTGATCAGCGTCGAATCCATGTCGAACGCGATCAACCTGAAGTCGGCGAGCAATCGGTCGTTCGGGACGAGGGCGGCGTCAACGCGGTGGGCGCCGGCGATTGTCCGGGTGGCGTCACCGCCCAGCTCCACGCTGCGCCAGCGGGCCAGCGTCGGAGTGCGCTCATCGGCGGGCCGGCCAAGCTGGGCGGCAATGGCAGCGAGCGCCGCGTCAGCCAGTGCGGGATGCTGGACGACCAGATCGGATGGGCTGCGGGGTGGCATTGGGCGGTCCTGGGGTAGCGTTGGTCAGGGGGCGAGGGCGCGCAGGATCTCGTGAACCCGGGCGACGCGCTTGGCGAGATCGGCGCTGGCAACGGTGATTCGCAGGCGATCAGGCCCGGCCATCCGGGCATCGCGCCGGCTCTGCAGGAAAGCGATGATGGCCGCGGGTTCGATCGGCGGGCGGGCGACAAACTGCAACAGCACCGCCTCAGGGCTGGCATCGATCCGGGATATCCCGAGCGGGCGCGAGGCGACCCGCAGGCGGTGGGTCTCGATCAGCGCCCTGGTGGCTTCCGGCAGCGTGCCGAAGCGGTCAACCAGCTCTTCCTGGAGCGCTTCAAGATCGTCGCGGGAGCTGCAGTTGGCCAGGCGCTTGTAGATCGTGAGCCGTTCGTGGACGTCGCCGCAGTAGGTTTGCGGCAACAGCGCCGGGACGTGGAGGTTGATCTCGGTCGTGGCGCTGAGCGGAGCGCTGACGTCTGGTTCGCGGCCATCGCGCAGCGCGCGCACCGCCTCGTCGAGCATCTCCGAATAGAGCGCGAAGCCGACTTGCAGGATGTCGCCCGACTGGGATTCGCCGAGCACCTCGCCGGCACCGCGAATCTCGAGGTCGTGCATCGCTAGGTAGAAGCCCGCGCCAAGGTCCTCCATCATCTGGATCGCCTCGAGACGCTTGGTGGCGTCGCGGGTGATCGCGCCTTCGTCGGGAATCATCAGGTAGGCATAGGCCTGGTGGTGCGAGCGTCCAACCCGGCCGCGCAACTGGTGCAACTGGGCCAGGCCGAAACGGTCGGCCCGGTGAATGACTATGGTGTTGGCGCTGGGAACGTCGATGCCGGTCTCGATGATGGTCGTGCACAGCAGCACGTTGCTGCGCTGCTGGTGGAACTCGCGCATCACGTTCTCGAGATCGCGCTCGTGCATCTGGCCGTGGGCCACGGCGATGCGCGCCTCGGGCAGCAGCTCTTCGAGTTCGCGGCGGCGATGGCCGATGGTGGCGACATCGTTGTGCAGGAAGTAGGCCTGTCCGCCGCGCTTGATCTCGCGCAGGATGGCTTCGCGGATCACGTCCGAGGATTCGCGGCGCAGGAAGGTCTTGATCGAGAGCCGCCGCTGCGGAGCGGTCGCGATTACCGAGAAGTCACGGATGCCCTCGAGGCTCATGGCCAGGGTGCGCGGGATCGGGGTCGCCGTGAGGGTGAGCACGTCGACGTCGGCGCGCAAGGCCTTGAGCGCCTCCTTGTGGCGGACACCGAAACGATGTTCCTCGTCGATGATCACCAAGCCGAGGTTTTGGAACTTCATGCCGCGCGCGAGCAGCTTGTGGGTTCCGATGACGATGTCGATCTGGCCCCTGGCCAGCCCATCGACGGTGGCCTCGACTTCGCGCGCGGAGCGGAAGCGCGAGAGCTCGGCGACCCTGATCGCGGTGTTGGCAAAGCGGTCGGAGAAGGTCTCGTAGTGCTGTTCGGCGAGCAGCGTCGTCGGCACCAGCAGGGCGACCTGCTTGCCGCCGGCAGCCGCGAGATAGGCCGCGCGCAGTGCGACCTCGGTCTTGCCGAAGCCGACGTCGCCGCAGACCAGCCGGTCCATCGGCCGCTCCGAGACCATGTCCTGGATCACTGCATGGATGGCGGCACGCTGGTCGGGGGTCTCCTCGAAGCCAAAACCATCGGCAAACGCTTCGTAATCGT
Organism: Burkholderiaceae bacterium; assembly: GCA_024643785.1. GTDB lineage: Bacteria > Pseudomonadota > Gammaproteobacteria > Burkholderiales > Burkholderiaceae_E > JAGXFR01. The sequence goes on from JAHEMI010000007.1 coordinate 28,626, forward strand.
GGCCGTCGAAGGGGAACGAGTGTCCCGCGCGGGCTGCGCGGCGTGCATACAGCTCGAGCAGCTCGGCTGCGGTGTCGCGTGCCTGCCCCGCGGCGCGCGCCTTGGCTTTCTCCCAGGCACCCGAACCCAGCTGGTGCAGCGGTGCATCTTCGGGGCTGGCGCCGCTGTAGCGGCTGATGACGTGCAGTTGCGCAACCGGCACGTAGAGCGTGGCAGCGCCGGCGTAGGTCAGGTGCAGGAACTCGGTGGCACCTTCGCCGAGGTCCATGCTGACCAGCCCCTGGTAGCGGCCGATGCCGTGCTGGGCATGGACCACCGGGTCGCCGATGCGCAATTCCGAAAGGTCGCGGATGATCGCATCGAGATCAGTCGTGGACTCGCGCGCGCCGCGGCGCCGGCGCACGGTCCCGGCGTAGAGCTCGGTTTCGGTGAGCACCGTGATGCCGCCCTGCGCGAGGGCAAAGCCGTCGTGCAACGGGCCGATGCCCAGGGTAAAGCTTGCGCTGCCGGCGGCGAAATCGGACCAGCTGCCGGCGGCGGCCGCGGCGACGCCACTTTCGGTCAACAACTCGGCGATGGTCTCGCGCCGTCCGGGCGACTCGGCGAGCAGCAGCACCCGGTCGGCGGTGCTCTCGAGCAAGGCGATCAGCGCGGCCAGTGGTTGCGCCGCCTTGCGATCGATTGCCACTGCCGGCGGCGCCATGGTGAATGGCTTGCGGGCGCTGCTTTCATGGCCGATAGCCAGTCGGCCGCGGCTCTTGGCCCGGGCGAAGAACTCCTCCGGCGCGATGAGCAGCTCATCGGGGCGCAGCACCGGACGCTCCGGATCGTGCGACAGGAAGCGATGGCGCTCGACCGTGTCAGCCAGGTAGCGCCGTGCCGCCTCGTCGACGTCGCCGTGGGTGACGAAGACGGCGTTCTCGGGGAGGTAGTCGAAGAGCGTGGCGGTGGCATCGAAGAACAGTGGCAGGTAGTACTCGATCCCGGCCGAGACGATGCCGTTGCCAATGTCGCGGTAGATCGGGCGGCGGCTGGGATCGCCCTCGAAACGCTCGCGCCAGCGACCGCGAAATGCGCTGCGCCCCTGTTCGTCGGTGGGAAATTCGCGACCCGGCAACAATCTGATCTTGTTGACCGGCAGCAGGCTGCGCTGGGTATCGGGGTCGAAGGTCCGGAGCGAGTCGATTTCAGCGCCGATCAGGTCGATCCGGTAGGGCAGGGTCGAACCCATCGGGTAGAGGTCGATCAGGCCGCCGCGCACCGCGTATTCCCCCGGGCGCACAACCTGCGAGACGTTGTCGTAACCGGCTAGCACCAGCTGGGCGCGGAGCGCGGCCTCGTCAAGGCGCTGGCCACGGTCGAAGAAAAAAGTGTGCGAGGCCAGGAACGACGGCGGTGCGATCCGCTGCAACGCGGTGCTGGCTGCGGTCAGCAGCACGTCGCATTCGCCGCTGGTCAGGGCCCAGAGCGTTGCCAGGCGTTCCGAAACCAGGTCCTCGTGTGGCGAGAAGGCGTCGTAGGGCAGGGTTTCCCAGTCGGCCAGCACCAGTACCCGCAGCTGGGGAGCAAAGTAGGCGATTTCCTGCGCCAGGCGGGTGGCGTCGACCGCGCTCGCGGTGACGATAGCCAGCGTCGCGCTGCGCTCGGCACGCGCCGCCAGCGCCGCGAGCAACCATGAATCGGACGATCCGGCGCAGACCGGCAGCACCCCGACGGTCCCGGCCCGTGGCCAGGGCAGGGCCGCAAACGACTGTTCGACGGGTGTCACCGCTGGTTTGGCGGCGGCGGATTCGGGCGGGGTCGGGCTCAATGGGATAGGGCGTGCAAGAAAGTACAATTCTATCCGACGCCATCCTTGGCACACCGGTAGACTCCCAGGCGTGAACGTGCCCAAGACCTTCGCCATCGTGCCCGCGGCCGGAACCGGCAGCCGGCTGGGCGGCGACATCCCCAAGCAGTACCTCGAGATCGGCGCCCGCAGCGTGCTGGAGTGCTCGCTGGCGCCGCTGCTGGCCGCGGCGTGGATCGACGAGGTGATCGTCGCGGTCGCGCCAGGTGACCGCCGTGTGCCCGAGCGGCTGCGCGCAAGCGCCCGGCTGCGGATCGAGCCGGTCGGCGGGGCGACCCGGCGCGATACCGTACTCAATGCCCTCGCAACGCTCTCCGGCAGCGACGATGACTGGGTGCTGGTGCACGATGCCGCGCGGCCGGGACTGGACGGCGCGGCGCTCGAGCGGCTGCGCGCGGCGCTTGCTGATTCGCCGGTGGGCGGGCTGCTGGCCTTGCCTGTTGCCGACACCCTCAAGCGCGCCCAGCCGGGTGGCGGGGCGGTGCCGACGGTGGCGGCCACCGTCGCGCGCGACGGGATGTGGCTGGCGCAGACCCCGCAGATGTTCCGACTCGGTTTGCTGCGCGAGGCGCTGTTCGCCACCCCGCTGGCCACTGACGAAGCGTCGGCGCTGGAAGCGCTCGGTCACCATCCCGTGCTGGTGCCAGGGAGTCTGCGCAATTTCAAGGTCACCACCAGCGACGACCTGGTCGCGATGCGCCAGTTGCTGGACAAGGAGTGAAGCGATGAGCTACCGGATCGGTCAGGGTTACGACGTCCATGCGCTGGTTCCCGGGAGGGATTTGGTCATCGGCGGGGTACGCATCGAATTCGAGCGCGGCATGCTCGGTCATTCCGACGCCGACGTGCTGCTCCACGCGATCATCGATGCGCTGTTGGGCGCCGCCGGATTGGGTGACATCGGCCGGCATTTCCCCGACAACGACGAGCGCCATCGCGGCGTCGCCAGCGGCGAGCTGTTGCGCAAGACCGCGGCACTGGTGCGCGCTGCCGGCTATGAGGTGGGCAACATCGACGCTACGGTGATCGCCCAGGCGCCGCGGCTGAGCGAGCACATCCCGGCGATGATCCAGGGGATCGGCGCGCTGCTGGGTATCGATCCGGGGCGCGTCAACGTCAAGGCCAAGACCAGCGAACGGCTCGGGTTTGTCGGCCGGGGCGAAGGAATCGAGGCGCACGCGGTGGCGCTGCTCGCCGCCACGGCGGCCGAATAGTGGCGCGGCGCGCGAGCCGCGCCACCCTCAATCCAGGTCTTTGAGCAGCGCGGCGCGGGTCGCCGCCGGTACCGGCCGGACCTCGGCACGGTACGCTTCGTGATCGATCCCCAGCGCCAGCTCGGCGCCTGATTTCAGCGCCGCAGCCATCTCCGCGGTGAGTTCGAAGCGCAGGAAATGGACCGCCGAGGTCTTGTCGGCGTTTTCGCGCTCGAGATCCTCGTCGGCAATCGCGTTGATGCGCCCGGCAGCACCGACCTCCAGCCAGACCTGGCGCTCGACGCCGCGCAGGCGTGCCAGTTCGCGTTTGCGCACCTCGGGGTCGGTGTACTCGATCAGCATGGTCGCCTTGAAGTTGCGCCCGTCGGGTATCAACGGGTTGTAGACCTCGACCTCGTCCATGATGCCGCGCTCATCGAAGGTCTTCTCGATGTGCAGCATCTCCTGGATCTGGAAGCGGATGGTGAGCTCGTCCTCGAACAGCAAGGTGACGTGCGGCCCGACCGCCAGGCGGCGGTCGCGGCGGTGTTCCCGCAGCCGCTCGAGCCACTGTGGCCGGGCCTTGGCGTAGGCCTCGAGGGTGAGTAATGATTCGCGACTGACTTTCTGCATCGATGTTCCTCCGGAGCTAGGCCAGCCCGTAGGCGATGCGCAGCAAGGTGATGGGGTGGGCCAGCCGCGGACCGGTAGGCTTCTCGAGCCCGCTCATGCCCTGCTGGATGTGGTGCCCGGCCAGCGCGCAGTCGGATGCGATCCACTGCGGTGGGCCGTCGGGGTGTTCGGCCATACTGTTGAACACCGGGCGTCCGATCTTCATCGCCGTCTCGTGGAACTCCTTCTTGACGCCCCAGGTGCCGGCGTGGCCCGAGCAGCGTTCCACGGTGTGGACCTTCGCACCCGATACCAGTTCGAGGATCTCGCGGGTTTTCTGGCCCATGTTCTGGACCCGGGTGTGGCAGGCAACGTGATACGAAACCCGGCCCAGCTCGGCGTTGAAGTCCTCGTGCAGCATCCCGTCGCGCCGCCGCGCGAAGAAGTACTCGAAGGGGTCGAACATCGCTGCGCGCACGGCCTGGACCTCGGCGTCGTCGGGAAACATCAGCGGCAGTTCCTGCTTGAACATCAACGCGCATGAGGGGATCAGCCCGAGGATCGCGTAGCCGTCGCGGGCCAGTGCCGCCAGCTGCGGGATGTTCTGGTTCTTGAGTTTCTCGACCGCGTCGAGATCGCCGAGTTCGAGCTTGGGCATGCCGCAGCACGCCTCGCCGCTCACCAGCACGTAGGGAATCTCGTTGTGCGCCAGGATGGCGATGAGGTCATGGCCGATCCCGGGCTCGTTGTAGTTGACGAAGCAGGTCGAGAAGATCGCGACTTTTCCGGGACTTCGTTCGCCGTCGCGGACCGGATAGTCGACCGACTTGGCAGCGGTGCGGCGGAAGGTCCGGGAGTCGAAATCCGGCAGCCAGGCATCGCGGTGCACGCCCAGGGCGCGCTCCATCAGGCCTCGTGCCAGCGGCATGCGGTTGGCGCGGTTGACTGCGTGGACGACGATCGGGATGCTGGCCAGCTTGCCGTTACGGTCGGTCGCCGAGAGCGTGCTATCGCGGAACTTGGTCGGAGTGCCTTCCTTGAACTGGATCGCCTTGGCCCGCAGCATCAGGTGGGGAAAATCGACGTTCCAGTCGTGCGGCGGCACGTAGGGGCACTTGGTCAGGTAGCAGACGTCGCACAGGTAGCACTGGTCCACAACCTTCCAGTAGTCGTCCTTGGCAACGCCGTCGACCTCGAAGGTCGCGCTCTCGTCAACCAGGTCGAACAGGCTCGGAAAGGCGTTGCAGAGGCTCACGCAGCGCCGGCAGCCGTGGCAGATGTCGAAGACGCGTTCCATTTCCTGCAGGCAGGAATCGCGATCGTAGAAGCTGGGCGATTTCCAGTCGAGCGGGTGCCGGGTCGGTGCCTCGAGGGATCCTTCGCGCTTGGTCATGGCCTTTCTCCGCTGGGTGGATCGACACGCCTTGGCGTGGACTCTTGATAATGGCAAAAAAAAGGGGGAAGCGCACCAGCCTCCCCCTTCGTACTGATTGCCGCTGGACTCAATCCAGGGCGGCCAGCGCCTTGGTGAAGCGGTTGGCGTGCGAACGCTCGGCCTTGGCCAGCGTCTCGAACCACTCGGCGATCTCGACGAAACCTTCGTCGCGGGCCGAAGCTGCCATGCCCGGATACATGTCGGTGTACTCGTGGGTCTCGCCAGCCACGGCTGACTTCAGGTTCGATGCGGTGTCGCCGATCGGCATGTCGGTGGCCGGATCGCCGACCTGCGCCAGGTAGTCCAGGTGCCCATGGGCATGGCCGGTCTCGCCCTCGGCGGTCGAGCGGAAGAGCGCAGCAGCGTCAGGACGGCCTTCGACGTCTGCCTTGTTGGCGAAGTAGAGGTAACGGCGATTCGCCTGGCTTTCGCCCGCGAACGCGTCCTTGAGATTCTGGTGGGTCTTGGTTCCTTTGAGGCTGGGCATGGCTTGCTCCCTTTGGTTATTGCGGATCGCTGGCAGCGCGACCCGAAGCAATGAATCTACCAAAACATCATTGCCAGTTCCAATTGAATTTTCACAATCGATTGATTGTGAACGCCTATGGCAGCAGCGCCGCCGCACCCAGCGCGGCAATCGCCGGTCCGATCAGGATGGCTTGCCGAGCCGCAGCCGTACCTGGAGGCCGCCCCCAGGCGCTTCGTGCAGCGTCACGTCGCCGCCGTGTCGACGCGCGATCCGGGCCACTATCGCCAGTCCCAGGCCCGAGCCCTCGTGTTCGCCCCGCGCCGGATCGAGGCGGGCGAAGGGGCGGAGCATGTGGTCACGGGCCTCCTCGGGTATCCCCTTGCCGTGGTCGCGGACCTCGATGAGCAGGCTTGCGCCCTCGGCGCGCACCCTGATCTCAACCATCGCCTTGCCCGACGCAGGATCGCGGCCGTAGCGGCGCGCATTGTCGAGCAGATTGCCTACCAGGCGCTGCAACTCGAGCGGATCGGCTGCCCAGCTCAGGTCCGGTGTCACGTCGAGGTCCAGTTCGAGTGTGCCGGAGTCGATCTCCGCCTGGTAGCTGTTGCGCCACGCCGCGAAGAAGGCTGGCAGATCGATCCACTCGACATGCTCCTCGATATCGCCGCCGCGGGCGTAGTCGACGAACTGGCCGACGATCTGGTCGATGCGCTCGATGTCCGCGCACATTGCCTCGGCGACCCCCTCGGGCAGCCGGGCGAGTTCGATCTCCAGGCGCAGCCGCGCCAGCGGGTTGCGAATGTCGTGCGAGATCCCGGCCAGGGCCACGGCCCGGTCGCTTTCCAGTTCGACCAGATCGCGCGCCATCCGGTTGAAGCGGCGATTGACGGCGGCGATCTCGCTGACCAGGTCCTCGCGCAGCGGGCTCGGACGATCTCCCTGGCTGAGTTGGTCGATCGCGCCCGACAACAGGGCCAGCGGCCGATTGACGAGGCGGCTGAAGACCATCGCCCCGACCAGGGACAGTGCCGCAGCGATTGCGATTATCAGCCTGAGGTCGGGTCCGAAATGGCGCTCCACCCGGCGCTGCTGCATCTGGAGCCAGAAGTGGGCGTCGTCGATCGCGAAACTCACCCACAGCCCGTCTTCGCCGTTGACCTGGCCGGCGACATCGGTCTCCGGTCCGAGCAGCGCGCGCAGATAGCCGCGCATCGCCACCGCGCGGGACTCCGGGAGGTAGGGCGCGATGCGGTCGCTGGCCTCCAGCGGCAGCACCCGGACGCCTTCGTCGCGGGCCAGCTCGCCGAGCAACTCGGCACGCCGTCCGGGCTGTGAACTGATCAGCGCCGAGCGGGTCAGGTTGAGGACCGAAGCCACTTCCCAGGCGACGCGCTGCTCCGGGGGTGAGGGGTCAAGCGCCCGCGCCAGCCCGAATACCGCCAGCAAGGTGGCACCGAGCAGTGCCGCCAGCAGCAGGAAAGTGCGCCAGAACAGGCTGATCCGCACGGCGATCCCGGGCCCGGTGCCTATTCGTCCGGAATGAACACGTAGCCCACGCCCCAGACCGTCTGGATGAAGCGTGGCTTTTGAGGATCGTCCTCGATGATCTTGCGCAGGCGCGAGATCTGGACGTCGAGGCTGCGGTCATAGGCGCCGTATTCCCGTCCGCGCGCCAGCGACATCAGTTTCTCGCGCGAAAGCGGGATGCGCGGATGCTGGGCCAGGACCTTGAGCACGCCGAATTCGCCGGTCGTGATCACTATCGGCTTGCCCTTGCGGGTCAGCGTGCGGGTGGCGAGGTTGAAGCGGAAATCGCCGAAATCGACCTCGATCTGCTCGCTGCTGGGCGCGCCGGGGGCATCAGGCGTGGGGCTGCGCCGCAATACTGCGTGGATCCTGGCCAGCAATTCGCGCGGATTGAACGGTTTTGGCAGGTAGTCGTCGGCGCCGACCTCGAGCCCGACGATGCGGTCGACCTCGTCGCCTTTGGCGGTCAGCATGATGACCGGGGTGCGATCGTTGGCGGCGCGCAGGCGACGCACGATCGACAGGCCGTCTTCGCCCGGCAGCATCAGGTCAAGCACGATCAGGTCGAAGGGCTCGCGCAGCATCAACGCGTTCATCGCGTTCGCGTCGTGCGCCAGGCTGACCTCGAACTGGTTTTCGGACAGGTAACGGCGCAGCAGGTCGCGCAACCGCGGGTCGTCGTCGACTACCAGCACCTTGTTGGATTTCAGCGTCATGGCGAGATGATAACGGCGCAGCGCGTTTGTGGCAGCATCCCGGTCCGGGTCGCGGTCGCTGTTACCTCCGGTTACACAGCTTGCATCCGCAGGGCTAGGGCGCCGGCCGTCGGCCCCATACAATGTTGCCCATGAGCCGATCGTCTTACCTCGTCCTGCCGCTGCTTCTTTGGGTGGTCCTGATCAGCGCCGCCGCGATGCCGCTGGCGGCTGCGGCGCGCGATCAGCGCATGGATCCGGCCGAGCGCGAAGAACTCCGGGCCGAATTGCGGGATCGCTATCGCGATCAGCGCCAGCGCTCTGAGCCGCGGCGGCAGCGCGGACAACAGGGAATCGGCGCGAGCGAGCAGTACGAGCCGCCGCGCCAGCGTCTGAGCCGCGAGGAGATGCAGGTCTTGCGTCAGCAACTGCGCGATCAGCGTCGTGGCGAGAGCGGCGGCGCGAGTGCGCGCGAGCGCGGTGATCGCCGCGACCGTGGCGACCGCGGCGACCGTGGTGAGCGCGACGACCGTGGCAGCCGCGGTGATTTCCGGGACCGAGGTGAGCGGGGCGATGGCAACGACCCCGGCAACGGCGGGCGGCGCTCGCGGTGGCGTTGACCGTCGCCTGAACTAGAATCGGGGGCGATGCGTTCCCTGCCTGCACTGACCGAAGTCCCCGCGAACATTCTCGCGATCAGCACCTCCGGACCATGGTGTTCGGCGGCGCTGTGGCGTCGTGATGTAGCGACCATCGATGCCATCGCCGAACAGGTCGGGCACGCTCATGCGAGCAAGGCTCTGCCGATGATCAGCGCGCTGCTGGAGTCAGCGGGAATCAGCCTGGGGGCGCTTGACGGGGTAGCTTTCGACGCCGGTCCCGGCGGTTTCACCGGGCTGCGCATCGCCTGTGCCCTGGCCCAGGGGCTGGCGTTCGGACGCGCCATCCCGACCCTGGCAGTAGGGTCACTGGTGGCGCTGGCACACACGGCATTGGCCGAGGCCGCCGCGGGCGCGGCGCCGGTCACCGTGGTAACGGCGATCGATGCCAGGATGAACGAAAGCTACGTCGCGGCCTTCGCGGCTCTGCCCGTTGGCAGCGACTGGCAACTGGAGGTCATCGAGCCTGCCCAGCTCTGCGCGCTCGATGGCCTTGCCCCGTGGTTCGAGGCGGTTGCGCAGCGTTCCCCAGCGGGCCGCGCTCTGCTCGTCGCCGGCGATGCCCTCGAACGTTCCGCCGCGCTCCTGGCCGCGGCAAACCGGCTGGCGGCCGCGCCTTTTCCCGGGCAGCATCCGCTGGCACGGGCGGTGGCGGTGATTGCCAGGTCGCCAAATCACCTGGGCGATTGGCTGCCAGCGCCTGAGGCGCGCCCGATCTACGTCCGTTCCAAGGTCGCCCTCGACGTTGCCGAGCAGCGCGAATTGCGCCGGCGTAACGCGGAACTGCGGCAATGAAGCCCGCGGTCGCACCGATTAGCGGCCCGGCCGACAGCGGCGCCGCGTCCGAGCGCCGGTTACCGGGTTTCGACGTGCGCGCCATGACCGAGTCCGATCTCGAGCGGGTGATGGCGATCGAGGAGCGCGCCTATCCGTATCCCTGGAGCAGGGGCAATTTTGCCGATTCGCTGGCGGCCGGTTACGACGCCTGGATATTCGCGGACGACAGCGGCTGGATCGGTTATGCGGTGCTGATGTGGGCAGTCGACGAAGCCCACCTGCTCAACCTGTGCGTGCCGGTGGAACTGCAGCGGCGGGGGCTGGGGCGGCGCCTTCTCGACTGGCTGGTGGGTGATGTCGCGGCGCGCGGCGCGCGGGCGATGATGCTGGAGGTGCGGCCGTCCAACCTGGCAGCGGTGGGACTTTATCGCGGCGGCGGTTTCGCGCCGATCGGGGTGCGCAAGGACTATTACCCGGCAGGGCCGGTGCGCGAAGATGCATTGGTGATGTTGCGGAGCCTCGGCCATGGATGAATCACAACGCCGGGCCTGGCCATGGCTGGGCGCCGGTCCGGTATGGACGCCGCGCTCGGCGCGGGGCGCAGCCGATGACCTGCCCGCGGGTGGCGATGAGCCAGGCGGGCAGGACGAAGGTGGTGGCGCGGCCTGGGAGATACTGCGCGGCGAGGTCACGGCCTGCCAACGCTGCCCGCTGGCGGCGAGCCGCACCAGGACGGTATTCGGGGTCGGGGACCAGCGCGCGCGTTGTCTGGTGGTCGGCGAAGCGCCGGGAGCCGAAGAGGACCGGCTTGGCGAACCATTCGTCGGTCGCGCCGGAGAATTGCTTGACGCGATGCTGGCGGCGATTGATCACGACCGCCAGCGCAACGTGTTCATCGCCAACGTGCTCAAGTGCCGGCCGCCCGGCAACCGCGATCCGGCGGCGGAAGAAGTCGCCCAGTGCCAGCCCTACCTGGTCAGACAGGTCGAACTGATCGCGCCCACGGTAATCGTGGCCCTGGGAAGATTCGCGGCCCAGACGCTGCTGGCAACCGATGCGTCGATTGCCAGCTTGCGGGGCCAGGCCCATGGCTGCCGGATTGGCGGGCGCGAGATCCCGGTGGTGGTCACCTATCACCCGGCGTATCTGTTGCGCAGCCCGCTCGACAAGGCCAAGGCCTGGCGTGACCTGCGTCTGGTGGCCGATCTGCTGGCCGCTGCGCCGGTGCAGGGGTGAGCGGGCGCGTTGTCCGGTCCGCTCAGTTGCGCGTTTCCCCGATCAGTCGCTCGGAGTCGTACTCGCGCTGGTTGCGCCGGTGACGGGCGATCACCAGCAGCATCGCGAAAGCGACGAAGCCGCCGAAAATGAAGATCACGGCGTCGACCGGGAGTTCGAAGCGCAGCAATAGCGAATAGAGCCCCAGCATCACCAGGATGTTGAGGTTTTCGTTGAAATTCTGCACTGCTATCGAGTGCCCGGCGCTGAGCAGCACGTAGCCGCGGTGCTGCAGCAAGGCATTCATCGGGACCACGAAGAATCCTGCCAGTGCCCCGATCACGACCAGCATCGGGTAGGCCGCGGCCTCGGTCGAAACGAGGGTCATCAGCGGGACCATCAGGCCCATGGCTACCCCGACCGGCAGTACCCGCAACGACGAAATCAGCGCCACGTAGCGGGCTGCGAGCATGGCGCCGCCCGCAATGCCCAGCGCCACTACGCCCTGCAGCACCGCAGCACGGTTGAGCGGCATGCCCAGCGAGAACCTCGCCCAGTCGAGCACGATGAACTGGAGCGTCGCTCCGGCGCCCCAGAACAGCGTCGTAACCGCCAAGGTGATCTGGCCCAGGCGGTCGCGCCACAAGGCGACCCAGCAGGCGCGGAAGGCGCGCACTTGGAGGATGGGGTGGAATTCCTGCGCCGCGTAGCGCACTCCGGTATCCGGGATGTACAGGTTGAACAGCGCTGCCACCACGTAGAAGAGCGCGATCACCACGATCGCCGCGTCGGCCGCGGTGGTGACGTTGAGAACTGTCAAGGCCCCGAGGTGGGCGAGCAGCACCTCGGAGACCGTCGGGCTGATCAACAGCCCGCCCAGGACGGCGCCGAGGATGATCGACCCCACGGTGGTGCCCTCGATCCAGCCGTTGGCGGCGACCAGCCGCTCCGGGGGCAGCAACTCGGTGAGGATCCCGTACTTGGCCGGCGAGTAGGCCGCGGCTCCAAGCCCGACGACGGCGTAGGCCAGTAGCGGGTGGGCGCTGAAGAACATCAGGAAGCAGCCGAGCACCTTGACCGCATTGGTGATGAACATCACTCGCCCCTTGGGCAGCGCGTCCGCGATCGAACCGACAAAAGGCGCCAGCACCACGTAGGAGATGGTGAAGAAGAGCTTGAGCAGCGGCTTCATCCATTCCGGGGCGTGCATCTCGATGAGCATCGCGATCCCGGCGATCAGCAGCGCATTGTCGGCGAGCGACGAGAAGAACTGCGCCGCCATGATCGTGTAGAAACCGCGTTTCAACTGGCTTGACTTCCTGTTTCAGGCCCCGCCCCCAGGGCGCCTGGCGGTAGTGACAAACACTATGATGACACGACCCACGCCCGCCCACCGACTGTGTATAGTTATCCGATGCCACGTCCAATCGAAGCCACGATCGTACTCGACGCCTTGCGCCATAACCTGGCGCTGGCGCGCCGCCGCGCACCGGCGTCGAAATGCTGGGCGGTGGTCAAGGCAAACGCCTACGGGCACGGCCTCGAACGGGTCTTGCCGGCTCTGGCCGCCGCCGATGGGCTGGCGCTGATCGAGTTCGATCAGGCTTGCCGGCTGCGCGAGCTGGGCTGGAAGAAGCGGATCCTGATGCTCGAAGGTGCCTTCGATGCCGCCGACACTGCCGCGGCCCATGCCCACGATCTGGATCTGGTGGTTCACTGCGAGGAGCAACTGGGGTGGCTCGCTGACGTACCGGCGGACCGGCCCCCGGTCAATTCCTTCGCCAAGTTCGACAGCGGACTCAACCGCCTGGGATTTGATTCGGAGGGACTGCGGCGCGCCCACGCGCGGCTCTCCTCGATGCCGGCGGTGCGTTCGGTCGCCCTGATGACGCATTTCGCGAACGCCGATCTCGCCGACGGGGCAGACGAGGCGATGGAACTGTTCGCGGCAGCCACGAGCGGGCTGGCGGGGGAACGATCGCTGGCCAATTCGGCGGCGGTGCTCTCGGTGCCGGCCGCCGCCCGTGACTGGATTCGTCCCGGGATCATGCTCTACGGCGGTTCTCCGTTCGCGCAGCACGGCGCCGCCGACCTCGGTCTGGCGCCGACCATGTTGCTGCGCGCCCGGGTGCTGGCGCGCCGGGTACTGCAGCCCGGCGATGCCGTCGGCTACGGCTCGCTGTTCCGCGCCAGCGAACCGATGCCGATCGCCGTGGTCGCCTGCGGCTACGCCGACGGTTACCCGCGCCATGCACCCAGCGGCACGCCGGTGCTGGTCGACGGGATGCCGAGCACCACGCTGGGGCGGGTCGCGATGGACATGATGATGATCGACCTGCGCCAGTGTCCCGGCGCCGGTGTCGGCAGTCTGGTCGAACTGTGGGGCAATCATCTGCCGATCGACGCCGTGGCACAGAGTGCCGGAACGATCGGCTACGAGCTGATGTGCGCACTGGCGCCGCGGGTGGCGGTTCAGGTCGAGGCGCTGGCCGCTCATCCCGGGGCGCTCTGAGATGGCCAAGCCGCGCCTGCAGTACTCCTGCACCTCCTGTGGCGGCGTGACCGTCAAGTGGCAGGGCCAGTGCCCGCACTGCAGCGCCTGGAACACCCTCGAGGAGGGCCCGGCCGAGAGCGGCGCGGGGCAGCGTTTTCGCGTCGCCGGGAGCGCGGCGCAGGCGGTGGTGGCGATGGACTCGGTGCCGACCGAGACGGTCGCCCGGATGGCCACCGGGAGCAGCGAATTCGACCGGGTGCTGGGCGGCGGGATGGTCGAGGGATCGGTGGTGCTGATCGGCGGCGACCCCGGCGTCGGCAAGTCGACCCTGCTGCTCCAGGCGCTGGCGCACATGGGGAGCGAGCGCAAGGTGCTCTACGTCAGTGCCGAGGAGTCGGCCGCCCAGATCGCGCTGCGGGCGCGCCGGCTTGGACTCGAGGGCACTGCGGTGGCGCTGCTGGCCGAAACCGAGCTCGAGAACATCCTGCCGGTGATGGAGAGCAGCCGCCCGAGCGTGGTGGTGATCGATTCGATCCAGACGATCTATTCGACGCAGCTGTCATCGGCACCAGGGTCGGTGGCGCAGGTGCGCGAGTGCGCGGCGCAACTGACCAGGTTTGCCAAGCAACTGTGCGTCGGGGTGGTGATGATCGGACACGTCACCAAGGAGGGGACGCTGGCCGGACCGCGGGTGCTCGAACACATCGTCGATACGGTGCTTTATTTCGAGGGCGAGACCCATTCCTCACATCGCCTGGTGCGGGCGTTCAAGAACCGCTTCGGCGCGGTCAACGAATTGGGCGTGTTTGCGATGACCGAAACCGGCCTGCGCGGCGTCGCCAACCCCTCGGCGATCTTCCTGTCGCGGGCCGGGCGCGAGGTGCCCGGTTCGAGCGTGCTGGTCACCCAGGAGGGCAGCCGGCCGCTGCTCGTCGAGGTCCAGGCACTGGTCGACAGCGCCAACGCGCCCAATCCGCGCCGCTTGTGCGTCGGGTTCGATGGCAACCGGCTGGCCCTGCTGCTGGCCGTGCTTCACCGTCACGCCGGAATCGCGCTCTTTGACCAGGATGTCTTCGTCAACGTCGTTGGCGGCGTGAGAGTTTCCGAGCCGGCCGCCGATCTCGCGGTGATGTTGGCGGTGGTCTCCTCGCTGCGCAACCGGCCGCTGCCGCGCGCGCTGGCGGTTTTCGGCGAGCTGGGCCTGACCGGCGAGATCAGGCCGGCGCCCCGGGGCCAGGAACGGCTGCGTGAAGCCGCCAAGATCGGGTTTTCGCGCCTGATCGTGCCGCGCGCCAATCTGCCGCGCCGCCCCATCGAGGGGGTGGCCACGATCGGCGTGGAGCGCCTCGATGAAGTGCTTGACGCCGCCTGGGAATAGTCAGGGCTCGGCACGCTCGCGCTTCACCCGCCGCTCGCGCGCACGGTCGTGATCAAGCCGGTCCGGTTGCGAGCGCCAGCAGTTCGGCCACGCCGCGTGCGGCCGCCACGCCGCTGCGCACTGCGCCCTCGAGGGTCGCCGGGTAGCGATCAGGGCAGGCATGGTCGCCAGCCAGCCACAGTCGCCGAAGCCGGGCGCCTTCTTGAGTGCAGGCATCGGGGCCGAGCAGCGGCCGGGTGGGCAGGCAGCGCCAGGTGGCGCGTTTTTCGACGATCACCCTGGTCGCCGATGCCAGCGGCAGGCGCAGTTGTTCGGCGGCCTGGGCGGCGACCTGCCGGGCCAGTTCGGACGGGACCACCGCCGCCCGTCGTCCCTGGGCGCTGACCACCACCGCACCGACGTGCCAGCCATGTTGTGCGCCACGCGCGAACAGCCACTGTCCGAAGTGTCCCCGGCCGGCGTCCTCGGCAAGCATGGTGACCGGCATCAGCCCCGGATCGTCGCGCCAGCCGAGGTAGACCGTGGCGATGGTGTCGAACTCGAACTCGCCCAGCCGGGCGGCAACGCCCGGCGCCAGCTCTTGCAGCAGGCGCGCGGCGTTGGGCGGCGGGACGGCCATTATCAGCGCCGCAAATTCCTCGCCGTCCGCTACTGCCCCGCCTGGCCCGGTGGCCTGGACCCGCCAGGCCGACCCGGTCGCATCGGCCGGCGCGATTGCGCGTACCGTGGTGCGCAGGTTCAGGCGGGCGCCGTGACGCTGGAGCCAGTCGGCCGCCGGCTCCGGGAACAGCGCGCCGAGCGTGCTCACGGGTGTGATGAAGTCGCTCGCATCTGCGCCCGCGCCGAGCGAGTCGCGCAGCACGGTCACGAAGGTCTGGGCGCAGGCGGCGCCAATTTCGGTATTCATGGCGGCGATGCACAGCGGCTCCCACAATCGCCTGACCAGCGGCTCCGGCTGCCTGAAGCGCGCCAGCAACTGGCTCACAGTCAGGCCGTCGAACCCGTGCCAGCCGCGCCAGCGCAGGGCGACGAGGAATCTCACCAGGGCCCAGCGTTCGCCCGCCGACAAGACCCCGGTACCCAGCAAGCCGCCGATCACGCCGGCCGTTCCCGGCCAGCTGGTGCGCCGCAGCAGCACGCCGTCGGGAGTGGCGATGTGCATCCTGGTGCGCAGGAACGGCGCCGGCGAGCGCCCGGCGGCAGACTGGCGTGGCCCCGGCGCGGCGCCCGCGAGATCGCCAGCTGGCCGGCTGACCCGCCCGATCTGGCGCAGGCACTCGCTGTAGGCGCCGAGCATCAGGTGCTGGCCGTTGTCGAGAGCGATTTCGGTGTCACCGAGCTGCACCAGGCAACGGCGCGCCCGCCCGCCCCACTGCGGGGCAGCTTCGAAGAGCGTGACTCCAATGCCGCGATCGGTGAGTTCGGCCGCTGCTGCCAGCCCGGCCCAGCCCCCGCCGACGACTGCGACGCTCACAGCGCCGGTGGCCGGCCCCGGAGCCAGGTGCTCCACGCCAGCCAGAGCTTGCGCACCGGGGTGAGCGAGACACGATGGGTGAGCACCTTGAAGCCGTCACGCTCGATCTCGGCCAGCAGGGTCGCGTAGATCGCCGCCATCATCAGGCCCGGGCGCTGGGCGCGTCGCTCGGTCGCGGGCAGCAGCGCATAGGCCTGGCGGTAGAGCTCGCGGGCGCGTTGGGCTTCGAAGGTCATCAGCGCGACGAAACGCTCCGAGGTCGTGCACGAGATGATTTCCTGGGGCTGGACGTCGAACTTGCGCAAGTCCTCGAGGGGCAGGTAGATCCGTCCCTTGCGCGCGTCTTCGCCGACGTCGCGAATGATGTTGGTCAGCTGGAAGGCCTGGCCGAGCCGCTCGGCATATTCGCTCACGGCCGCGGAACGCTCGCCGAATATCCCGGCGGCCAGCACGCCCACCACTCCGGCAACCCGGTGGCAGTAAAGCTGCAGCCCGACGTAATCGTGATAGCGATTCTGGTCGAGATCCATCTGCATCCCGTCGATCACCTCGACGAGCAGCCGGGACTCGAGTCCGAAAGCGGCGGCGTTCTGGTGCAGGGCAATAGCCACCGGATGTTGCGCCTGGCCGGCGAAGGCCCGGTCGATTTCGGTGCGCCACCAGGCGAGCTTGAGGCGCGCGACGTTGGTGTCCTCGGTCTCGTCGACGACATCGTCGACCTCGCGGCAGAAGGCATAGAGAGCGGTGAT
>JAHEMI010000007.1:45251-52184 GCA_024643785.1 Burkholderiaceae bacterium
ACCACGGGATGGGTCGATTGCCCGTCCAGGGCGGCGTGCAGCCGCGCCAGTTCGGCCAGGCGCTCCGCGGGAGAATCATCGCCTTCGTCGGCGACGTCGTCGGCATGGCGGGCGAAGCGATAGATCGCCGCGAATGCCGGCCGCAGGCGCTGCGGCACGAGCCACGACCCGACCGGGAAGTTCTCGTAATGCTGCGCGACACTGAGTGCGGTGGCGGCGTTTTGAAGTGGCATATGGCGATTGTAGGGTGCGGCTTGCGATCTTCGGATAAAATTATCGGTTGGCACGCGGCCGTGGCGGAATTGGTAGACGCACCAGGTTTAGGTCCTGGCGCTGCAAGGCGTGAAGGTTCGAGTCCTTTCGGCCGCACCAATCGGGAACGCGGCATCCCCCTTCCCACTTTTAAATAATGGTTCTTATGGCGACGCAAATCGAGATTACTGGACCCCTGGAACGCAAACTAGCACTGTCGGTGGCAATTGCAACCGTCGAGGGCGAAGTTGGCCAGAGGCTGAAGAAACTGAGCCGCACCCTGAGAATGCCCGGCTTTCGTCCGGGCAAGGTCCCGATGAAGATGATCGAGCGCTCCCACGGCCCCCAGGTGGAGTCGGAGGTACTCGGCGAGGCGATCTCGCAGGCCTTCACGGCGGCGATCAGGGAACACGACCTGCGGGTCGCGGGCGAACCGCACATCGAGCGTGGCGACGCTGGCGATGAGACCCAGCTCGCCTTCACGGCGGCGTTCGAGGTCTATCCCGATGTGGTGCTGGGTGATTTCGCTGCGCTCGAAATCGCGCGGGTCACCTGCGCGATCGGCGACGCCGAGGTCGACAAGACGGTCGAGATTCTGCGCAAGCAGCGCGTCACCTGGAACGCGGTCGACCGCGCTGCCCAGGACGGCGACCAGGTCACGATCTCCTTTACCGGCACCCTTGAAGGGGTGGCCTTCGATGGCGGCAGCGGCAGCGATTTCCCGTTCGTGCTCGGTGAAGGCCGGATGCTTCCCGACTTCGAGACCGGGGTGCGGGGCATGAATACTGGCGAGACCCGGACCGTGCCGGTGAGTTTCCCCGAGGACTACGGTTCAAAGGAACTGGCCGGCAAGACTGCACAGTTCGAAATTTCGATCACCAAGGTCGAGGAACCGGTGCTGCCGGTAGTCGACAGCGAATTCGCCCGTCAACTCGGGGTCGAGAACGGCGATGTCGAGAAGATGCGTGCCGACATCCGCGCCAACCTGGAGCGGGAAGTGGTCCAGCGCACCCGTGCCCGCACCAAGTCCAACCTGATGGACGTGCTGCCCAACGTCGCCAGCTTCGAGCTGCCGCAGTCGCTGGTGCGCAGCGAGGAAGCCGAGCTGACCGAGCGCGCCCTGGCCGATCTCAAATCCCGCGGCATCGATACCTCCAAGCTGCCGGTGCCCGAAGGCGCCTTCACCGAGTCGGCGCAGAAGCGGGTCCGGCTCGGACTGCTGGTTGCCGAAATCGTCAAGAAGCAGGAACTGCAGGCCAAGCCCGAGCAGGTCAGGGCACAGATCGAGGAGTTCGCCCAGGCCTACGAGAGCCCGGAGGAGGTCCTGCGCTACTATTTCGGCGATCGCGAGCGCCTGGCACAGGTAGAGTCGCTGGTGGTCGAGCAGAATGTCGTCGATTGGGTCCTGGCCAACGCCAAGGTTGAGGACCAGGCAATCGATTTTGACGAGTTGATGCAGGGCTGATGAGGCAGCGCTCAACCGCCCTCAGGATCTGTGACCAGAACGCGCGGCGCCAAGGTGCGCCGCGAGTTGCGACGGGAGACGAATAGATGACGCGAAACAGCTTGATCGAAGATCTGGTCAGCGCCGAATTGGCCCATGCCGGCGCGCCGCAGGGGTTGGGGCTGGTGCCGATGGTGATCGAGCAGAGCGGGCGGGGCGAGCGGGCCTACGATATCTACTCGCGCCTGCTGCGCGAACGGGTGATCTTCATGGTCGGAGCGGTCAACGACCACGTCGCCAACCTGGTGGTGGCACAACTGCTGTTCCTCGAGTCCGAGAACCCCGACAAGGACATCTCGTTCTACATCAATTCGCCGGGCGGGTCGGTGTCGGCGGGACTGGCGGTGTTCGACACCATGGAGTTCATCAAGCCCAATGTCAGCACCCTGTGCATGGGCATCGCCGCCAGCATGGGCGCCTTCCTGCTTGCCGCGGGCGAGAAGGGCAAGCGCTTTGCGCTGCCCAATGCCCGAGTGATGATCCATCAGCCCTCGGGTGGCGCCCAGGGGCAGGCGGCCGACATCGAGATCCAGGCGCGCGAAATTCTCTACCTGCGCCAGCGGCTCAACCAGATGCTGGCCGAGAAGACTGGTCAGCCGCTCGAGCGCATCGAGCGCGACACCGATCGCGACACCTTCCTGTCCGCCGAAGATGCGGTAAAGTACGGCTTGATCGACAAGGTATTGGCGAGCCGGGGCGAGATCAGCTAAGGACGGCGCGCGCAGCGGGGTAACGATGGCGGAAAAGAAAGGCAGCAGCGAGAAGTTGCTCTACTGCTCGTTCTGCGGCAAGAGCCAGCACGAGGTGCGCAAGCTGATTGCCGGGCCGTCGGTATTCATCTGCGACGAGTGCATCGAGCTGTGCAACGACATCATCCGTGATGAGGCACAAGGCGAAGCCGCGCCCAGCGAAACTGCCGAATCCCTGCCAACTCCCAGCGAGATCTGCGCCACGCTCGATCAGTACGTGATCGGCCAGCGGATGGCCAAGCGCACGCTCTCGGTGGCGGTCTACAACCATTACAAGCGGCTGCGCACCAAGAGCGGCAAGGACGACGTCGAGCTCTCGAAGAGCAACATCCTGCTGGTCGGCCCAACTGGCTCGGGCAAGACGCTGTTGGCGCAGACCCTGGCCCGGCTGCTCGACGTGCCGTTCGTGATCGCCGACGCGACCACGCTCACCGAAGCCGGCTACGTCGGCGAGGACGTCGAGAACATCATCCAGAAGCTGCTCCAGAACTGCAATTACGAAGTCGACAAGGCGCAGAACGGGATCGTCTACGTTGACGAGATCGACAAGATCTCGCGCAAGTCCGACAACCCGTCGATCACCCGCGACGTATCCGGCGAAGGGGTGCAGCAGGCGCTGCTCAAGCTTATCGAAGGGACCGTGGCCGCAGTGCCGCCACAGGGCGGGCGCAAGCATCCCAACCAGGACTTTGTGCAGATCGACACGACCAACATACTGTTCATCTGCGGGGGCGCCTTCGACGGCCTCGAGAAGGTGATCAGGGACCGTTCGGAACGCTCCGGAATCGGCTTTGGCGCCCAGGTCAAGAGCGCTTCCGAGCGGCGCATCGGCGAAGTGCTGCTCGACGTCGAGCCCGAGGACCTGATCAAGTTCGGGCTGATTCCCGAACTCGTCGGCCGCCTGCCGGTGGTGACGACCCTCGAGGAACTTGACGAGGCGGCACTCACCGAGATCCTGACCACCCCGCGCAACGCGCTCGTCAAGCAGTACCAGCGCTTGTTTGCGATGGAGGGTGTCGAGCTTGAATTCCGTCCCCAGGCGCTGCTGGCCATCGCCAAGAAAGCCCTCAAGCGCAAGACCGGGGCACGGGGGCTGCGGTCGATCCTCGAATACGTCCTGCTCGACATCATGTTCGACCTTCCTGGGATGAAGAACGTCCAGAAGGTCGTGGTTGACGAGAACTCGGTGCGCGGCGAAGGCAAGCCGCTGATCATCTTTGCCGATAGCCCCAAGGTCGTCGGCAACAAATAGCCCCCGGCAGGCCCCGATCCTGCCGCCCGTCCGGCCCAAATTGGCCATTCCCCTCTCGTGGCGAGCCGCTGCCGGTTCCCGGTTTGGGCGTATCCTTTAATCAGGGCACTTGAATTCCCGGGTTTATGCCGTCACATGAAGCCCAGGATCGCCATGGAGAATCCGATGTCTGAAGTTATTGCTGTGCCAAGCTCACTGCCCCTGCTGCCGTTGCGTGACGTGGTGGTGTTTCCCCACATGGTCATACCGCTGTTCGTGGGACGTCCAAAATCGATCAAGGCGCTCGAGGCGGCGCTGGAAGTTGGCAAGAGCATCATGCTGGTGGCCCAGCGCAATGCTTCCAAGGACGAGCCCGAGGCCAAGGATATCCACGAGATCGGATGCATTTCGAACATCCTGCAGCTGCTCAAGCTGCCCGACGGGACGGTCAAAGTGCTGGTCGAAGGGGTCCAGCGGGCCCAGATCCTGGGTATCGACGACGAAGAGGACGCGCACTTTACCTGCCGTTACGAAGCGATCGTCTCCGAGGAGCCGGTCGAGGGGCCGCAGATCGAAGGCCTGCGCCGGGCGATCCTGGCGCAGTTCGACCAGTACGTGAAACTGAACAAGAAGATTCCCCCCGAGATCCTGGCTTCGCTCGGCGGCATCGAGGACGGCGGCCGCCTGGCGGATACCGTCGCTGCCCATTTGCCGATCAAGATCGAGCACAAGCAGAACATCCTCGAGACGATCAGCGTCGCCGAACGTCTCGAGCGGCTGCTGACCCAGATCGAAACCGAACTCGACATCCTCCAGGTCGAGAAACGCCTGCGCGGACGCGTCAAGCGCCAGATGGAGAAGAGCCAGCGCGAGTACTACCTGAACGAGCAGGTCAAGGCGATCCAGAAGGAGCTCGGCGAGGGCGAAGAGGGCGCCGACATGGAGGAGCTCGAGAAGAAGATCAAGTCGGCGCGGATGCCCAAGGAAGCGCTCAAGAAGGTCGAGGCGGAGCTCAAGAAGCTCAAGCTGATGTCGCCGATGTCGGCGGAAGCGACCGTGGTGCGTAACTACATCGATGTCCTGATCGGCTTGCCCTGGAAAAAGAAGAGCAAGATCAGTGACGACCTGGCCCACGCCGAAAAGGTGCTCGACGAAGACCATTTCGGGCTCGAGAAGGTCAAGGAAAGGATCCTCGAGTACCTGGCCGTGCAGCAGCGGGTCGACAAGCTGAAGGCGCCCATCCTGTGCCTGGTCGGACCACCGGGGGTCGGCAAGACCTCGCTTGGCCAGTCGATCGCCCGTGCGACCAACCGCAAGTATTTGCGCATGGCGCTCGGCGGCGTGCGTGACGAAGCCGAATTCCGCGGCCATCGGCGTACCTACATCGGGTCGATGCCGGGCAAGATCCTGCAGAACATCTCGCGCATCGGGGTGCGCAACCCGCTGTTCCTCCTCGACGAGGTCGACAAGATGGGGGCGGATTTCCGCGGCGACCCGGCGAGCGCGCTGCTCGAGGTGCTTGATCCGGAGCAGAACAGCACCTTCGTCGATCACTATGTCGAGGTCGAGTACGACCTCTCCGACGTGATGTTCGTGGCTACCGCCAACACCCTGAACATTCCTCCGGCATTGCTCGACCGCCTCGAGGTGATCAAGATCGCGGGCTACACCGAAGACGAGAAGGTCGGTATTGGCATGCGCTATCTGCTGCCCAAGCAGATCAAGAACAATGGGCTCAAGGCCGGTGAAATCGAGGTCAGCGAGGCCACGATCAGGGCCATCATCCAGCTCTACACGCGTGAGGCCGGAGTGCGCGGCCTGGAACGCGAATTGAGCAAGATTTGCCGCAAGACGGTGAAGATGCTGCTGCTCAAGCGCACCGAGGGCAAGGTCGAGGTCACGCCGGAAAATCTGGAGAAATTCCTCGGCGTGCGGCGCTTCACTTTCGGCGTCGCCGAGCAGGAAGACCAGGTCGGCCAGGTCACTGGTCTGGCGTGGACCGAAGTCGGCGGCGAGTTGCTGACGATCGAGGCGGCCGCCGTGCCAGGCAAGGGCAAGACCACCTTTACCGGCAAGCTCGGCGACGTGATGCAGGAGTCGATCAAGGCCGCGATGACGGTGGTGCGCCGGCGGGCGCAGCGCCTGGGGATTCCCCAGGATTTCCACGAGAAGCTCGACATCCACATCCATGTCCCCGAGGGTGCGACGCCCAAGGACGGGCCCAGTGCCGGAGTCGCGATGACTACCGGCCTGGTCTCGGTGCTGACCGGAATCGCGGTGCGATCGGACCTGGCAATGACGGGCGAGATCACGCTGCGGGGCGAGGTGCTGGCGATCGGCGGACTAAAGGAAAAATTGCTTGCCGCGCAGCGCGGCAACATCAAGACCGTGCTGATTCCCGAGGAAAACGTCAAGGACCTGGCGGAGATTCCGGACAACGTCAAGAACACGCTGGAAATCGTGCCGGTGCGCTGGATCGACCAGGTGCTCGACCTGGCGCTGGTAAGCAAGCCCAAGCCGCTCGTTGCGGGCGAGAACGCAAAGCAGGGCGACGATGCAGTGGCTGAGAAATCGGGGAGTGGTAGCGCAGACGTGCGCCCGCATTGACCCCGCGACCACCGTATTGCGCAGGCCCAGACGCAGTGCGGCTTGACACGCGGTGGTCCGCAACGATTTAATAGCCCCTCGACGCTGCAGGCATGCTGGCGGCGAGGGTTTCATCAATGTCATGTCTTTGACGTGACCAACCAGTCCTAACGAATTGAATCGAGGGGTATCTTTCATGAATAAAACCGAACTGATCGACCACATTGCCG
The DNA here is from genome assembly GCA_024643785.1 of Burkholderiaceae bacterium. Classification (GTDB taxonomy): domain Bacteria; phylum Pseudomonadota; class Gammaproteobacteria; order Burkholderiales; family Burkholderiaceae_E; genus JAGXFR01. The sequence continues at coordinate 51,804 of JAHEMI010000007.1, forward strand.
ACAAGGCGGACATTTCGAAGGCTGCTGCCGGGCGCGCGTTGGATGCGTTTGTGGGCGCGGTTCGCGCGACCCTTCGCAAAGGCGGTACCGTGACGATGGTCGGCTTCGGGACGTTCGCCGTCACCAAGCGCGCGGCACGCACCGGGCGCAATCCCCGCACCGGCGACAAGATCAAGATCAAATCCGCTAAGGTGCCGAAGTTCCGTCCCGGCAAGGGACTCAAGGATGCTCTGAACTGAGCCAGGGCAGCCCGAATTTTCGTATATAATGCCGGGCTGTTGCGTTTCGCCAGCTAGGGGTGCTTAGCTCAGTTGGTAGAGCGGCGCCCTTACAAGGCGTAGGTCGGGAGTTCGAGCCTCTCAGCACCCACCAAAGCGCACA
>JAHEMI010000068.1 GCA_024643785.1 Burkholderiaceae bacterium
GGCCACAAGGCGAGCGGCGGGCAACTCGAGGCCCTGATCGAACGCATCACCGCTCCCCGCGAAGCGCTGGCGCAACTGCGCTCCTCCAAGCCGTCGCGACCGGGCACTGTCCTGCAGTTCGCCGCGGCCAGCGCCACGGTGCTGGAGCGCGCCGGCGAGTTCTACCGGCTGCGCTTCGATGCCGACGTGCTCGACGTGCTCGAGCGTTGCGGGCTGCTGCCGCTGCCGCCCTACATCAGCCACGCCCCACTGCCCGCCGACCAGGAGCGCTACCAGACCGTGTACGCGCGCGATCCGGGTTCGGTGGCGGCGCCCACCGCCGGGCTGCACTTCGACGAACCGCTGCTCGCGCGCCTCGCGGCGCGTGGCATCGACCGGGCTTTCGTCACGCTACACGTCGGCGCCGGGACCTTCCAGCCAGTGCGCTCCGAGAACCTTGCCGAACACCGGATGCATGCCGAGCGCTACTCGGTTCCGGACGCCACCGCGGCGGCGATCGCCCGCACCCGCCGCTCGGGCGGCCGGATCGTCGCAGTCGGAACCACCGCGCTGCGCACGCTGGAATCGGCCGCGGCCGAAGACGGCACGGTGCCAGCAGCGCAAGGCGAAACCCGGCTCTTCGTCACCCCCGGCTACCGTTTTCGGGTGGTCGACGCGCTGATCACCAATTTCCACCTGCCGCGTTCGACGCTGCTGATGCTGGTCTCGGCCTTCGCGGGGTTCGACGAGATCCGCGCCAGCTACCGCCACGCCATCGCCAGCAGCTACCGTTTCTTCAGCTACGGCGATGCCATGCTGCTCGAGCGCACGCGGCTGGCCAGTCCGACCGCGGGCGGCGCAATAGGGGAACGAGAGTCATGCTGAACTTCGAACTGCTGGCGCGCGACGGCGCGGCGCGACGCGGCCGCATCACGACCGCGCGCGGCGCGATCGACACCCCGATCTTCATGCCCGTCGGCACCTACGGCGCAGTCAAGGCAATGGCGCCACGCGAACTCGAGGAGATCGGCGCCCAGATCATTCTCGGCAACACCTTCCACCTCTGGCTGCGCCCGGGCACCGAGGTGATCGGCCGCTTCGGCGGCCTGCACGGCTTCAACGGCTGGCAGCACCCGATCCTCACCGATTCGGGCGGATTCCAGGTGTTCAGCCTGGGAGCAATGCGCAAGATCTCCGAGGAAGGCGCCCGTTTTGCTTCGCCGGTAAACGGCGACCGGCTGTTCCTGACCCCCGAGGTCTCGATGCAGATCCAGCGCGCGCTCGACTCCGACATCGCGATGATCTTCGACGAGTGCACGCCCTACGAGATCGACGGTGCGCCAGCCTCGCACGCCGCCGCCGCGGAATCGATGCGGCTGAGCCTGCGCTGGGCACGGCGCTCGCGCGAAGAGTTCGACCGCCTCGCCAACCCCAACGCGCTCTTTGGCATCGTCCAGGGAGGGATGTTCGAGCAGTTGCGCGACGAGTCGCTGGCCGGCCTGGCAGACATCGGTTTCGACGGCTACGCGATTGGCGGGCTGTCGGTGGGCGAGCCCAAGGAAGAGATGCTGCGGCTGCTCGAGCACGTCGCGCCGCGCCTGCCCGCCGACCGGCCCCGCTACCTGATGGGCGTCGGCACGCCCGAGGACCTGGTTGCCGGGGTCGCGGCCGGGGTGGACATGTTCGACTGCGTGCTGCCGACCCGCAATGCCCGCAATGGCTGGCTGTTCACCCGCTGGGGCGACCTGCGGCTGCGCAACGCCCGCTACCGTGACGACCAGCGCCCGATCGACGAGCAGTGCTCCTGTTACGCCTGCCGGAATTTTTCACGTGCCTACGTCCATCACCTCCAGAAAGTCAACGAGATCCTCGGAGCCCGGCTGGCGACGATCCACAATCTCCACTATTACCTGTGGCTCATGACCGAGATGCGCCAGGCCATCGCCGCGGGGGATTTTGCGGGCTTTCAAGCCCGCTTTGCGGCGCAACGCGCCCGGGGCGTCGAATGAACCTGGGTGCTGCCGGGCCAGGCCGCGGCAGGCGTTCAAACGGCCCAATACCCCTGACCCACGGCGCGGTTGCTATAATCGCGCCCTTCAACGAGGAGAAAATCCGTGCTGATTTCAACAGCTTATGCCCAGGCTGCGGGCGGTGGCACCACCGAGCAGCTCTTCGGCTTCATGCCGATCATCCTGATGTTCATCGTGCTCTGGTTCCTGATGATTCGGCCCCAGATGAAGCGCGCCAAGGAACACAAGACCATGCTCGCCGCGCTCAAGAAGGGTGACGAGGTAATCACCAACGGCGGCCTGATAGGCAAGGTAACCAAAGTCGGCGAGGCCTACGTCACCGTCGAGGTCGCACGCCTCAGCGATGCCAAGAGCGGCGAAGGCGTGGTCGAGATGCAGTTCCAGAAGGCCGCGGTCCAGACCCTGTTGCCCAACGGAACGATCAAGGCAATCTGAACCTGACCCAGGGCAGCACCCCAGCGGGTGCTGCCGCTTCGTTCGCGGCCAGGCCGCGGCCGTCGCGCACTGATCATCTCCCGCCAACTGAGCGCTTGCCAGCATGAACCGCTACCCCATCTGGAAGTACGTGACCATCGCGCTAGCACTGGTCATGAGCCTGTTCTTCACCCTGCCGAACTTCTTCGGCGAAGCCCCTGCGGTGCAGGTTTCCAGCGGCAAGGCGACCGTCAAGTTGGACCCCGCGATGGCCGGGCGCATCGAGACCGTGCTCAAGGCCGACGGCATCGCCTGGACCGGGATGTTCGCGGAACACAACACGGTGAAGGTTCGCTTCGCCGATCCCGACACCCAGTTGCGGGCCAAGGACGCGATCTCCCGCGCGCTCAATCCCGACCCCGCCGATCCGACCTGGATCGTGGCGCTCAACCTGATGTCGAATTCGCCGGCCTGGCTGACCAAGCTCGGGGCGCTGCCGATGTACCTCGGTCTCGACCTGCGCGGCGGCGTGCACTTCCTGCTCCAGGTCGACATGAAGACCGCGATGAGCAAGCGGCTCGATTCGACGGCGGCGGACGTGCGCACCTTGCTGCGCGACAAGAACATCCGGCACAGCGGCATCGATCGCAGCGGCGCGAGCTTTTCGATTTCGTTTCGCGACGCGGCCGCGCGCAGCAGCGCCCAGCAGGTGATCGCCGACAATTTGCCCGATCTGGCGCTCGTCGATTCACCCGAGGGAACCGAGCCCAAGATCACGGCGTCCTACCGCCCCGCGGCCGAGACCAAGCTCCAGCAAAGCTGGCTGCGCCAGAACATCACCACGCTCAACAACCGGATCAATGAACTGGGGGTCGCCGAGCCGGTGATCCTGCAGCAGGGCGTCGACCGCGTGGTCGTGCAGCTGCCCGGCGTCCAGGACACCGCCAAGGCCAAGGACATCCTCGGGCGCACTGCCACGCTCGAGGTACGGATGGTCTGCGAAGCACCCGAGGAGCAGGCCGCGATCACCGCCGGCGCCGTGCCGTTTGGCTGCGAGCGCTACGCCGAACGTGGCGGCGGCCCGCTGTACATCCGCAAGCAGGTGATCCTGACGGGCGAGAACCTCAACGACGCGCAACCGGGCTTCGATCCCCAGACCCAGGAGCCGGTGGTCCAGCTGGCGCTCGACGCCAAGGGCGCACGGGTCTTCCGCGATGTCACCAGGGTGAACATCGGCAAGCGCATGGCGATCCTGCTGATCGAGAAGGGCAAGGGCGAGGTCGTCACCGCGCCGGTGATCCGCAGCGAAATCGGCGGCGGCCGGGTGCAGATTTCGGGCCGGATGACCAGCGAGGAGGCGGCCGACACCGCGCTGCTGCTGCGCGCCGGATCGCTGGCTGCGCCGATGGAGATCATTGAGGAACGCACCATCGGCCCGAGCCTCGGCGCCGACAACATCCGCAAGGGCTTCCGCAGCACGATCTACGGTTTCGCCACGATCGCGGTCTTCATGTCGCTCTACTACATGCTGTTCGGGATGTTCTCGTCGCTGGCGCTGGCCTTCAACGTGCTGATGCTCTTCGGGTTGCTCTCGATGCTGCAGGCCACGCTGACCCTGCCCGGCATCGCGGCCATCGCGCTCACCCTGGGTATGGCGATCGACTCGAACGTGCTGATCAACGAGCGCATCCGCGAGGAACTGCGCGGCGGCGCCACCCCGCAACTGGCCATCGCCACCGGCTACGAACGCGCCTGGGGAACGATTCTGGACTCCAACATCACCACCCTGATCGCCGGGCTGGCGCTGCTCGCCTTCGGCTCCGGGCCGGTGCGCGGCTTCGCCGTGGTCCACGTGCTGGGGATTCTCACCTCGATGTTCTCGGCGGTAGTGTTCTCGCGCGGCCTGGTGAATCTCTGGTACGGCTCGCGCAAGAAGATCGAGGCGCTGGCGATCGGCCAGATCTGGAAGCCGCAGGACTGATTCGCCCCGGACTCTGACTAGGAAACGACATGGAATTTTTCAGGATTCGGCGCGTCATCCCCTTCATGCGCCATGCGACGCTCTTCAACGTTGCCTCGGTTTTGATGTTCGTCGCGGCGGTGGCGTTCCTGGCGCTGCGCGGCCTGCACCTCTCGGTCGAATTCACCGGCGGCACGGTGGTCGAGGTCGCCTATCCGCAGGCCGCCGAAGTCAGCCACGTGCGCAATGCGGTTGACGGGCTCGGCTACGGTGATGTCCAGGTGCAGACCTTCGGCACCTCGCGCGACGTGATCATCCGTCTGCCGCTGCGCGGCAACGAGACCTCGGCGCAGCAAAGCGAACGGGTGATGACGGCCCTGAAGGCCGACAACAACACGGTCGAACTGCGCCGGGTCGAATTCGTCGGGCCGCAGATCGGCCGCGAGCTTGCCGAGAACGGCGCGCTGGCGCTGCTCTTCGTGGTGGTCGGCATCATGATCTACCTGGCGATCCGCTTCGAGTGGAAATTCGCGGTGGCCGCGATCGTCGCCAACCTCCACGACGTGGTCATCATCCTCGGCTTCTTCGCCGCCTTCCAGTGGGAGTTCTCGCTCTCGGTGCTGGCGGCAGTGCTGGCGGTGCTCGGCTATTCGGTCAACGAATCAGTGGTGATCTTCGACCGGATCCGGGAAAACTTCCGCAAGATGCGCCGCGCCTCGACGATCGAGGTCATCGACAGCGCCATCACCGGCACCATCTCGCGCACCATCATCACCCACGGCTCGACCCAGATCATGGTGCTCTCGATGCTGATCTTCGGCGGCCCGACGCTCTACTATTTTGCCCTGGCGCTTACGATCGGCATCCTGTTCGGGATCTATTCCTCGGTGTTCGTTGCCGCCGCCGTGGCACTGCGGCTGGGCGTCACCCGCGAGGATCTCGTCAAGCCGCCCAAGAAAGACGAAGGGCAGCCAGAGCTGCCCTGAGGTCAAACGCGCCTGGACCAGGCTCAGGCCTGGTCCGGATCTTCTGGCGGCAGCGCTGCGCGGCGGCTGCGCATCGCGCGGAAGCGATCGCGCATCCGCAGCAAGCCGGCCTGGACGGTGTCGAAATCCTGGTTCGAGAAACCCTTGAAGGCCGAATCGATTATCGCCACGTGGGGCAGGAAGTAGCGCTCGAAAATCTCTTCGCCGCGCTCAGTCAGGCTGACTATCGCGGTGCGTCGATCGTGCTTGCCGGGGGTGCGCCGCACCAGCCCATCCCGTTCGAGCCGTTCGACCACTCCCGTAAGGGTGCCCTTGGTGATCAGGGTGCTTTCACCGAGCTGACGAAAATTCAGGCCGGGCGTATTGCCCAGCGTGGCGATGACGTCAAATTGCGGCGGGGTCAGGCCCATGCGGCGGATGTCCCGGCGCGAAACCGTCTCGAACGCCTGGAAGCATTCCGCCAACAGTCGAACGGTGCGCATGCTCCGAAGCTTGCCAAGGTAGCTGACCATGCCGCCGATTGTACATATTTTTATTAATTTTTGATTATTCTTTGCTGTCGGTACTAACTCGTTTGCGGCTTGCCCCGGGTTTCAGATCCGACTCGCAAGCTCGGCGGCCTTGCCGATGTATCCGGCGGGGGTCAACGCCCGCAGACGGGCCTTGGCTTCCTCGGGAATTTCCAGCCGCTCGATGAAGGCGGCGAGGTCGGCGGCGGTAATCCGGCGACCCCTGGTGAGTTCCTTAAGTTGTTCGTAGGGATTGGCGACCCCGTAGCGGCGCATAACGGTCTGGATCGGTTCGGCGAGCACCTCCCAGGCTGCATCGAGGTCGGCGGCAAGGCGATCCTGGTCGAGTTCGAGCTTGTCCAGCCCCCTGACGCAACTGTCCCAGCCCAGCAAGGCGTGGCCCAGGGCCACCCCGATATTGCGCAACACGGTGGAGTCGGTCAGGTCGCGCTGCCAGCGCGACACCGGCAACTTCTCCGCGAAGTGCCGCAGCAGGGCGTTGGCGAGTCCGAGATTGCCCTCCGAATTCTCGAAGTCGATCGGGTTGACCTTGTGCGGCATGGTCGAGGAGCCGATCTCGCCCGCCTTGAGCTTCTGGCGGAAATAGCCCAGGGACACGTAGCCCCAGAGGTCGCGGTCGAGGTCGATCAGGATCGTATTGATGCGGGCGATGGCGTCGAAGAGCTCGGCCATGTAGTCGTGGGGCTCGATCTGGATCGTGTAGGGGTTGAACGTCAGCCCGAGGGACTCGATGAAGCGCCGCGCCAGCGCCTCCCAGTCGAGTTCCGGAGCCGCAACCAGATGAGCGTTGTAATTGCCCACCGCGCCGTTCATCTTGGCGAGCAGTTCGACCCGCTCGAAATTGGCCACCGCCCGTTCGAGCCGCGCCAGAACATTGGCGAATTCCTTGCCGAGAGTCGTCGGCGATGCGCTCTGGCCATGGGTGCGCGAGAGCATCGGGACAGCGGCGTAGCGGTGAGCCAGCGCGCGCAGCCTGCTGACCAACCCCTCGAGGGCGGGCCGCAGAGAGTGCGAACGCGCCGCGCCGATCATCAGCGCGTAGGCGCCGTTGTTGATGTCCTCCGAGGTACAGCCGAAGTGGATGAACTCGGCGGCCGCCGCAAGCTCGGAATTGGCGGCAACCGCTTCCTTGAGGAAGTACTCGACCGCCTTGACGTCGTGGTTGGTGACGCCCTCGATCTCCTTGATCCGCGCTGCGCCCGCGGGCCCGAAATCAGCCACCAGGGCGCGCAGGAACTCGCGCCCGCCGCCCGAGAGCGGTGCCAACTCGGCCAGGCCGGCGTCGCTCAGTGCGATGAGCCACTCGATTTCGACGCGCACCCGCTGGCGCATCAGTCCGGTTTCGCTGAGCAGGCCGCGCAGCGAGTCCATCCTGCCGGCATAGCGGCCGTCGAGGGGCGAAAGGGCAACGAGTTCGGAAGCTGGCATGGTTGGCGGGTTGGTGCTGGAGGATGGGGGATAAAGACGCGAGTGCCAACATGGTGTCGCCGGCGACCCGCATAATGCCACTATACTGCCAAAAAAACTCCGGATGACCCACATGAAACTGATCGGATCACTGGCCAGCCCCTACGTGCGCAAGGCTCGCGTCGTCATGGCCGAGAAGAAGATCGATTACGAATTCCTCACTGAAGACGTGTGGGCGGGCGACAGCCGCATTACCGAGTCCAATCCGCTGGGCAAGGTGCCCTGCCTGATCATGGACGACGGCGGCGCGCTGTTCGATTCGCGGGTGATCGTCGAGTATCTCGACAATCTCACGCCGCTGCACCGTCTGATACCGCCCAGCGGCCGGGCACGCACCGAGGTCAAGTGCTGGGAGGCGCTCGCCGATGGCCTGACCGATGCCGCCGTCCTGGTCCGCATCGAGTACACCCAGCGCGAGGAACACGAGCGCAGCGCCAAATGGATCGCCCGCCAGCAGGGCAAGATCGAGGCCGCGCTAAACGCAATGTCCAGGGGCCTCGGCGACAGCAGCTGGTGCTGCGAGGAGCGCTACTCGCTGGCGGACATCGCCAGCGGCTGCGCGCTGGGCTGGATCGAGTTCCGCTTTCCCGAGTTGCGCTGGCGGATCGACTACCCCAACCTCGCTGGCCTGGTAGACCGCCTCAACAAGCGGCCGTCATTTATCGAGACCCGCCCCTGCTGAGGCGGGGAGTTCAGGCCGACAGCACGCGGCGTCGGGCGCTGCGGCGCATCGCCAGCGAATAGATCACCGGGATCACGAACAACGTCAGCACGGTCGCGACTGCCAGGCCCCACACGATCGAGGAGGCCACTGGCCCCCACAGCAGCGACTTGCCGCCCAGTCCCATCGCCAGCGATGACAACCCGGCGATCGTGGTCAGCGAGGTGATCAATACCGGGACCACCCGGCGGCGCGCGGCCTGGACGACCGCATGGTTGATCGAGCGTCCCGCCTGGAGGCGATCGTTGGTTGCCGAAATCAGCACGATTGCCGAATTGACGGCGATCCCCGCGAGCGCGATCACGCCATACATCGTGAACAGCGACAGCGGATTGCCGGTGATCAACAAGCCCGCCGTCACCCCGGTGAATGCCAGCGGCACCGTTGACAGGATCATCAGCGGCTGGAAGTAGCTGCGGAACTGCGCTGCCAGGATCAGGTAGATCAGCCCGACTCCAAAGGCGAACAGCACCCCCATCGCGTCGAGCGACTCCTGGATGTCCTCCAGTTCGCCCGAAAAATCAAGGTCGATCCCGGGGAACCGCGAACTCACCTTGTCCCACCCTTGCCGGACCAGGTCGTTGGCACGAACCGTGTCAGTGCGGGTCTTGTCGAGATCGGCTTCGACCGTGATCGCCCGGCGCAGGTTGTAGTGCTTGATGATGCCCGTGCTCTCGCGGCTGGTGGCATGGACCAGGGCACCAAGCGTGGTCGTGCCCCCAGCCGGCAGCGCGACCGGGATCTGGAGCAAGGCGCCGACGTCATCGCGGGGCACGGTCGCGCCCTTCACCCGGACGTCGATCTTGTCGCCGCCCGTGCGCAGCACCGATACCACTTCGCCATCGACGTTGAGCCGCAACAGGCGCGAAACGGTCCCGGCGTCCAGCCCGGCGCGGGCCAGCGCATCGCGGTCCAGTTGCAGGTTGAACTCGCGCCGCCCGGCGACGTCGTCGTCGACCACGTCGCGCGCCCCCGGCACACCGGCGACTATCGCCAGCATTGCGTTGGCGGCGGCGCGCAACTGGTCGTAGGAATCGCCGCGCAGCTTGACGCTGACCGGCTTGGTCAGCGGCACCCCGCCTGAAATCTGCAGGAAGGAGCGCCGCGCCGGACCCGGCATGGCCTCGACCGCGCTGCGCATTGCGGCGACGATTTCCCCGACCTCGCGGCCGCCCTGCGCGCGCGCATTGAGCGAGATGATTACCTGGCCGTAGGGGTCGCCGCGAAATGGTTCGGTATCGGTGAACTTGACGCCGGCCATCGAGGTAAGGCTGCGCGCTTCACCCGGGCGCAGGAACCCGCGGACCAGCGCCTCGGTCTTCTCAACCTCGGCGTGAGTCGCGTCGATCGAGGCGCTCGGCGGCATGTCGACGTTGACATAGAAGATGCGCAGCGGATCGAAGGCGAAGAACTGCACCCGCACCTGCTCGGTGATGAAGGCCGCGCCGGCCCCGGCCACCAGCGCCAGCACGACTATCAGCGATGCGTAGGGGTGGCGCAGCGACTTGGCGAGTGCCCTGCCATACCAGAGGCGCAGCCGGCGGTTGAATTCATTGCGCCAGTGCTGCAGGCGCGAAGGGGCGTCAAGCCGCAAACCCACGACGCCGACATGAATCGGCAGGATCCAGAACGCCTCGAGCAGTGAAATCGCCAGCGCCGTCGACACCACGAAAGGAATCACGAACATGAATTTTCCGACTATGCCCGGCATCAGCATCAGCGGCAGGAACGCGGCTGCGGTCGTCGCTACCGAGGTCATCACCGGCTGCCACACCTCGCGCACCCCGTCGATTGCCGCTGCCCAAACCTCCTGGCCGCGCTGCACCCGGTAGTAGACCGCCTCGACCACCACCACCGCGTCATCGACCAGCATCCCGAGCGCGATCACGCTGCCCAGCAGCACCGAGATGTTGAGCGTATAGCCGGTGGCGTAGAGGATCGCGAAGGTGCCGGCGAGCGAGAAGGGGATCCCCATGCCGACCAGCAGCGCCACTTTGGAGCCGAGGAACAGCCAGCAGACCAGCATCACCAGCAGCCAGCCTTGCCAGGCGTTGCGCTCCATCACCGAAATCGCGCTGCGCGTGGGCACCGTCTGGTCGTCGGCGAGGCTCAACGTCACTCCGCTCGCTGCCAGGGCCAGGTTCTTGGCAGCAATGTAATCGCCGAGCCGCTCGACCAGTTCAATGGTGTTGGTGCGGCTCTTCTTGTTGATCGCGAACGACACCGCCGGCTCGCCCGCCGTCGATGCGAGCTGGTATGGTCGGGCGCGGGCATGGGCAATTTCGGCAACGTCCCCGAGCAAGGCGACCTGGCCGCCACGGCCAAGCACCGGGATGCGCGCGACGACCTCCGGGTCATAACTCTGGCCGACCAGCCGGATCAGCCACTCGCCGCTGGTGGTGTGCAAAGCGCCCGCCGAGGTGTCCCGGTACCAGACGGCCACCGAGTCGGCCACCTGGTTGGGCGTCAGCCCGCGGGCGGCAAGCCGCGCCGGATCGAAGCGCACCTGCAGCTCCGGGTCGCGCAGTCCGGTGCCGAATACCGTGTCGACCCCGGCGAGATGCTCCAGATCAGTCTTGATCTGGCGTGCATTGCGGCGCAACTCCTCGTCGTTGTCCTTGCCGCGCAGCATCAGGATGGCAGTCGGGAACCCGTTGGAGGTGGAAATCTCCATCACCATCGGGTCGCGGGCCTCGGCCGGCAGTTCGGAGTTGGCCTTGTTGACTACTTCACGGCGCAGGTCGTTGACCCTCTTGTCGAAAGTGCGCTCGGAAATCTCCCTGAACCGCACCAGGATGCTCGACGAGTCCTCGCGCGAATTGGACGACACGAAACGCACGTCAGCGACGCCGGCGATCGCATCCTCGAGTGGATTGGTCACCAGCTTCTCGACGTCGGCAGCGGAGGCACCCGGCATCAGCGTGGTCACGATGACCCAGTTGAAGTTGATCTCGGGGTCCTGTTCGCGCGGCAGCATCAGGTAGCTCGCGACCCCGAATATCAGCACCAGCGCGAAGCAGATGTTGGCCAGCGGCGGGTTGCCGATCAGCGCGCGGTAGAGCTTCATGACATCCTCGCCGGTCGGCGGCAGCCGTCGTTAGCGGGACTGTACGCCAGCGCCTCAGCGCCCGAGTTCGACACTCTGCCCATCACTGAGGGTAGCCTGGCCGACGACCACGATACGGGTGGTGAGGGCCAGGTCCGTCGCCACTGCCCGCCCTTCCTGAGCATTGGGCACCGGCACGAAGTGCACGATGCCGTCGTCGTGAGCGAAGACTCCGAGTCGGCCGTCACGGCGCACCAGCACCGCCGCGGGAAGGTGCGCTCGCGGGTCGTCCCAGCGCAGCGTCCCCTCGGCCCCCGGCAAAACCGCCGCGCCGACAAAGGCAAACCGGCCTTCGCGGGTCCGGGTCGCGCTCGACACCACCGGCGAGAGCCGCAACAGGCGAACCGGGTAGCTGTCCGCGCCGGCAATGAAAGTCAACGCCTTGGCGCGCGCGACGAGCCCGGCGTCAGCCGCTGCAACTGCTGCGCTCAGTTCCAGGGCCCCGGTTTCGGTGAGTACGAAGAGCACCGCACCGGGTGTCGCCAGTTCGCCAAGTTGCGCGCCGCGTTGACGCACCACGGCGTCGAAGGGCGCGACTACCCGGGTCTTGTCGATCTGGCGCTGGGCGGCTGCGATCTGCACCGCCAGGCCCTGGGTCTCGGCCGCCAGCACCCGCTGCTCGGCGTCGCGCTGGTTGACAAACTCGGTCGCGACGAAGCCCTGCTGCTGCAGCTCACGGGCCCGCTGCAGTTGCTGCTGCGCCAATCCGCTCCGGGCGGCAAGGGCATCGCGCTGAGCCTCCAATCCCGCGAGCGCCAGGCGGAAATCAGCGTCATCTAGTTCGGCGAGCAGGGCGCCGCGGCGTACGCTTTGTCCAGCGTCCGCGTGAATCCGCAGCACCCGGGCAGCCACCTCGGCGGCGATCCGGCTGTCGTTGCGCGGTATTACCGTGGCTGGAGCTTCGCGCCGCGGATGCACCGCCACTTCGGAGATCGCGCGGGTGACGATTGGTGCCGGGGCCGATGTCGCGCCCGCGGCTGGCTCCTGAGCCAGCGCCGCCGCGCCAATGACGCCGAACAGCAGCACGCCACACAGCGTTGCAGCGGCGCCGCGATCGCTGATTACCGCCCGGATGAATGATCTGCAGAGAACCGTGCGCATCGCGAGTTCCCCGGGGCAAAAGGGAAAGTATCGCACGATGGCGGCCTCATTTGGCCGCGCTGATGATCCCGCCCCCGAGGCAGACCTCGCCCCGGTAAAGCACCGCGCTTTGCCCCGGCGTCACCGCCCACTGCGGCTGCGGAAAATGGAGCCGGAACGATTCATCGCCGTCACTGGTGATCGAGCACTCGGCGTCGCTCTGTCGGTAGCGGGTCTTGGCCGATAGTCCGGCATCCGAGCTGGCCGGCGGCCCACCGGCGACCCAGTGGGCGTCGAGCGCAGCGAGCTCATTGGTCAGCAGCCAGGGATGGTCGTGGCCCTGCACCACCAGCAGGGTGTTGCTCTCCATGTCCTTGCGCGCGACGTACCAGGCCTCGCCGTCGCCACCGCGCACGCCGCCGACCCCGATGCCCTTGCGCTGGCCAATGGTGTAGAAGGCCAGGCCGACGTGTTCACCGAGCACCCGGCCCTCGGGCGTGACGATCGGACCCGGGCTGGTCGGCAGGTAGCGATTCAGAAAGGCGCGAAACGGCCGCTCGCCGATGAAGCAGATGCCGGTCGAGTCCTTCTTGCCGGCGTTGTGCAGGCCGATGCGAGTGGCGATTTCGCGCACCTCGCTCTTGTGCAGTTCGCCCACCGGGAACAGTGTGCGCGCCAGCTGGCCCTGGCTGAGGCGATGCAGGAAATAGCTCTGGTCCTTGCCCGGATCGACGCCCTTCAACAGTTCGAAGCCGGCGCCGCCCTGGCGCACGCGGGCGTAGTGCCCGGTGGCGATCGCGTCGGCACCGAGCGTGATCGCATGATCGAGGAAGGCCCGGAACTTGATCTCGGCGTTGCACAGCACATCGGGGTTGGGCGTGCGCCCCGCCTGGTACTCGCGCAGGAACTCGGCGAAGACCCGCTCGCGGTATTCGGCCGCGAAATTCACCGCCTCGATGTCGATCTCGAGCTTGTCGGCGACGCTGGCGGCGTCGAGCCAGTCCTGGCGGGTTGAACAATGCTCGTCGTCGTCATCGTCCTCCCAGTTCTTCATGAACAGGCCGATCACCTCGTAGCCCTGCTCGCGCAGCAGCCACGCCGCGACCGACGAGTCGACTCCGCCCGACATCCCGACGACGACCCGGCGCACTCGCTCAGACACGGCTGTAGAGGCAGCTGTCATGGGTGTAGATCGTGTCGAGCGGATAGCTGCGGCCCTGCCAGTAGTCCTGGAAACTTTCCATCACGAGCGGGCTGCGATGCTCGTCGCGACGCGCGCGGATTTCCTCCGGGGTCAGCCACAGCGCCTCGACGATGCCGTGGTCGAGCAGACGCTGCGGATCGTGG
>JAHEMI010000069.1 GCA_024643785.1 Burkholderiaceae bacterium
AGCCGGCACCGCCGAGGAAGTCGCCGAGACCATTCTCTGGCTCGCTTCGCCCCAGGCCTCCTACGTCAACGCCACGCTGGTCGAGGTTGGCGGCGGGCGCTGATCATTGTCCGGCCGGGGCGTTGCGGCCCGGACCCCGAAGCACGCCGCGCCGACCCGCTCGGATCAGCGGCAGCCCAGCGCCCGGCGCGTCGCGCGCAGCTTGGTGTCGACGCGCCAGAGCGTGGTGTCATCGCGCGCGTCAAGCGCCGGAGCGCCGCGCAGGAACGCGAAATGCCCGGTGCTCGATGTCGGACCAATCACCCAGGCGACTGGCGCGGCGCACAGCCGCGCCGTCAGCTCCGAGGTCTTGACCAGGAATTCCGCCGCCGCGTCCGAGTCAAAGTTCCCGGCGTCGGCGAGTTCCTTGGGTGCACTGTCGCGCCGCCTAAGGGCGGGATCATCCCAGTCGTCAACCACGGCGACCGGCGCTTGCAGGTTGGCGTAGAACGGCAGGTCGAAGTAATAGCGATCGAGCATGTAGATTGGTTCACCGGCGCGCCGCTGCGCGTCCAGAACCTCGCCGAAGCCGCGCATCGAACGCACTGGAAACACCGCCAGCCAGGCGATTAGACCCAGCACCAGTGCCACCGGCACCGCGGCGCTGAGCGCCCACAGCCGGCGTGATTTCCGCCCCCCCGATGAGCGCAGCAGATAGCCTTGGGCGACGAGGAAGGTCAACGGTGGTACGGCCGGCAACACATAGCCCAGCAGCTTGGATTGCGGGATGGAGAAGAACAGCACCACCGAAGCCGGCCACACCAGCATCAACAACCGGACCGCCTGTTGCGCGCTGTCCGCCCGGCAGCGCTCCCTGAACAGGCGCGGCAGCCACGGCAGCCAGGGCAGGAAGAAGATCGCCAGCACCGCCAGGTAGTACCAGAATGGCTGCGGGTTGTTGAAGCCGCCCGCGGCAAAACGGTCGAATTGCTGGACCACGAAAAAGTAGTTCAGGAAGTCCGGGAAACGCTGCTGCATGGCCACGAACCACGGCAGCACCAGCGCCAGGAAGAGCGCGATCCCGGGCAACCACAGCAGCTTGAACAGCAGCCGCCAGCGCCGCGCCAGCACCAGCCAGACGAAGATTGCCAGCGCCGGCAGAACGAAGCCGATCAGTCCCTTGGCAAGAATGCCGCAAGCTGCGCTCGCGTAGGCCCCCGCCAGTGCGCCGCGATAAGGACCGCCCTGCTCCGCGCTCAGCGCCGCATGTGCCAGCAGGACTATGGTCGCGGTAATGCAACCGGCCACGAGCATGTCGAGGTTGGCAAACTGGCTGCCGATCAGCCAGAGCGGCTGCGCGAGCAGGGCCACGAGGGTCGCGCGGGCGGTGCGTTCGTCAGCCCAGCGGCGCACGAACAGGAACAAGGTCATGGCGCCGAGCGTGGCACCCAGGATCGGTGCGACCCGCGCGGCGAATTCGTGGTGGCCAAGAAGCCCCAGCGAGCTGGCGGTGATCCAGTAGAACAGCGGCGGCTTGTGGAAGTAGGGCAAGCCATTGAGCGTGGGGGTGAGCCAGTCGCCGGAGCGCAGCATTTCCCATGCGACCCCGACGTAGCGTCCCTCGTCGGGGAGCATCAGCGCCCGCGCCCAGGCGGTGCACGAAAACCACGCCAGGACCATGATCGTGGTTACACCGGTGCCCAGCCGGTGAATGCGGATTGCCGGACTCACGGGCGCAACCCTCGGCGCTCAAGTGGGGGACGTTGGAACATATCGGGCGGAGAATAACAGTCGCGCCGGTCATTGTCGCGGCGCTCGCTGAGCCCGGCCCGGGGACCGGGCTATCATCGATCCCATCACATCTTGCGGGGGACCGTCGTGGCCGAGCCCTTCCAGTCAGTAGCGGTAGTAGGCGCCGGCGCCGTCGGCAGCTTTTTTGGCGCCATGCTGGCGCGCGCCGGGCATCGGGTAACGCTGATCGGGCGCCCGGCACACGTTGCGGCGATCACGCGCGGCGGGCTGCGGCTGGAGATGGCTGGCCGGAGCGAGAACATCAAGGTCGCAGCCAGCACCGACCTGGCCGCCGTGGCCGGTGCCGACCTGGTGCTGTTCAGCGTCAAATCCACCGCCACGGCGGCGGTGGCGCGGCAGATAGCACCCCACCTGGATCCCGAAGCGCTGGTGTTGAGCCTGCAAAACGGCGTCGAAAACGCGGCGGCCATCGCCGCCGGGATCCGGCAGACCGTGGTTCCGGCGGTGGTGTACGTGGCCGTGGCAGCGCCCGAGCCCGGCCTCGTCACCCATCATGGCCGCGGCGACCTGGTGATCGGCGACTGGCAGCGCGCCGGGGCGCAGGAACACACCGTTGCGGCCGGGAGCGCAACCGGCTCTCGCCAGCGCCGCCAGCAACTGGCGGATTTCTTCGCCGCCGCCGGCGTGCCGGTGCGCATCAGCGACGACGTCATGGCCGAGCTGTGGTCGAAGCTGATGGTGAACTGCGCCTACAACGCCATCTCGGGCCTGGCGCAGGCCAACTACGGGCAAATGGCAGCGCTGCCCGAGATTCGCGCCCTGCAACAAGCGGTGGTCGGCGAAGTGGTGGCGCTCGCTGCCGCGGCCGGCGTCGACCTGCCGCTGGCACCATCGCTTGAGGCGATGGCGAAGATCGCAGTGGCGATGGCCGGCCAGTATTCGTCGACCGCGCAGGACATGGCGCGGCACAAACCGAGCGAGATCGACCACCTCAACGGCTTCGTCGCCCGCCGCGGTCGCGAGCTGGGCATTCCCACTCCGGTCAACGACACCCTCTACGCCCTCGTCAAGCTGGTCGAGGAGGGTCAGCGCCGCGCCGGCCCTTGACTCCTCGTTGACCCCTTACCCGGATTTCAGCCGCGGTTTCAGCCACTGCCTGATCTCGGCGACGAAGCGCTCCTGCAGATGCGAAGCGGGACGGTTTGCCGGGTGGTACATGTAGACGTCGAGGCCGACCGCCGGGACGAAGGGGCGAATCACCACCCGGGCGGGGTCGGCCAGCGAGGCGGTGCCTTCGTCGATCAGCGCCACGCCGCCGCCGTTGGCCACCAGCGCCATCGCCACCGCCGCCATCGGCGTGGTCAGCCGCACCTCGCGCTCCACGGCATCGATCTCGAAGGCGGCCTCGATCCGGCTGCGCGAGTGGTCGACCTCGGCGAGCGAGATGAAGCGCTCGCCGCGCAGGTCGTTGGGCTTGATCTGCGCCTGGGTCGCGAGCCGGTGGCCGAGCGGCAGCGCGCAGACAAAACGCAACTTGCCGAGGCTTTCCGCATGAACCCCTGAGCGGGGGGTAAAGACCGCCGCGAAACCGACGTCGGCCCGGCCATCGGCGACCCAGTCGATCACCCTGGTCGAGGGCTGGGAGTGCAGCATGATGCTGGTGCGATCGGCATCGCGCGAAAACTGCGCCACGAACGGCGGCAGCATCGCCTGGGCGAAGCTCGGGAAGGCGATCACCCGCAGCCGCCCGCGGCGCAAGTCGCGGACATCCTGCGCGGCCTCGCGCAACTCGATCACCCCGCGCCAGGCGCGATCCAGCGAGCCCTTGAGCGAGAGCGCCTCGGCAGTCGGAACCAGGCGCCCGCCCTGGCGCTCGAACAGCACCAGGTCGAGTTCCTCCTGGAGCTCGGCCACCAGCTTGGTCATGGCCGGTTGCGAGATGCGCAGCGAGCGGGCAGCGGCCGAAACGGTCCCGGATTCAAGCATGGCGCGATAGGCCTCGATCAGCCGAAATTTCATCGCTTCCTCCAGTCCGGCAAGTATAACCGTTGGTTATAGACGACCAACGTATTGGCCACTGCAGTTGAACGGCCAGCATCATCAATCGATACTGGCCACGACCAAAGCAGTCACACAGAGTCAAATATTCAACAGGGGGAGAGCAATGGATCGTCGTGATTTCGTCAAAGGCGCCGCGGCGCTAACTGCCACCGCAGCCAGCGGCGGCATCGTCAATGCGCAGGGCAATGAAGCTGCCGTCGAGAAACGCTCGCTCATTACCGCCACCGCGCAATTCGACCCGGCCCGCCCGGAAATAGCCCGCCTGGTCGCGCAGGCGGTCAAGTCGCTGGGCTGGGAAGTCGACGCCAATCCGATCGACTACAACCAGGGCATCCAGAAAGTCATCATGCAGCACGACTACGAGATGTTCCTGGTCGCGCTCTCCGGTGCTTCGATCCGCATCGACCCGAACTTCTTCATCTACGCCGTCCACCACTCCTCGCAGTTCAAGCGCGGCGGTTTCAACTGGATGGGTTACCACAACGAGCGCCTTGACACCGTGGCAACGGTGCAGGGCCGCTTCATGGCGCTCGAGGATCGCAAGAAGCCGGTCTACGAAGCCCAGGAAATAATCTTCAACGACCAGCCCGGCTCGGTGCTGGCCTATCCCCAGATCACCCAGGCCCACCGTTCCGACAAGGTGAGCGGACTGGTACCGCAACTGGGCGAAGGCATCGGCAGCTTCTGGTCCGACATCAACATGAAGGTGACCGGCGACGGCTATTCGCGCACCGGCATGAATGTCGACGTCAAGCACCTCAACCCGCTGGCGGTCAACGACCAGATCGAGTTCATGGAACTCTCCATGATCTACGACCGGCTGCTGCGCATCGGACCGGACGGCAAACCCGTGCCCTGGGCAGCCACCGCCATGAAACTGGTCGACAACAAGACCATCGACCTGACGATCCGCCCGGGCATGCGCTGGCACGACGGCAAGCCGGTCACTGCCGAAGACGTCAAGTTCAGCTTCGAATACCAGAAGAAATGGAAGGCGCCGTTCTTCCTGGCGTCACTCAACGAAGTGGTGGCGGTGGAAATTCCCAGCGCCAACACGGTCCGCATCAAGCTCGAGAATCCGGCGGCGCCGTTCGTTTCGAACGTGCTGGCGGCAATGTTCCTGATTCCCCGGCACATCTGGCAGGACATCCCCGAGAAGGTCAACATCGACGATCCGCTCAAGTTCCCGAACGACAATCCGATCGGCAGCGGACCGTTCAAGTTCGACCACTGGCGCCGCGGCTCGGAGATGAAGGTCAGCGCCAACCGCGAGCACTTCAACCCGCCCAAGTGCGCCGGGATCATCCGCATCGTCTATGGCAGCCATGACGCCATCGCCGCCGCGATCGAGAAGGGCGAATGCGACCGCTCGCGCTACATCCTGGCGCCGGCCCTGGTCGACCGGCTCAAGACCGTCAAGAACGTGGTCGCCAAGGGCTATGCCAGCCACGGGCTCTACCACCTGTCGTACAACAACAAGATCAAGCCTTTCGACGACCCGGCGTTCCGCCGCGCACTGAACTACGTGATGCCGCGCAAGATGATCTCGGAACTGGTCCTGCTGGGCTACTCCGACCCGGGCGCCTCGGTGATCTCGCCGGCCAACGGCTTCTGGCACAACCCGGCCGTCAAGGTTCCGCCCGAGGACGTCAAGAAGGCGCGCGACATCCTCGCGAAGGCCGGCTATCGCTGGAATTCGCAGGGCCGGCTACTCTACCCCGGCAAGTAACTTGACCAGCCACCATGCGGGCCCGGCCCGCGTGGTGGCGCCTCCTTACCTGGGAATCACCAGATGACGGCCTACGTCGTCCGCCGCTTCTTTGCTGCCGCCCTGACGCTGATCGGGGTGGCGGTGATCCTGTTCGTGCTGTTCCGGATGATGCCCGGCGACCCGACCGCGCAGGTCATCAGCCCGGCGCTCGACGAGGCGGCACAAGCGCGGATGAAGCAGGCCTTCGGGCTCGACCTGCCGATGTGGCAGCAGTTCCTGATCTACCTGAAGAACCTCGCCACTTTCGAGTGGGGACGCTCCTTTACCAGCGGGCAGCCGGTGGCGCCCCTGCTTGGCTTCTGGATGGTCAACACGCTGATGCTGATGAGCGCCGGGCTGGTGCTGGCGATTTCGATCGGGATCGTGCTCGGAATCCTGATGGCATCGCGCCGCGGTGGCGCCCTCGACCTCGGCGCGACGGTGGTGGGACTGATCTGCCAGGCCGCGCCGCCCTTCGTGATCGGCATCTTGCTGCTGATTGGCCTGAGCTACAAGCTGGAATGGTTCCCCTCGGGCGGGATGTTCACCCCCGGCACCGATCCCGGCAGCACCTGGGCACTGATCACCTCGCTCGATTTCCTGCGCCACCTGGCGTTGCCGACACTCACCATCACCGCGCTCTACATCGTCACGCCGATGCTGGTGATGCGCGATTCGATGCTCGAGGTGCTGGGCTCGGATTACGTCGAATTCGCCCGCGCCAAGGGGCTCAGCCCGACGCGAGTGCTGTTTCGCCACGCGGCACGCAACGCCCTGCTCGCCGTGGTCACGGTGTCGTCGCTGATCCTCGGTTTTGCCATCGGCGGCCAGATCGTTATCGAGACGGTGTTTTCCTGGCCCGGCATGGGCAAGGCGATGGTCGACGCGGCCCTGCAGCACGACTACCCGGTCGCGCAGGCGGCGTTCTTCCTGATGGCAGCGATCGTGATCGGGATGAATTTCCTCACCGACCTGTCGTACAGCCTGCTCGACCCGCGCATCCGGCTGGGGAGCGCCTGATGGCAGCGTCCAGCGCAATGACCACGATGGCACCGGTAGTGGCCGCCGAACTCTTCGAGGTCGAGGCCGCCTTTGCCACGCCCTACAAGCTCTCCAAGAACTACGGCACGCTGGCCACGACCCGCGCAGTGATGCTCAAGCTGACCGATGCCGATGGCGTCGTGGGCTGGGGCGAAGCCAATCCGATGAAGCCGTTCACCGCTGAGTCCCCCGCCGAGTCCGCAGCGGTGCTGCAGGCGACGCTGCTGCCCGCGCTGCTGCGCGACCCTGGCCCCGAAACGGGCCGCAGCGATGCGCTCTGCGACGCGCTGCTGCCCGATCATCTCTGCGCCAAGGGCGCGGTCAGCATGGCGCTCCTCGACCTGACCGGCAAGCGCCTCAAGGTGTCGGTCGCGACCCTGCTCGGCGGCGCCTTGCGCGACTCGCTGCCCGTGCTCTGGCCGCTGGGCAGCGGCACCGCGGCAGACGACAGCGCCGTCATCGACGAACGCGCAGCGCAGGGCTTCGCGAGCTTCATGCTCAAGATGGGCTCCGCGCCAGTGGCCGAGGAGGTCCGCCGGGTGGCCGAGCTCGAAGCGCGCTATGGCAACAAGATCACCCTGATCGCCGACGCCAACCAGGGCTGGACGCACGCCGAAGCGGCCGAATTCCTGGCCGGGGTCAGCGGCTCGCGGCTGGCGTTCGTCGAACAACCCGTGGCCAAGCACGACCTCGAGGGCATGGCGCAACTCGCCGCTGGCAGCCAGTTGCCGCTATCGGCCGACGAAGCGCTCACCAGCCTGGCCGAAGCCGCCCGGATCGCGAGCCTGGGAGCGGCCCGGGTGTTCAGCATCAAGAGCAGCAAGAACGGCGGGCCGCTGCGCGCCCAGCGCATCGCTGCCCTCGCCCAGGCTTTCGGGATCGGCTGCTACATGAACTCGATGCTCGAGTTCGGCATCACCCAGGCCGCTTCGCTACAGCATGCCGCCGTCATCCCCAACCTCGTCGACGCCGGCCACGCGTTCATGTCGACGCTGCGCCTGGCTGAGGATCCGACTGATTTCTCGGCACTGGTTCGAGGCGGTGTGGTGCACCTGCCGCGCGGCCCGGGCCTGGGCATCGAGGTTGACGAGGACCACGTCCGCCGCATGGCCGTCAACAGCCTGCGACTGGGAGCTGCGCCATGAACCCGGAACCGATGGCAGGAGCGCCGATCGCGAGCACCAACCCGGTCGCGCGGGCGGCGGCGGCAGTGTGGCGCGAACTCGGCAACAACTGGCGGATCATCCGCGCCGACCGTCTCGGTGCCGTCGGGGCAGCGATCATCGTCTTTGCCGCGATCATCGCGATCTTCGGACCCTGGCTGATGCCCCACGACCCCTACGAGTCGTTGCGCATGGCCGACGGCCGCATGGCCGTGCTGCGCCAGCCGGGAGCCGAGTATTGGCTCGGAACGACCAACCTTGCCCGCGACCTGCTCTCGCAGATGATCGCAGCAACGCGCACCACCATGGTGATCGGCCTGGTCAGCGGCCTGATCTCGATCGTCATCGGCGCCAACATCGGGCTGATCTCGGGCTACTACGGCGGCCGGATCGACAACGTGCTGATGCGCTTCACCGACATCATCTACGGCATGCCGTTCCTGCCGTTCATCATCGTGCTGATCGCGCTGTTCGGCCGTTCGATCGGCTTCGTTATCCTGGCCATTGTGCTGATCGTCTGGCGCACCTCGGCACGGGTGATCAGGGCCCAGACCATGGCGCTCAAGCAGCGCCAGTTCGTCGCCTTCGCGCGGGCCCGCGGCGCCAGCGACATGAGGATCATCTACCGGCACATCGCCCCCAACATCCTGCCGCTGCTGCTGCTCTACACCTCGTTCAACATCGCCTGGGCGATCGTCACCGAGGCTTCGGCGAGCTTCCTCGGCTTCGGCGACCCCAACGCCGTGACCTGGGGCGGAATCCTCCAGGACCTCTGGGTCTCGGGCTATACGCGCACCGCCTGGTGGTGGTTTGCCGCGCCCTCGATCGCGATCGTGCTGCTGGTGAGCGCCTTCGTGTTCGTCAGCCGGGCCTACGAAGTGGTCGCCAATCCGCGACTGGCGGACCGCTGACATGCTGCTCGAAGCCCGCAACCTGCGCGTCACCTATCGCGGCTCCAACGGCAGCGTGCGCGCCGTCGACGGGCTCGATCTGGCGATCGGCGAGAACGAGGTTTTCGGCCTGGTCGGCGAGTCGGGCTGCGGCAAGTCCACGGTAGTCAAGGCGCTGCTGCGGCTGCTGCCGCCCACCGCGGTCATCGAGGCCGACGTACTGCGCTTCAAGGACCAGGACTTGCTGGCCCTGTCGCCGCGGCGCTTTCGCGGCGAGATCCTGATGCGCCAGATCGCGCTGGTGCCGCAAAGCGCCCAGAACTCGCTCAACCCGGTGCTGCGCACCGGCGCGCAGATCGTCGAAGCGATCCGCGCCCACTCCCGGATCACCGCCGCCAAGGCCCGCGAGCGCGTGGTCGAGCTGTTCGACATCGTCGGCCTGCAACCAGAGCTGGTCGACCGCTTCCCCCATGAATTCTCGGGTGGCATGCGCCAGCGCGCGATGATCGCGATGTCGCTGGCCTTCGAGCCGGCGCTGCTGGTGATGGACGAACCCACCACCGGGCTCGACGTCCTGGTGCAGGAGCGCCTGCTCGGGCGCATCCGCGAGATCCGCGCGCGCGTCGGGTCATCGATCCTGCTAATCACCCACGACATCGGCGTGATTGCCGAGACCGCCGACCGGGTCGGCGTGATGTATGCCGGCCAGATGGTGGAATGCGCGCCCACGCCGCCGCTCTTCGCCGAGCCCTGGCATCCCTACACGCTGGGCCTCAAGAATGCCTTCCCGAGCATCCTCGATCTCGGGCGCGAGCTGATTTCGATTCCGGGCTCGCCTCCCGACCTGTCCAACCCGCCGATCGGCTGCGGCTTTGGCGAGCGCTGCCCGTTTGCCCTCGATGACTGCCACCGCGAGCGGCCTGCGGTGGTGGCCGTCGGGCCGGAACGCATCTCGGCGTGCACCCGCACCGCCGACATCGAGCAAATCCGCGTGGCCGCGGCCCGGAAGTCGACATGGCACTCCTGAGCGTCGAACACCTCACCAGGCACTTTCCTCTCGGCCGCAGCCTGGGCGCCGCGCTGCGTCGCCTGCCGCGCGGCTGGATCAAGCCGGTCGAGGACGTCAGCTTCGGGATCGGCGAGGGCGAGATCCTCGGCATCGTCGGCGAGTCGGGCTGCGGCAAGTCGACGACCTGCAACCTGCTGGCCAAGCTCGACGAGCCCACCGGCGGGACGATCCATTTCGACGGGGCTGACGTCACCACGCTGAGCCCCGCCGAGCTGAAGCGCTATCGCACGCACGTGCAGATGATCTTCCAGGATCCCTTCGACTCGCTCAACCCGCGCCTGCGCGCGTTCGACCTGGTGGCCGAGGCGCCGCGCGCGCTCGGGTTGTGGGACGAGGCCGAGATCGCGCGCCGGGTGCCGGAGATGCTCGCGCTGGTGGGCCTGCCGCCGGAGCGCTACGCCCAGCGCTACCCGCACCAGATGAGCGGCGGCGAGCGCCAGCGGGTCGGGATCGCCTCGGCGCTGATCGCCGAGCCGCGGCTGGTGATCGCCGACGAACCGGTGTCGATGCTCGACGTGTCGATCCGCGCCGGCGTCATGGACCTGCTGCGCGAGCTGTCCAAGCGGATGAACTTCTCCTGCCTGTATGTCTCGCACGACCTGTCGATCCTGACCCACCTGTGCGACCGGGTGATGGTGATGTACCTCGGGCAGCTGGTCGAGATCGCGACCTCGCACGATCTCGTCAACGACCCGCGCCACCCCTACACGCGCGCCCTGGTAGCAGCGGTGCCGGTGCCCGATCCCGCGCACCGCCGGCCGGCGGTGGAGATCAAGGGCGAACTGGCCAAACCGGTCAATCCGCCGCCGGGATGCCGCTTTGCGCCACGCTGCAACCTCGCCATGCCCGCTTGCAGCACGACGCCGGCGATGCTCACCGTCGGTGACGGCCACACCGTCGCCTGCCACGCCGTCGCCGCGACTGCGGGCGCAACCGCCCGATGAAACGCGCCGACGTGGTCGTCTGCGGCGCCGGGATCATCGGCGCTGCGGTGGCCTATGGCCTGGCAACGCAGGGACTGCGCACGCTGGTGCTCGACGGCCCGGACACCGCCAAGCGGGCATCGCGCGGCAACTTCGGCCTGGTATGGGTCCATGGCAAGGGACTCGGGATGCGGCCCTATGCGCGCTGGTCACTGGCTTCGGCCGATCTCTATACCGATTTCACCGCCGAACTGCGCGCACGCACCGGGGTCGACTGCGGCTATCGCAGAACCGGCGGCGTCTGGCTGACGCTCGGCGAGCAGGAGTTCGCGGGCCACAAGGAACTTATCGCCCGCCTGCACGCCGAAGCCGGCGCCGAAGGCTACCGCGCCGAGCTGCTCGATCGCGCCGCAATCGAACGGGTGATGCCCGGCATCGGCCCGACGGTGGCCGGCGGTTCGTGGAGCGAGGACGATGGCGAGGTCAACCCGCTGGCGCTACTGCACGCGCTCCATCGTGCGCTCCCCGCCGCCGGTGCCGAGCGCCGGACCGATTGCGCGGTCAGTGCCATCAGGCCGGTCCCGGGCGGCGGATTCGAGCTGACCGTAAATGGCGAGCAGCTGGGCTGCGAGCGGCTGGTCATCGCCGCAGGCCTGGGCTGCAGGCCCCTGGGAGCAATGCTCGGCATGGCGGTGCCGGTCGGCCCCGACCGCGGCCAGGTCCTGGTGACCGAGCGCATCGCGCCGCGCTTCCAGGTCACCTCCAACCTGGTGCGCCAGACTCCCGAGGGGTCGATCCTGATGGGCGTCACCAGCGAGGACGTCGGCGAGGATGATCGCGTCGACCGGGCCGGGATCCGCCAGGTGGCGCGAATGGCGACCACCGCATTTCCGTTCCTTGCCGGCCTGCGGGTGGTCCGCAGCTGGGGGGCGTTGCGGGTCATGACCCCCGACGGCTACCCGATCTACGAACAGATCCCCGGGCATCCCGGCGCGTTCGTGGTCACCGCGCACAGCGGCATCACGCTGGCGGCGGCGCACGCGCGCCTGCTGGCCCCCGCCATCGCCGCCGGAAAGATTGGCGATGAACTCGCCGCCTTCAGTTCGAGACGTTTTGAAAATGCTCAGACCCTGCACTGAACCAGAAGCGGCCACGTTCACCGTGATCGTCGAGGACCAGCCGGTGGCGGTCCAGGCCGACGAGACCGTTGCCGGCGTGCTGCTGCGGGTCTTCGGCAGCGACTATCGCACCCACACCATCGGTGACCAGGCGCGTGCGCCCTACTGCCTGATGGGCGTGTGCTTCGAGTGCCTGGCCGAAGTCGACGGCGTCCCCAATCGCCAGGGTTGCCTGGTGCCGGTGAGCGAGGGCATGCGGATTGCCCGCCAGCGCGGCCCCGCCAAGGTGGCATGATGGAAACGACCGACCTGCTGATCATCGGCGCCGGCCCGGCGGGCATGGCCGCGGCAGTCACGGCACGCCAACTCGGCTTGAGTGTCATCGTCGCCGACGAGAACACCGGGCCTGGCGGACAGATCTATCGCCGCGTGCTGGGCAACGCCGGACGACCGCAACGCTCCCGTCTGCTGGGCGCCGACTATCTCGCCGGCCTGCCGTTGGCCGAAGCGTTCATGGCCAGCGGCGCCGACTTCCGGCGCCAGACCACGGTTTTCGAGATTGCCAATGACGGCAGCGCGAGCCTGCTGGGCCCGGGCACTGGTGGTTACGTGGTGCGTGCCGGCGCGGTGATGATCGCCACCGGCGCCTACGAGCGGCCGCTGCCGCTACCGGGCTGGACCCTGCCGGGCGTGATGACGGCAGGCGCGGCCCAGACCCTGTTGAAATCGAGCGGCCAGGTCCCGTCGGGACCGCTGGTGCTCGCCGGTGGCGGCCCGCTGCTGTGGTACGTGGCGGCGCAGTTGCGCGCCGCCGGCGCCGAAGTTGCGGCAGTGCTCAGCTTCACCCCGCTCTCCTCGTACCTGCGCCACGCCGGAGCGGCGCTCGGCGCCTGGCGCAATGCCGCGGACCTCGTCAAGGGTGCCGGCTGGATGGCCGGCATGCATCGCGGGGGCTGCCGCGTGCGCCACGGCGTGCGCCTGACCGCAATATCGGGCGCAGCCCCGGAACTCAGCTTGCACTACCAGAGCGCTGATGGCGCCGCCCACATCGAGCAGGCAGCTGCCGTGCTGCTGCACGCCGACGTGATCCCCAACACCCAGGCCAGCAAGTCGCTGCAACTGGAGCACGACTGGGATCCGCTCAGGCACTGCTGGCGGCCGCGGACCGACGCCTGGGGAGTCAGCAGTTCGCCGGCAATCCTGGTCGCCGGCGACGGCGCCGGCATCGCCGGGGCCAAGGACGCGGTCCGCGGCGGAACCCTGGTGGCGCTGGGCCTGGCGGCGCGCCTGGGCCGCATCAGCAATGACCAGCGCGATGCCCAGGCGACGCCGCTGCTGGCCGAGCGGGCACGGGAACGCCGGCTGCGGACCTACTTCGACCAATTGTTCGCGACCCCGCAGTGGGTCCGGGTCCCGGCCGACGATGCCACCGTGGTTTGCCGCTGCGAGGCCGTCACTGCCGGCGAGATTCGCGCCGCAGCGCAACTTGGCGCCCACGGCACGAACCAGGTCAAGGCCTACGTGCGCGCCGGCATGGGTGCCTGCCAGGGGCGGATGTGCGCCTCGAGCGTCGCGGCGGTCATCGCCGACGAGCTGGGAGTTCCGGCCGCACAGGTGCCGACCCAGCGGGTGCGGCCGCCGCTCAAGCCGGTGCACCTTGG
>JAHEMI010000152.1 GCA_024643785.1 Burkholderiaceae bacterium
GCCCCGGGAGTCGAGGCCGACGCCATCGAGGTCCAGCTCGAGAAAGGCGTGCTCACCATTGCCGGTGAGAGGAAGGCCGACGCCCCGCCGGCGACCGACAAGAAGACCACCGTGCACATCGGCGAGCGCTTCGCCGGGCGGTTCCGCCGCGTGGTGACGCTGCCCGACGACATCGACCCGGAGGCCGTCACCGCGAAGTTCACCGACGGCGTGCTGCACGTAAGCATCAAGCGGCGCGAGGCTGCCCGGCCCCGTCGCATCGCCATTCATTGAGGGAGGCCCAGGCCATGAATGACACTACCCAGGTGACCCCCAACGGTGGCACCAAGCAGACGAGCACCAGGCAGGCCGCCGACAAGGCGGGCGCTGCGAGCACGAACGCGGGCACGCTGATGCCGCCCGTGGACGTGATCGAGGATGCCAGCGGCATCACGCTGCGCGCCGACCTCCCCGGCGTTGCCAAGGAGGGCCTGAACATCCAGGTCGAGGCCGACACCCTGGTCATCGAGGGCGCGCTCGCACTGAGCGTTCCCGCAGGCATGGATGCCACCCACGTGGAGGTGAGCTTCCCGCGTTATCGGCGCGTGTTTACGCTCTCGAAGGAACTCGACGCCGACAAGGTCAGCGCCGAGCTGCGCAACGGTGTGCTCACCTTGCGCATTCCCAAGGCCGCGCACGCGCAAGCGCGCCGGATCCAGGTCCAGGCCGGCTAGCTAGCGACCCGCCGGAACTCGCTTCCACCCCCCGCAATCGGCGACGGTTGCGGGGGTTTGCTCTTTTGTTGCCGCGCGGCACAAGCGGCCGCACCACGGGCACTGGCCATTTGGTCGAGGTAAGCATTGAACGACCCCTGGGCGCCGGTCTAATTTCAACTTGGCAATCCTCCAGGTCGCGCGGCTTCTGTTGCGTGGCAGAGACTTGATTTGTTTGAAAGTAACGTAAAGGGTACTATATGCCCGATGGTTGCAAGGTCGAGGAATATCTTCGCGCGGACGGATCAAGCCCGTACGGTGAATGGTTCGGCCGGCTCGATCCACAGGCTGCTGCGAAGGTAGCGATTGCCACACTAAGGCTCGAGCTTGGCAACACGTCGCGGGTCAAGTGGTTCAGCGGAATTGGTGAGTATGTGATCGACTGGGGACCAGGGTACCGGGTCTATCTGGCTAGTGATGGTGCGCAGCTGATCATCTTGTTTGGCGGTGGAACCAAGCGTGGTCAGCGGCGCGACATCGACCGTGCGAAGGCCTTGCACGCTGAATACAAGTCGCGCAAGCAGGCCACTCTGACGGCGGCACGGAATGTGGAAGATCGCAAAGGCTGAACACCATGGCATTGACCCGGAATTTCAAGAACACCATAGTTGAACGCGTCGAGCGCGACCCTGACTTCGCCAGGGAACTGCTCGACGAGGCAGCCACACTATTTCTCAACGGCGAAACCGAAACCGCGCGCCTGATTCTGCGCGACCTTGTCAATGCGACCATTGGCTTCGAGCAATTGGCAGCAGAGACTGAACGACCAAGCAAGAGCCTGCACCGCATGCTATCCGCGCGGGGCAATCCAAATATGGACAACCTCGCTGCGATCTTCGGCGCCGTGCGTCAGCGACTTGGTGTCGGGCTCGAAGTGCGTACGGTGGCAGCGCGGCGCCGATGACCGACGACTCTCCCCGCGTTACCTGGCTCGCCGCCGGCCAGGCGTTCAGCGCCAACTGGCGCTCGGGCGCGGGTGCGCCGCCGCCGCCGCGCGTCGTGGTGGTCGACGACACCATCACCGCCGATCGCGCCTGGCACCTGGCCTGCGAAGGCACGGCGATGCTCTGGCACGCCGACTTCCAGAATGCCCGCCAGCTGCTCGCGGCGATGACGCGGCGCGCCGATCGCAAGCCGCGCAAGGCGGCGAACGCGGGGGAACGCACCCCACGCGAACTCTTCCATCTTCACCGCCAGGCGCAGGCCCAGCGGGCCCGCGCGCTGGCGATGCTGCTGGTGCCGATCAACGCCGACTACCGCGTGCCGCTGCACCGCGCCCCCGACCTGGTCGCCGCCTGCCGCGCGGCCTGGGGGCCGCCCGATCCGAGCTTCGGCCCTTCGGTGGTGGCGCTGCGCGAACTGCTCGGGCTGGTGGGCGCGCACGAATGGCGCAAGAACGGCGTCGATATCCCGGCGCTCGATGCCACGGTCCATCCCCACTACGGCGTGTTCTCGCCGCTGCGCGGCGAATACCTCGACCTGGTCGAGCAGGCGCCGCTGCCGCCGCTGCTATCGACCGATTCGGTGGCGTTCGACATCGGCACCGGCACCGGGGTGCTGGCGCTGCTGCTCGTGCAGCGCGGCGTGAACCGGGTGATCGCCACCGACAACGACGAGCGCGCGCTCGAATGCGCGCGCGACAACGTGGCGCGTTTCGGGCGCGGCGAGCGAATCGAGGTCCGCGCCGCCGATCTCTTCCCCGAGGGCCGGGCGGCGCTCGTCGTCTGCAACCCGCCGTGGGTGCCGGCGCGCGCCAGCACCGCGATCGAGCGCGCGGTCTACGATCCCGACAGCCAGATGCTGCGCGGCTTCCTCGCGGGGCTGGCGGCGCACCTGCTGCCGGGCGGCGAGGGCTGGCTGATCATCTCCGACCTGGCCGAACACCTCGGCTTGCGCACCCGCGCCGAACTCGAAACGCTGATCGCCGCGGCCGGGCTGGTGGTGCTGGGCCGGCTCGATGTCCGGCCGCGCCACGGCAAGTCGCTCGAGCGCAGCGACTCGCTCTACGCCGCGCGCTCGGCCGAGGTGACCTCGCTGTGGCGGCTGGGGGTGGCTGGTTCCTGAGGGTGCGCGCGGGGCCCGGCGCGGGCCGCGGAACCGCGCGGGCTCAGGCGACAAGCCTTGCCATTATGTGCAATATCATGCATACTAGTGGTTGGCTTCAAGTAGCGATGTTGTTGTCTGGTCTTGTCTCGGCAGTTCTGCGGCACTTCTCCTTCATCACCCGCCTCTTGCGCTGCGCCCCGATCGGGGCAAATCCTTTTTATTTTTTTATTTGGAAATACAAGACATGGCAACAGGTACCGTAAAGTGGTTCAACGAGTCCAAGGGCTTCGGCTTCATTACCCCGGAAAACGGCGGCGATGACCTCTTCGCTCACTTCTCCGCGATCCAAGGCACCGGCTTCAAGACCCTGGCCGAAGGCCAGAAAGTCACGTTTGACGTCGTTACCGGCCCGAAAGGCCAGCAAGCCGCGAACATTCGCGCAGCTTGAGTGATCGGACCGACAGTCATGGCCTCGCGGCCGTGACCACGGTCTGACCCGAAAAGCCCGGCTTGCGCCGGGCTTTTTGTTTTTGGCACATTGGGAGAATTGAATTTGGCTAAGGAAGAACTGCTCGAAATGAACGGAGTGGTGATGGAGGTGCTGCCTGACTCGCGCTATCGCGTCACCCTGGAAAACGGTCACGACCTGGTGGCCTACAGCGCGGGCAAGATGCGCAAGCATCACATCCGCATCATCGCCGGCGACAAGGTTTCGCTGGAACTCTCGCCCTACGACCTGA
>JAHEMI010000070.1 GCA_024643785.1 Burkholderiaceae bacterium
GGTTCCACCGGGTCGGCATTGGCCGGGCTGGCCAGAATCAGGCCGGCATCAGGCTTGAAATAGCAGCTGTGGTCGGTGGCGATCGTCAGCGGCCAGCCGCCGACGTCGATTCCGGGGGGCGGGGCGAACAGGAACGCCGAGCGACGCATCGGCTGCAGTCCGAGCGGCCGCAGGCCCGCCAGCGCACCGACCACGTCGCACCAGGCGCCGGCGGCGTTGATGACCACCGGGGCGCGGTATTCGCGGGTCGCGCCGCCGCTGCCGGTGCGCACTAGCCACTGCCCGGAGTCGCGCTCGAGCGCAGTTACCTCGGCATCACAGACCAGCTCGGCGCCGGCGCGCCGCGCGCCGCGCAGAAAGCCCTGGTGCAGGCCGTGGACGTCGATGTCGCCGCCGTCTGGCTGGGTCACTGAACCCAGCACGCATTCCGGCCGGAGCACGGGCACCAGCGCACATGTGGCGGCGCGGTCCAGCCGCGGGGCGGTCGGGAAGACCGAGCGCACCAGTGCCTCGGCTTCGTCGAGTTGCTCCTCCTGGCCGATGCCGGCCAGCATCAGCCCGACCCGGGGGCCGATCACCGGGTATTCGGTGAACCCGGCCGGGGGCTCAGCGAAGAAGGCCCGGCTGGCCATTGTCAGCCGCCTGATCTGGGGCGTGCCGTAGCTGGTCAGGTAGAAGGCCGCCGACCGTCCCGTGGTGTGATAGCCCGGGTGCGACTCGCGTTCGAGGATCACCGTGCGCCCGTGGGGCGCCAGCCAATAGGCGATCGACGTGCCGGCAATGCCGGCTCCGATAACTATGAAGTCGACGGACCCGATCCCAGGCTCTGCCATGGCCTAGTGCGTCACCCGTGTGCCGCCACGACCGCTGACCAGCCGCACCCGGTCACCAGGCTGGAAGGTCTCGTCGGCTTCCTGCGTGATTGCACGCAGTTGCCCGTTTTCGAGCCGGACCGTGATCTCGAGGCCGCGCACCTGGTTGGTCTGGCGTTCCATCGCCTGGCCGACGATCCCGCCGGCAACCGCCCCGAGCACCGTGCCGACCGCGGAGCCGCCATGACCTCCGCCGACGCTGCTGCCCGCGACCCCGCCGACTATTGCACCGGCGGTCGTGCCGACCCCGGTCTCGCCGCGATCGACGATGACCTCGCGGACGCTCTCGACCACGGCCATGCGCACCACCTGCTCGGTGCCCGTCTGGCGCGCCCGG
The DNA here is from genome assembly GCA_024643785.1 of Burkholderiaceae bacterium. Lineage (GTDB taxonomy): Bacteria > Pseudomonadota > Gammaproteobacteria > Burkholderiales > Burkholderiaceae_E > JAGXFR01. The sequence goes on from JAHEMI010000070.1 coordinate 1,210, forward strand.
TAGACGCCGCTGGTGGCCGCCGGACCGGCGCATCCTGCCGCCAGCGTGGCGATGATGGTGATTGCCGCGAGGGCGCCTATTCCTGTTCGTTTCATGGTGACCTCCGTTGCCATTGCTTGCGGGGATTCTCTCATGAGCCGGGAGCGCTGTACGGAGTTGGCTTAACGCCAATTAGCGCGCTGCGGCGGCGCTTCGAGCGGCCGCAAGGGGGACTTCCGGGAGCGGCCCGTCTTCCGGGAAGACGAAAATCTGATATAAAGGACGATTAGCTGAATTAACCGGAGTTCGCATTGAAAGCCACGCCCAAACCCAGTTCGGAGATGAGTGCCACCCACCAGAAGTCGGTGGTCAGCAAACGGCAGGCGGAACGGATGCGCAAGGGCAGGGTCGAGTCCTCGCCAGAGGATTATCGCAATATCGCCCCTTCGGAGCACGCCAAGCGCCTTCACGAGGCGCGCGCGGAACTGGAAGATCGGCGGATGATGCGCGAACTGGGACTGGCTGACTGATCCTCGCGGTCCGACGGTTTTCAGGATCTCCACCAAGGCGAACGAATAGCTTGGCGTTGTCGCGACCCCGGCCGGGGTGACTCGGCGAGCGCGTCTTCGGGCTCATGTCATGAGCCTCGCTTGTGACATCTTGTCCTCTCACCAGGGGGAAGATGACATGAGCTCAGCCAACACCGCCACCAATGCCGACCGCGAGAGAGGTGCAGGACCAGCTGCGCCAGTGGTCCCGACACGGCTGTATGCCGGCGCCAACTGGAGCGCAGTGCGCCCGGTTCGCCGCCGCCTTTCACCGGACCTGGCGGTCGGGATCGCCGTCGCGCTGGCCTGCCCGATCGCCGTGGCACTTGCCTTTGTCGGGCGATAACCATGCCTGGGGGCGGTGTTTGGGTATACTTGGCCCGCTTTGTTCACAAATTTCTCGGAGACATAAATGAAACGCTTGTTAGCTAAAGTCGCGGTCGCGGCGCTCGGGGTACTGACTCTGTCCGCCGTTCAGGCCCAGCAGCAATTCATAAACGTGCTCACTGGCGGCACCAGCGGCGTCTATTTCCCGCTTGGCACCGCTTTGTCGACCATCTACAACAAGACCATCCCCAACGCCAAGGCTACGGTGCAGTCGACCAAGGCTTCGGTCGAGAACGTCAACCTGCTTGAGAGCGGTCGCGGCGAGATCGCCTTCGCGTTGGCCGACACCGTCAGCGGCGCCTACACCGGCAGCGCCGACCTGGGCTTCGACAAGCCCCGGGCCAAGTTGCGCGGGATCGCCGCCATCTATTCCAACTATATCCAGATCGTCGCCAGTGCCGAGTCGGGCATCAAGACGCTTGCCGACCTCAAGGGCAAGCGGGTATCGGTCGGTGCGCCCAAGTCTGGTACGGAAGTCAACGCCAGGGCGATCTTCAAGGCTGCCGGTCTCAGCTACACCGACTTGAGCAAGGTTGAATTCCTGCCGTTCGGTGAATCGGTCGAACTGATCAAGAATCGCCAGCTCGACGCCACGCTGCAGTCAGCCGGCCTCGGTGTTGCCTCGATTCGCGATCTCGCCACGTCGGTCAAGATCGTGGTGGTCTCGATCCCCGCCGCGATCGTCGAGAAGGTTGGCGACGCTGCCTATCAGCCAGGCATCATCCCTGCCAATACCTACGATGGGCAGACTGCCGACGTCCAGACCGCCAGCATTCCCAACTACCTGGTCACGCATGCCGGCGTTTCGAACGAGTTGGCCTATCAGATGACCAAGGAGCTGTTCACCAATCTTGACGCGATGGTTGCAGCCCACAAGGCCGCGGCGGCAATCAACATCAAGAATGCCCCGAAGATGTCGGTTCCGCTGCACCCGGGCGCCGAGAAGTACTATCGCGAAGTCGGCGCGATCAAGTAATTCCGCGTTCCTGACAACCCGGTCGGCGTCGAGCTCTGCTCGGTACGGCCGGGTTTTTCACATTCCCGAGGGATAGCCTATGCAGGCCAGCGCACAGCCCGTCGCGGCAGAGATGGAAACTTCGCCACTGGGGAGCAACAGCTTCATCCTTTGGGTCGCAATCGCCTTTTCGACCTTCCAGATCATCACCGCGGCATTCAGCCCGTTCTCGAGCAGCATCGTGCGGGCGGTGCACGTCGGCTTCCTGCTGTTGATGATCTTCTGTTCGACGCGCGCCACCAATCCGGTGCTGCGCACCGCCTCGTGGGCGCTGGGTATCGTCGGCTTCGTGCTGGCTTTCTACCACTGGGTCTTCGAGGGTGACCTGATCGAGCGCGCCGGCACCCCGACGACGATCGACATGGTGGTCGGGGTGATCACCATCGTGCTCGTGTTCGAGGGCGCGCGCCGGGTGATGGGCATCGCGCTGCCGCTGATCTGTGCTGCCTTCGTCGCCTACGCGCTATTCGGCAACCATCTTCCCGGCGACTGGGCCCACCGTGGCTTCGCCTTTGAACAGGTGGTCGACCAGCTCGGTTTCGGCACTGAGGGCATCTACGGCATTCCGACCTACGTTTCCTCGAGCTACATCTTCCTGTTCATTCTCTTCGGCAGCTTCCTCGAGCAGGCCGGAATGATCAAGCTGTTCACCGACTTTGCAATGGGCACCGTCGGCCATACCCGCGGCGGTCCGGCCAAGGTGTCGGTGATTTCGTCGGGCCTGATGGGGACCATCAACGGCTCGGGAGTCGCCAACGTGGTGACCACCGGGCAGTTCACCATCCCGCTGATGAAGCGCTTCGGCTATCGCGCGGAATTTGCCGGCGGCGTCGAGGCGACCTCGAGCATGGGCGGCCAGATCATGCCGCCGGTGATGGGGGCCGTTGCCTTCATCATGGCCGAGACGATCGACGTTCCCTATGTCGAGATCGTCAAGGCGGCCCTGATACCTGCGATCCTGTACTTCGTCACGGTGTTCTGGATGGTCCATCTGGAGGCGGGTCGCCGCGGCCTGGTCGGGTTGCCCAAGGAAGACTGTCCTGACGCCTGGCAGGCAGTGCGCACCCAGTGGTACCTGATCCTGCCGCTGGCAGCGCTGGTGTGGCTGCTCTTCTCCGGCTATACGCCGCTCTTCTCTGGCATGGTGGGGCTGGCGCTGACCGCGTTGCTGATCCTCGGCGTGGCGATCATGGGCGGCGCCAGTCCGCTGGTCCTGCGCATCGCCTTCTGGGTAGTCCTCGCGCTGGCGAGTTCGACCTTCTTCAAGTACGGGGTCGGGGTCTTCTTCGGCATCGCCTTCGTGCTGGTCGTGATCGCGCTACTGCTCGGTGGCCGACGGCCGACCCTGCGGCTGATGGTGACCGCACTGCAGGATGGCGCGCGCCACGCGCTGCCGGTGGGCATCGCCTGTGCGTTGGTGGGCGTGATCATCGGGGTAGTCACCCTGACCGGTGTGGCAACGCTGTTTGCCGGCTACGTGATTGCGCTCGGGCAGCAGAGCCTGTTCCTTTCGCTGCTGCTGACGATGCTGGTCTGCCTGATTCTCGGGATGGGGATCCCGACGATCCCCAACTACATCATCACCAGTTCGCTCGCTGCGCCCGCGCTGCTCGCGCTTGGCGTGCCGCTGATCGTCTCGCACATGTTCGTCTTCTACTTCGGGATCATGGCCGATCTCACCCCGCCGGTGGCGCTGGCCGCTTTCGCGGCCTCGCCGATCGCCAAGGCCAGCGGACTGCGGATCGGGATCCAGGCCATGCGGCTGGCGATCGCCGGCTTCGTGATCCCGTTCATGGCGGTCTACGCCCCGGCGCTGATGCTCCAGGGCGACGGCGGCGTGCTCGCGGTCGCCTACATCGTGCTGAAAGCGATGATCGCTATCGGGCTGTGGGGCGCCGCCAGCATCGGCTACTTCATGATTCCCCTGCGCTGGTGGGAACGGCTGCTCGCGATGGCAGCGGCATTCTCGCTGGTGGTCGCGCTGCCGGTCACCGACGAACTGGGCCTGGTGCTGACGGCACTGTTCGTCGCAGCGCAATGGTGGCGCAAACGCGCACTGGCGGTTGGTCAGGCGGGATGATCGCGGCGTGCCTGCTGGCGGGGACGGTCGTCCTCGCCCGTATTCCGGGCGAGACGTTCACGCTGCGCTGGATGCACTCGGTCGAGCACACTGCCTGGGAGGAGGACTACGAGCTCCATCCCGATCACCTCGAACTCGTCGCCAACCGGGTGCGCGGCTCGGGTGCGGGCATGGAACCCGAGGCCGGCGGATACTGGCGCGACGGCGCCTGGCAAAGTGATCGCCACCAGCGCTTCGAGGAACTCGCGCTGACCCGTTCGCCCTATGTCAAGGACTACGAGTGGTGTGTGCACGGCGCCTGCCGCTCTTTCGAGCACTGGCTCGGCGCCGCCACCGAGGTTCAGTACATCCGCGTCAGGCCCTGCTGAGGCGGGTTTCCACCAGCCGCGCGAAGAAGGCCACGCCCAGCGGCAGGATCTTGTCGTTGAAGTCGAAGCGCGGATTGTGGAGCTCGAAGTTCCCGGACTCGCGCATCCCGCCAAGATTCACGAAGCATCCCGGGCGGCGTTCGAGCATCAGTGAAAAATCCTCCGAACCCATGATTAACGGCGGATTGCGCTCGACCATCTCTTCGCCGACCACTTCATTGCAGATCCGGGCGGCGAAATCGGCCTGCTCGTGGTCGTTGACCGTCGGCGGGAAAAGCACCCGGAAGTCCAGTTCGACCTCCGCGCCGAAGGTCGCGCCAACGCCGCTGACGATCCTCCTCATCGAAGCTTCGGCGAGCGCCATCATTTCCTTCGAGAAGGTGCGCACGGTGCCGGCCAGAACGGCGCTCTGGGGAATGACGTTGTAGGTGTCGCCGGCGGCAATCTTGGTGACCGAGACGACCACGCTTTCCACCGGCGAGGTGTTCCGGGAGACGATGGTCTGCAGTGCGATCGCGATGTGCGAGGCCACCATCACCGGATCGACTCCGGCCTCGGGGCGCGCCGCATGTGAACCTTTGCCGGTGATCCTGATGTCGAAGAATGCGCCGCCAGCCATCATCGGGCCGGCGCGCACTGCGAATTTCCCCAGCCCGAGGGTCGGCATGTTGTGCATGCCGAAGATCGCGTCGCAGGGAAAGCGTTCGAACAACCCGTCGGCGAGCATCGCACCGGCTCCGCCCCGGCCTTCCTCAGCGGGCTGGAAAATGAAGTGGACCGTGCCGTCGAAGTTGCGGGTTCCGGCGAGGTAACGAGCGGCACCCAACAGCATGGTGGTGTGGCCGTCGTGGCCGCAGGCGTGCATCCGGCCGGCACTCTGCGAGCGGTGACCGAACTCGCTTTCCTCGTCCATCGGCAGCGCGTCCATGTCGGCGCGCAGCCCCACGCTGCCGGCACCAGATCCGACCCGCAGCGTCGCCACGATCCCGGTCTTGCCAACCCCCCGATTGATCTCGATGCCCTCGCACTGGGCGAGTCGCTCGGCCACCAGTCCAGAGGTCCGTGATTCCTCGAAGCCCAGTTCGGGGTGGGCATGGAAGTCACGCCGCCATTGCGTCAGTTCGTCGTGCATCTCGAGGATTGGTTGCGGCACTTTCATCGCGGTCTGGCTCCGGTTGATTGCTGGTTCAGGCGCTCTTTGGCGGCACTACCACGCGGATCGCGCGCGGCAGTACCCGGAAGGTCACTGGAGTATGCCCCACTGGTTCGCCGTCGGCTTCGACGCCCAGCGCCGCTGGCGCCGCGACCTGAATCGTGGTGCAGGTGCGGGCCTCGACCTTGGGGTGGCTGGGCAGCGTGCCGTCGAACAGGCGCTTGAGATTGGCGAGCACCTCGAGCCGCGTCATCGCCTTGACGAGCACCGAGTCGAAGCAGCCGTCGTCCGGGACAGCCTCAGGGGCGATCAGCATGCCGCCGCCACAGTGTCTGCCAAGGGCCGCGAAATGCACCAGGATGCGGGCGTCGCGGGGGTCATCCCCATCCAGCGAGACCTGCACCGGGACCGGCCGATATGACCAGAGCGCACCGAGCAGTCCCAGCACATAGGCCATGGGGCCAAAGCCGCGCGCCATCTTGCGCTCGACCACCGCGGCGTCGAAGCCCAGTCCAGCCACGTTGATGAACCACCGCCGGCTGCCATCACCGAACTCGGCCAGCCCGGCATCGTGCACCGCGCTGGTCTCGCTGGCCGCAAGCGCCACCGCCGCCGGCCAGTGGGCTGGCACCATATGGCTGCGCGCCCAGTCGTTGCCGGTCCCGACCGGCAGCGTCGCCAGCAGGATCTCGGTCGCGGGGACCACGTCCTGGGCCATGATGCCGTTGACGGCTTCGCTCAGGCTGCCGTCCCCGCCGGCGACCAGCAAGCGCCGGCAGCCGGCGCTGATCGCTGCGCTGACCAGCTCGATGGTATGGCCATGGAAGCGGCTGATCGCGAGGCTGTGGCGCATCTCATGTTGCTCGAGCAGGCGCACGATCTCGGCCTGGCTGCGCAGCGCCCGTCCCCGGCCTGACACCGGGTTCAGGATCACCAGCCACTCATTGGGTTCCATGCCGCTCCCGCCTCTGGACGAAGTGCGTAGGGTAGCTCGGAGCAGAAATGGGCGACAATGATATTTTTAAGAGCCCCGATTGAGTACCGCTCGACCAACAGCCCAAGCCACCATGCCCGACAACCCTGGCAATCGAACCCCACCCGGACCGCCATCCGGCCTGGTCTGGCGCATGCCGGACGGCACGCCGGTGGCCTGCCACGAGAAGATCAAGGTGCTCAACGAGAACTTCGTCGAGTTGCGGCAGATGCTCCAGGACGCCCTGGAGGATGCGGTGCTGCTTGGTTGCAGCGAGTCCCAGGTGCGCGCGGTGTTCGCGGAGATGATCGAGCGGCTCGAGAATCCGTACCGGGAGGCTGAATAAGAACGGGCGGCACCGATGACCGGTCCGCCCGCGTTTTTCCCTGGCTGGCCTGCCCCTTGAAGGGCTGAGTTACTTGCCCTTCTTTTCCCGTTTGGCCTGCTTCTTTTCCTTGGCCGTCTTCTGCGGCTCCTTCTTCTTGTCCTTCTTGGTGTCCTGCGACTTGGCCATCGCCCAATCCTCCGAGTTCGCTGGCGTTTGACGTTTTCGCCAGCCTGCGCATCTTGCCGTTGACCACCGGCACAAGTCAACATGATCTGTCGTGCGTCGACGCGGGATTGGCTGGCAATCTGGATGTTGCGGCTCTGCGCAGATACCCTTAGTTTCCCGCGGTGCGCTTGCGCCCTCGGCGGGCGTTGCCCATAATCCCGGCATCATTACAGGACGGTCACCACTCGCAAGTGGGGCTTAAAAGAAGATGAGCGAAGGGGACAAGGTCCTGGAGACACGGGGCCTGTGCATGGATTTCAAGGGTTTCACGGCGGTCGCCAATGTCGACCTGGCGGTGAAGCGCGGGGACATTCACGCCCTGATCGGACCGAACGGTGCCGGCAAGACGACGTTTTTCAACCTGCTGACCAAGTTCCTGATCCCGACCAGCGGCCACATCTTCTTCAACGGTCACGACATCACCTATGAGAAGTCGGCGCAGATCGCCCGGCGCGGGATAATCCGCTCGTTCCAGATTTCGGCGACCTTCCCGCACCTGACGGTGCTGGAGAATGTCCGTATCGGGCTGCAGCGCAAGCTCGGCACTTCGTACCACTTCTGGAAATCGGAGCGCTCGCTGGAGAGTCTTACGCCGCGCGCCTTCGAATTGCTGGAAACGGTGGACCTGATTGAGTTCGCGGATGTCATGACGGTGGAATTGCCCTACGGCCGCAAGCGCGCGCTCGAGATTGCGACCACGCTGGCGATGGATCCTGAATTGATGCTGCTCGACGAGCCAACCCAGGGCATGGGGCACGAGGACGTGGCCAGGGTTACCGAACTTATCAAGCACGTGGCGGCCAATCGCACCGTGCTGATGGTCGAGCACAACATGAACGTGGTAGCGCAGATCGCCGACAAGATCACGGTACTCGCGCGCGGCGAAATCATCGCCGAAGGCGCCTACGAACAGGTGTCGCGCAACCAGCAAGTGCTCGAGGCTTACATGGGCACCGCCGATACGGAACTGCAGGGCGCCCATGGCTGATACCGAATTCCTGCGCATTACGGATCTGCATTCGTTCTACGACGAGTCGCACATCCTTCATGGGGTCGACCTGACGGTGAATCGCGGCGAAGTGGTTACGCTGCTCGGTCGCAACGGCGCCGGGCGCACCACTACCCTGAAGTCGATCATGGGACTGGTGGGACGCCGCACCGGATCGATCAGGATCAACGGCGTCGAGGCGGTAGACCTGGCGCCGCACAAGATCGCCCGGCTGGGTATCGGCTATTGCCCGGAAGAGCGCGGCATCTTCGCCAGCCTCAACTGCGAAGAGAACCTGTTGCTGCCCCCGGCGGTGGCCAGCGGGGGCATGAGCCTGACCGAGATCTACGAGATGTTCCCGAACCTGGAGGAGCGCCGTCTCAGCCCCGGAATGCGGCTCTCGGGCGGCGAACAGCAGATGCTGTCGGTGGCCCGAATCCTGCGCACCGGGGCCAGCATGCTGCTGCTCGACGAGATCTCCGAGGGTCTGGCACCGGTCATCGTGCAGGCTCTTGGCCACGCCATCCGCAGCCTGCGGGCGAAGGGTCTGACGATCGTGATGGTCGAACAGAACTTCCGCTTCGCCGCGCCGCTGGCCGACCGCTTCTACGTCATGGAGCACGGCCGCATTGTTGAAGGGTTTACTGCCGCCCAACTCGAAGAGAAGATGGGCATGTTGCACGAGTACCTCGGCGTCTAGAGCGCCGTCTGCACTACCAATCACCAACCAAAAGGGAGACGAACTTGAAACTCAAACTCTTATCAACGCTGGTAGCCGGGGCGTTTGTATGCGCCACCGGTGCCGCCCAGGCCGAGCTTTCGGACGGAATGGTCAAGATCGGCGTGCTCTCCGACATGTCGAGCCTCTATGCCGACGTCGGTGGACCAGGCTCGGTCATTGCCGCCAAGATGGCGGTGGAGGACTTTGGCGCCGCCAAGAAGGGCATGAAGGTCGAGGTCGTAACGGGTGATCACCTCAACAAGCCCGACGTCGGCTCGACGATCGCGCGGACCTGGTACGACACCGACAAGGTCGACGTCATCGTCGACGTTCCCAACTCGGGCGTGGCGCTGGCGGTAAACCAGGTCACCCGCGAGAAGGGCAAGGCATTTCTGGTCTCGGGCGCGGCCAGCTCGGATCTGAGCGGCAAGGCCTGCAGCCCGAACACCATCCACTGGACCTATGACACCTGGATGCTGGCTAACGGTACCGGCAAGGCGATCGTCAAGACCGGCGGCGACACCTGGTTCTTCCTGACCTCCGACTATGCCTTTGGCCATGCGCTCGAGCGCGACACCGAGGCGGTGGTGCTCAAGAACGGCGGCAAGGTGCTCGGCAAGGTGCGCCATCCGCTCAATACCCAGGACTTCTCGTCGTTCCTGCTCCAGGCCCAGGCTTCCAAAGCCAAGATCATCGGCCTGGCCAATGCCGGTGGCGACACCAGCAACGCGATCAAGCAAGCGGCCGAATTCGGCATTGTCAAAGCGGGCCAGAACCTCGCCGGGATGCTGGTCTTCCTGACCGACATTCACGCTCTTGGCCTGCAGACCGCCCAGGGCCTGATCTTCACCAGCACGTTCTACTGGGACCAGAACGACGGTACGCGGGCTTTCACCAAGCGCTTCGTGGCTGCCAGCGGCGGCAAGTATCCGACGATGGTGCAGGCGGGTGTCTATTCGTCGGTGATCCACTACCTGAAGACGGTCGAAGCCCTGAAGTCGGATGACGGCACCCAGGTGATCGCGAAGATGAAGGCGACGCCGACCGATGATCCGCTCTTTGGCAAGGGTTCGATCCGTGCCGATGGCCGCAAGCTCCATCCGGCGTATCTGGTCGAAGTGAAGAAGCCGTCCGAGTCGAAAGGCCCGTACGACTACCTCAAGATCCGGGCGACTATCCCGGCCAACGAAGCCTTCCGGCCTGAAGCCGATGGCGGTTGTGCTCTGAAGTAGTACTGATGGGCGCTCCGCTGATGCGGAGCGCCCAACCAGGCTGAATCGCAATGGAAATCTTCGGTATTCCCAGTCAAGCGCTGTTCGGGCAGCTGCTGATCGGCCTGATCAACGGGTCGTTCTACGCGCTGCTGTCGCTCGGCCTGGCGGTCATCTTCGGGCTGCTCAACATCATCAATTTTGCGCATGGCGCGCAATACATGATGGGCGCCTTCGTGGCCTATTTTCTGCTGAACCTGCTCGGCGTCGGGTACTGGTGGGCGTTGATCATCGCGCCGCTGGCGGTCGGTGCGCTTGGCGTGATCATCGAGCGCACCATGTTGGCGCGGCTCTACAAGCTTGACCATCTCTACGGGCTGCTGCTTACCTTCGGCCTGGCGCTGATAATCCAGGGGATCTTCCGCAACGAGTTCGGTTCCTCGGGACTGCCGTACCGGATGCCAAGCCAGTTGGTGGGCGGGGTAAACCTCGGTTTCATGTTCCTGCCGAACTACCGGGGCTGGGTGATCGCGGCTTCGCTGATGGTCTGCCTGTCGACCTGGTACGTGATCGAGCGCACCAAGCTCGGCGCCTATCTGCGCGCGGCGACCGAGAATCCGCAGCTGGTCCAGGCGTTCGGCATCAACGTCCCGCGCATGATCACTCTCACATATGGTTTTGGCGTCGCGCTGGCGGCCCTTGCAGGTGTGATGGCCGCACCAATCTACCAGGTCAATCCGCAGATGGGTGGCGACCTGATTATCGTGGTGTTCGCCGTCGTCGTGATCGGTGGCATGGGGTCGATCATGGGAGCGATCGTCACTGGTTTCGGGCTCGGCCTGACTGAAGGCCTCACCAAGGTGTTCTACCCCGAAGCCTCCAATACCGTGATCTTCGTGGTCATGGTGATCGTGCTGCTGATCAAACCGGCGGGACTATTCGGAACCCAGAAATGACCGACATCGCCGCTGCTGGCAAGCTCGCCTCGAAGATCGCTGACGACTTGGGGGTGCAACGATATACCTTCCTGGCGATGACCGCGTTCCTGCTGGCGGCGCCGTTCTTCGTCTATCCGGTCTTCATGATGAAGGTGATGATGTTCGCGCTGTTCGCGTGCGCCTTCAACCTTCTGCTCGGCTTCGGCGGGTTGCTGTCTTTCGGGCACGCGATGTTCCTGGGCAGTGCCGGCTACGTTTCCGCGCACGCCGCCAAGGTCTGGGGAGTGACTCCGGAACTGGCGATCCTGGCTGGCACCGGGGCCGCGGTAGTGTTGGGCCTGGTGGTCGGCCAACTGGCAATCAGGCGCCAGGGCATTTATTTCGCGATGATCACGTTGGCGCTGGCGCAGATGGTCTATTTCTTCGCGCTGCAGGCACCGTTTACGGGCGGCGAGGACGGCATCCAGGCAGTCCCGCGCGGCATGCTCTTTGGCATTGTCGACCTCACCCAGCCGCTGGCGATGTATGCCGTGGTGCTGGTGGTCTTCCTCACCGGATTCCTGCTGATCTACCGAATCGTCCACTCGCCTTTCGGGCAGGTACTCAAGGCGATTCGCGAGAATGAAAGCCGGGCGATTTCGCTCGGTTACGACACCGATCGCTACAAGCTGATGGCCTTCGTGTTGTCAGCAGGGATTGCCGGATTGGCGGGAGCGACCAAGGCCATCGTATTCCAGCTGGCATCGCTGACCGACGTCCACTGGACGATGTCGGGCGAGGTGGTTCTGATGACGCTGCTTGGCGGCATGGGGACGCTCTTCGGTCCGGTGGCCGGGGCGGCCATCATCGTCACGATGGAGAACTACCTCTCGTCGCTGGGCTCCTGGGTTACGGTCGCCCAGGGCGTGATCTTTGTGATCTGCGTGCTCGCCTTCCGGCGCGGCGTCGTCGGCGAGATCGCCAACTGGATCAAGAAGCCGCTCTAGCGGGCATCAGCAGACGCTGATTGTTGGCGGGCGCCGGCGCCCGCCAACGTCCTGATCATCACTCGACGATCGTCTGTGCCTGCTCGCGCAGGTAGAGCGGCAGGTACCAGAACGAACCGATCGACTTGCCGGTGGTACCGCTCGCCTTCCAGCCGCCGAACGGCTGGTAGCCGGGCCAGGCGCCGGTGGTCGCACCCTGGGGCCGATTGA
>JAHEMI010000153.1 GCA_024643785.1 Burkholderiaceae bacterium
TCGGTGCTGACCACGCCGATCCTGAAGCCCCGGCTCACCATCGGCACCTGCAACTGCGCGCCCTCGGCACTCGCCTGGGCGACTCCGGCGCGCTGCGCCAGCCGTTCGATGATCAGGTCAGCATCGCCGGCGACGTGGCCGCGCGCGGCATAGCCGAGCGCGCGCAGGTAGCCCGCCAGCACTACCGCGATCTCGGCGCAGCGCAGGTCGGTCCAGGCGGCGTTGCTGCCCGCGATCCATGACCATCCCGGTTCCCCGGGGGCGGGCTCGGGGCCGAACTCGACCACGAACACCAGCGCGTGGGTCGCACCGCTGGGCGGCCCGGAGCTCCAGTCCGCTGGTTCGAGCGCGCAGACTCCGGCGCTGGTGGCCTCGAGAAAGTAGGCGCTGGCCTTGAGGTTGTTGGCCCGTGCCGCAGGATCCGCTGTTACCTGGGCGCGCTGGGGCGCAACCGCGCCGTCGAGCAATGGCAGCAGCAATTCGCGATAGGCAGGGAACACCGCGGCAATCGCCGCGGCACCGGGCGTCGCTGAATCACGTGGCAGGCCGGCGGCCCGGATCGGCCGGTCACGATCGCGCGCCAGCCGCTCGCTGGGCAGCGGTCCGAGATGGAAGGGGCGCTGGCTGTTGGAATGCCGTCGCGGCACGGGCCTGGATCCTGCGGTCGTGGTCTCGCATCGCAGCCTAGCAGAAGGCCGGAGCGGCGAGCGCTGCCGTGGCAAAGCCGCGACGGTGGCAAACCACCTAAGCTTGACCAAATGGTCCTAACCGGTCGGAGTTGATACCATCCGCGGATGCGAATCTCGATAGTCGATGACCATCCCATTGTCCGGCGTGCCGTGGCTGACGCCGTGCTGTTCATCGATCGCGACTGCACCGTCGAGACCTTCGGCGACTGCGAGTCGTTCGTGGCGGCACACGGGGCAGCGCCAATGCCGGACATGTTGCTGCTCGACCTGATCCTGCCGGGATACCAAGGTGCTGAATCGGTAGCACATTGCCGCAAGGAGTTCCCGGACCTGCCAATCGTGGTCTTCTCCGGTCTCACCGACGAGGAGACCGTGCTCGCCGCACTCGATGCCGGCGCCATGAGCGTGATCCCGAAGACCGCGACCAGCAACGAGCTGATCGAGGCGATCCGCACCGTCCTCGGCGGGGGCTACTACGTGCCGCGCGACGCCCTGGCAGGCGGCCGGGGCGAAAGTGGTTCGTCCGGCCACGCGGCCAGCGGGGCCGGCAGCAAGGCGCTCGAACGGCTCACCGAGCGCCAGCAGCACGTGTTGCGGCTGCTGTTGCGCGGCGCGCCGAACAAGCGCATCGGCGTGGAACTGCAGCTCAGCGAGAACACCGTCAAATCCCACGTCAGCGCGATCCTGCGCGCACTGGGTGTACGCAATCGCACCGAGGCGGTACTGGCGGCCCACCGCCTCCAGCTCACGCACCAGCTGCGCGATCACGCCGAGCAGTAAGCACGCCGACGCCCGGCGCTGACGCGCCGCCAGGCGCGCGCTGCGCCCCGCGGGCCGTCGTCAGCCGCGCCCGACGAAGGGCATCTTGGTGGCCATGATGGTCATGAACAGCACGTTGGTATCGAGCGGCAGGTTGGCCATCTGCAGCACTGCCCGGCCGACCAGGGTGACATCGATCTGCGGCTCCGGACGAATGCTGCCGTCGGGCTGGGCGACCCCCTGCTTCATGCGCTCGGTCATCTCGGTCGCGGCATTGCCGATGTCGATCTGGCCGCAGGCGATGTCGAAATTGCGGCCGTCGAGCGCCGCCGAACGGGTCATGCCGGTGACGCCGTGCTTGGTCGCAGTGTAGGGCGCCGAATTGGGCCGCGGCGCGTGCGCCGAGATCGACCCGTTGTTGATGATCCGCCCGCCACGCGGGGCCTGCTTCTTCATCAGCCGGAAGGCCTGCTGGGTGCAGAGGAAGGTCCCGGTCAGGTTGGCCGCGACCACCGCCTGCCACTGCTCGAAACTCAGTTCCTCGATCGGCACCGCCGGCGTGCCGCTGCCGGCATTATTGAAGAGCACGTCGAGCCGCCCGAAGGTCTCCTCGGTACGCGCAAACAGTGCCCGGACGGACTCCGGATCACCCACGTCGGTGGCGACCGCCAGAGTACGGTCCGCGCCCAGTCCGGCATCCGCGACGACCCGCTCGAGGGCCTCGGCACGCCGCCCGGCCAGCACCACCCGATAGCCGTCGCCGAGCAGGGCCAGCGTTGCGGCCCGCCCGATGCCGCTGCCGGCGCCGGTCACCAATGCCACCCGGTCGATCCCGGTCCCGGTTGCGTCGTGCTCGCCCATCTCGTTCTCCTTAGCGCGGGCGGCCGGGGCTGACCCATGCCCGATTGCCCAGATGTCACAATGCAGGCTTCGATGGTAGCGCAAAGGTCGCGGTTTCGAGCCGCGCGGAGCAGACGATGACCCAATACGACTACGACCTGTTCACGATTGGCGCCGGTTCCGGCGGGGTGCGGGCGAGCCGCTTCGCCGCCCAACTCGGCGCGCGCGTGGCGGTGGCCGAGGATCGCGATCTCGGCGGAACCTGCGTCAACGTCGGTTGCGTCCCCAAGAAACTGCTGTCCTACGCCGCCCACTATCACGGTGACTTCGAGGACGCCGCCGGCTTCGGCTGGACCGTGCCGCCGGCCGGCTTCGACTGGCCGACGCTGATCGCCAACAAGGACCGCGAGATCGCGCGGCTCAACGCGGTCTACGGCAGGATCCTGGCAGACGCCGGCGTGACGCTGCTGCGCGGCCGCGCCACCGTGGTCGATGCCCATACCGTGGCGATCGGCGACCGGCAGGTCAGTGCCCGGCACATCCTGGTGGCTACCGGCGGGCGGCCGACCAAGCCCGAACTGCCCGGGATCGAGCACGCGATCACTTCCGACGAAGCCTTCCATCTCGCTCAGCTGCCGCGGCGCGCGGTGGTCTATGGCGGCGGCTACATCGCGGTCGAGTTCGCGTCGATCTTTGCCGGGCTGGGCGTGGCGGTGACTCTGGTCTACCGCGGCGCGCAGATCCTGCGCGGCTTTGACGGCGACCTCGGGGCGACCCTGGCGGCGGAGATGGCCAAGAAAGGGGTGACGATCCGGCTGGCGACGCACATCAGCAGCATCGCCCGCGACGCGGCCGGCCTGACGGTCAGCCTCGACGACGGCAGCGAACTGACCGTCGACAGCGTGCTCGCGGCCACCGGTCGCGCGCCCAACACCGGCGGCCTCGGGCTCGACGCGGCCGGGGTCGAACTGGATGCGCGCGGCGCCGTTCGCGTCGCCGCCGACTATCGCAGCAACGTCCCGTCGATCCTGGCGATCGGCGACGTCATCGACCGCGTCCAGCTGACCCCGGTGGCGCTGGCCGAGGGCATGTACGTCGCCGAACTGCTGTTCGGCACCGGCCGCCCCCCGGTCAGCTACGAGAACATCGCCACCGCCGTATTCAGCCACCCCAACGTCGGAACCGTCGGCCTGAGCGAGGAGCAGGCGCGCGCGCGCGGCGCGGTGCAGATCTTCCG